>CALKDI010000149.1 GCA_938084065.1 uncultured Alphaproteobacteria bacterium
GGGGTGAGCAGTTACCTTAGGTCAGGCTATTGCACAAAATTCCACAATTCAACGCTATTCCCGTGCCCATTCGAGGGCTCGTAAGAAAACAGGCCTCGGATGGGAACCCGAGGCCTGTTTTCTGCTATTTGGCGAAGACGTCTGTGACGGCCAAGTTTGGTAGCCAGAGCGCTATATCCGGATAAATTAGGATCAGGATCAGCACGATACCGTCGGTTATCAGGAAGGGTATGGCCCCTTTCATCACCTGGGTCAGGGGCACTCCTGTGGTACCGGAGACCGCGAACAGGTTCAGACCGACCGGCGGGATAACACCGCCCATCTCCACCGCCAGCGCGAACAGGATGCCGAGGTGAATAGGGTCGATGCCTAGGGTGAGTGAGATCGGGTAGATGATCGGCACGGTGAGCACCAACATGGCGACGCCGGTCAAGAACATCGACAGGAACAGCAGCACCGCAATCGTCAGCACCAGGAAGCTCATAGACGACAGGCCGAAGGTTCCCACCCAGGCCGCCATATCCTGAGGCCAGCCTTTGTTCGCCAGCAAGAACTGGAACACGCCGACGCAACCAACCAGGAAGAACACCACGGCGGTCAGGTTCACGGCGCGTTGGGTGACCGGCAGCAGCTCTTTAACGAACGCCCACCGTTTGACGAGCAGGCCATAGATAAGAGCGTAGGCGCAAGCAGCCGCGCCAGCCTCAGTCGGGGTGAAGACACCGCCATAGAGACCGCCAAGGATGACGACGGGCATCATCAGGGCCGGCAATGCGCCCAGGGTCGCTCGGGCCAGGACGCGTATGCTGAATTCACCCGCAGGCAGCTTGAGATACCAGGCCACGCCCACGATGATCACCGCATCGCTGAGGGCCAGCATGATGCCCGGCGTCACACCGGCGAAGAACAACGCGACGATGTTTTCCTCGGTCAGCACACCGAACAGAATGAGGGTGATTGAGGGCGGGATAAGCAGCGCAATACCGCCGCCACAGGCGATGACGCCAGCTGCCATCCATTTCGGATAGTTGCGCTTGATCATCTCGGGGTAGGCGATCACGCCCATCGCTGCGGCCATAGCGGTAGAGGAACCGCTGATCGCGCCAAACATCACAGCCGCCAGCAATGTCGCGTAGGCAAAGCCGCCGGGCAACCAGCCGACGGCGGCATCTGCGAAGCGGAACAGGCCAGAAATCAGGCCGGTTTTTTCCATGAGGAAGCCGGCATAGATGAAGAACGGGATGGCCATCAGCGTATAGCTGTTGGTGAAGTCGAAGAACGCACGGAACACCGTGCCCATGGACATCATGCCATCGCCCATAATGACGAGCATGGCTGCGCCGATCAGGGCGACACCGATTGGCGCACCGAACGCCAACAGCGACATCATTGAAACGCCGAGGAAACCCATCGCGGCTTAATCCTTCAGAAGAACTGAATTGTGTAACAAACTGGCGGAACCGATAGCGCTAAACATCCAAGCCTTCTTCGGCTGGCGCCCAGGCAAAGACAGTCTTATTCCGCACCGCCTGGAAGTCTTGGTAGAGCTGGAACAGGCAGGTAATGGCCATCAGGCTGAAGCCTACGATTAGGACAAACTGGAACGGCCAGATTAGCAGCACCATGCTTTGGGTGGTGCGCTCCAACATCTGAGCGCGCTCAATCGTGGACCAGCCAAAATACACAATGGCGGAATACATCACCAACGAGCCCGCCGTGATGAGAAGGCGGATCACCAGCACAAACTTGAGGAAGCCGCGGCCGCGCAAATAATCCATCAGGGCCGATACGGCCAAATGAGAGCGGCGGGCCTGGGTCACGGCGAAGTACAGGTAGATGGAGCCGACGGTGAAATAGGTCACCGCGTCTTGGCCCCAATCAAACACGATACCCAAAATATACCGGCGGACAATCTCAGCGATCGCCAACAGCACGCTGCCCAGCATAATGATGGCAGCGCCGTGGCCAATGATATTGTCCAAAAACCAGCGATACACCCTATAGGTGCGGTCGAGAGCGATCTCCATGATCGGTCACACTTATCCAATTAGGCGCCGCGCGCGACCCTGATGCTCAAGAGCGGGTCAGCTTTGGCGGAGAGGTTAACGGGTGATACGATAACAAGAGCCGGCACCCATAAGGATGCCGGCTTATCGCAGAAGCAGCAGAGATAGAGCTTACTTCTTTTTCGCGTACTTAGCGAACCAAGGCTGCATCTCGGCGCAGTCAGTTGACTCGAGCCAATCGCTGCCGATTGGGTTGTCTTTGGAAAGCGCCTTAGCTTCCATCACGAACTTGTCGACCCACTCGTGTGCGCCGCTCGGCGAGTTCGATTTGATCCATTTCTGGGTCGCGTCGCCAAGCTTTCTGGCCAGAACGTCCGCCTCTGCCTGCTGCATGATATAGATGCCGGGCTTGGTCGGATCGGTCGTGCCGTACTGGTCGAGCAAGATCTTGTCGTTGCACCAGTTGGCTTTGCGCTGGAACGGCAGCACTTCGTCCTTGATCAGCTTGGAAATGATTTCCTGCTGGTCTGCCTTGAGCGAGTTCCACCAGATATTCGAAGCGCCAATCCAGTAGTAGTCACCGACGATGCCGTTGATACCAGCAACCGTAAAGAACGGTGCCTGGTCGCGGGTGGAGCGGAAACCGCCGAGGCTGGTCAGTAGGCCGTCGATCACGCCAGTCTGCAAGGCCGGCGGCACGTCACCGAAAGCCATCGTGGTTGGGTTCGCACCCCATGCGCTGAGCGCGGCATTCTCTGCCGGACCCATGGAGCGGATCTTCTTGCCGGCGAAATCGTCGGGCCCCAGCAAGCGAGAGCCGGAACCGGCACCCATGTAATAGCTAAGGTCACCCGCGCCGAAAATCTTGACGCCGTGCAGCTTGTCGAAGCGGCCAACCAGCATCTTGAAGGTTTCGGTCTGGTCGATCTTGTCGATCGCGCCTGGCGTGGTCAGCAGCATCGGGCCGACAACGACGCTCATGTACGGGTCAACCTGTGCGGACTTGCCGAACTGGCCCCATGTCATCTCCAGATCGCCATTGGTCATAGCTTCGACCGCGCCCGGGATCTTGTACAGCGAGGACGCGTAATACATACGCACTTCGCTGCCTGGAATCAGAGCTTCTAAGCGTAGCTTGAAGAACTCTTCGGCCATAGCGGCAGGATGCGGCGGCGGATTGTGGTCCGAGGCCAAGCGAATCTTCACCGGATCAACGGCGGCGGCTGGCTGAGCCGCAACGGCTGCCAAAGCACCAAAACCCGCAGCCATAACCAGGCGGGCGGAGCGTTTAAAAACGTCGCGCATTGTGTATTCTCCCATGTTCTAAAGCTCGTTTGGCGGCTAAGCATCACGCATCAGCCACCTCACCAAACGATATGGACGCCAGTCCACCTCGGATGTCAAATGCGAAGGCAAGTGGTAGTTTAAAGAATCACCAAAGCAATGGATGTGCGGGGTATCGGTGAACGGGTAGCGCCAAATTGATGATGCCGTACACTGTGAGCTAACAGCAAAACGGCAGATTGCGCGGGGAATTGAGTGTGACCAGTGATCAGGCGATCCTGTTTGGAATTTTGGGCGGCGTCTTCGTCCTGCTGATTTGGGGACGGTGGCGATACGACGTTGTCGCTTTCAGTGCGCTGGTCGCATGCGTCATCGCTGGTGTAGTGCCGGCAGACAAAGCTTTCAGCGGGTTTGGCCACCCGGCGACGGTGGTTATCGCGCTGGTGCTGATTGTCAGTCGCGGGCTTTCCGCCTCTGGCGTCATCGAATTGGTGGCAAGTTGGGTGATCAAGAGTAGCCGCGCGCTGTTCGCCCACATCGGCATTATGGCGATGCTCGCGGCGGTCCTGTCCGCGGTGATGAACAATGTTGCAGCGCTGGCTCTGCTGATGCCGGTGGATTTGCAGGCTGCCAGGTCCGCAAAACGGAGCGCCGCACTCAGCCTGATGCCGCTATCGTTCGCATCTATCCTGGGCGGGATGGTCACGTTGATTGGCACGCCGCCGAATATTGTGGTCGCAGCTTACCGTGGCGATTCTTTGGGTGAGCCATTTCGAATGTTTGATTTCACACCCGTAGGTCTGTCCCTAGCGATCATAGGCGTCATTTTCGTGGCCCTAATCGGCTGGCGCCTGATCCCGAAAAGCGCTGGCCTGAAAGGCAGTAACGATACGCTATTACACGTGGAGGACTACGTCGCTGAACTGCAGGTATCGGAAGGTGGAACTGCAATTGGTATGACCTGGACGCAGGTTCGAGCTGTGGTGGAAGAGGCCGACGGGCAGTTGCTGGGCCTCGTCCGCAAGGGCGCGCGGATTCCTGTCTATGGTGATTACACAAAGCTGGAAACCGACGATCTTATTATTGTTCAAGCCGGACCATCAGAGCTGGATATGATCGGTGGCAAGCTGGGCCTGCGCTATCCAGAAGAATGGCAGGCGGAGGATGTGCTGCACGGCGGACAATTGCAATTGGCAGAGGTCGTCCTGCCAGAAGGGGCGCTGGCCACTGGGCGGACCGCGGTTGGCCTGAATGTTGGGCCGCTCAGCTCTGTGCGGCTGTTGGGGCTGTCACGACAAGGTCGCGGCGTCCGTGAGCGGGTTCGTCACGTGCGCTTCGAGGCTGGCGATATCCTGTTGCTGCTTGGCAGCAAAACGGCATTGCCAGAGGCGATAACGCAATTGGGCGCGCTGCAATTGGCTAGGCGCGGCCTGCAGGTGATCCGGCGCGAAAAAGCCGGGTTGGCCGTCGCTTTGTTTGCCGCTGCGATCCTGGCGGCCAGCACTGGATGGGTGTATTTGCCAGTCGCCTTGGCGGCTGTGGTTGTCGCCTACCTGGCGTTTGGCGTCGTACCACCAAGCGAGGTCTATACCTCTATTGAGTGGCCCGTAATTATCCTACTGGGAGCGATGATCCCAATTGGTGCGGCGCTGGAGCAAAGTGGTGGAACCTCGGTGATTGCCAACGGCATTGTCAGCTTGTCCGAAGGGTATGCGCCATGGGCAGTGCTGACCATCCTCATGGTCGTGACGATGACGCTGTCAGATGTCATGAACAATACAGCGACCGCGGTTATCGCCGCGCCGATAGCGGTTGAGATCGCTACCAAATTGAATGTGAACCCGGATCCATTTCTAATGGCTGTCGCCGTTGCTGCGTCATGCGCATTCCTGACGCCAATCGGCCACAAGAACAACCTGCTGATCTTAGGCCCTGGCGGCTATCGCTTTGGCGACTATTGGCGGATGGGCTTACCACTGGAATTGTTGATCGTGGCAGCCGGCGTTCCGCTGTTACTGTTGTTCTGGCCGATGTAGGGTGGGCAACGGGGATAGTTCCCGCACGCCTAACTGCGATATTTGCTAGCATTCTACAGAACTGTGGGAGATTGGCGTGAACAATTGGCCACCAGCCATGCGGGTTGGCTTTTGGATGACGGTGACCGCGATTAGTTTCGCGGTGATGCTCAATACAGTTCGTCATCTATCGAATGGTGGCATGGATGTGTTTGTCATCGCTTTTTGGAGGAATGCCTTTGCCGTCGTGTTCTTTGTGCCGCTGATCCCGCAATTCTGGCAAACCCGGTTTGGCATCGTCCGTTGGAAATTCTACAGCACCCGCGCATTGGTGATGGTGGTGTCATCGATAGCACTGTTCCTATGTGCGATCTTGCTGCCGGTGGCTGACGCCACAGCGATAAGCTTTACCACGCCGCTGTTCACGACAGTCGGCGCCATTCTGTTTCTGGGTGAGGCCGTTGGCTGGCGGCGGTGGACTGCGATCATTGTCGGCTTTGGCGGCACGCTGATTATGTTACGCCCCGGCGCAGAGGCGTTCCAAGCCGGAGCA
>CALKDI010000150.1 GCA_938084065.1 uncultured Alphaproteobacteria bacterium
ACATTTGTTGCTTGCGGCTGGCACGCTAATCACCGGCGCCACGTTCGGAGCGGCGAAGGCCGGCGCGCTGCAGCGCTCAACCTATCGCGATCACCCTGCGCCAGACGGAACGGCCCGTTACGACGACGTTTGGGGCGCGTAACGCGTGATCCCGGGGCCTACGGGCGGAGAAGACTGGTTAAAGCAACTGAGCCCCGCGCGCGATGGATCATTCGACAATGTCGTCGATCGGCTCGGGCCGCTTCTCCGCCTCAGGCACTGGGTTCTGCGCACCGACCAAGTACATAACGTTACCCAATTGATCGTAAAGTGGGCGTATCCGCAACAGATTCCAAAATCGGGCGCCGTCTTTGTGATAGTTGAGGATATCGATTGTAATCGAAGTCTGGGCCCGTATTGCGGCTCGGATGGCGTCCAGCGCCTCCGGTGAAGTATCCGGACCTTGGAGGAAGCGACAGTTTCGGCCCAATGCTTCATCTGGCGAGTAGCCGGTCTGGTTCTCAAACTCTTCGCTGACGTAGATCATCGGGTTATCGGGCAAAGAGGGGTCGGAAATGACGACGCTTTGTCCAAGCTCTTCCTCAGACAGGAGGGATGTTTTCGATGTATCTCCGTAGCCTTTGGCCATTCGAATCCTCTTTCTGCTCAAACACGCTGCACAACCGTTTTGCCGTCAATGCTTTGGTAGCGTGTTCATGGCCAGCCGGTCAATCCTGCTGCCAAACCATCCGGTTCCTCGCGACGGCCGGAGTTTAATCCGTCCCGCTAATTTTCAGTCCCGCAAACCATCCAGCCATCGCGGGTGCGATCTGGCATGCATCAGGAATAAAAATCGTGGCTATGCTGTTTCTGAACATCGGCAGGTTCCATGAGTAGCAGCGGCGTGAAGTATTTGCGGGTCGTCTTAGGCGACCAACTCAGTCTGGCGACGCCCTCGATCCGATCATTTGAGCGCTCATCAGACACGCTTTTTATGGCGGAAGTCCTGGAAGAGGCAACCTATGTCCGCCATCACAAAAAGAAGCTCGCGCTCGTTTTGTCGGCAATGCGCCACTTCGCTGCGGACCGCGAGGCCGATGGATGGACGGTGGACTATATTCGCCTCGGCGACTCCGCCACCCCCAACACGCTGACCTCTGAAATCCAAAGGGCAGCGCAGCGCCACGGCTGTGATGCGATCATCCTCACGATGCCAGGCGAATGGCGCTTGCTTCAGGCATTTCAGGCGTGGATACCGAATTGTGGCTACCGCGTAGAGCTGTTGCAGGACGACCGTTTCATCTGCTCGCCCGACGAATTCGAGCGTTGGGCTGAAGGACGCAAGCAACTCCGAATGGAGTTTTTCTATCGGGAAATGCGCCGCAAGACTGGCCTTCTGATGCAGGGCGATACTCCGGTCGGAGACCAGTGGAATTTCGACGCGGCCAATCGTCAGCCGCCGAAGCAGGGCCTGTCTCCCTCTCAACCGCTATCATTCGCCCCCGATGATATCACGCGGGACGTCATCGACCTGATCAACAGACTTTTTCCGGATCACCCTGGACACCTCGACCCATTCTGGTTTGGCGTCACACGGGACCAGGCGATGCAGGCACTGGAGCAGTTCGTTTCAGACCGTCTTCCACAGTTCGGCGATTTTCAGGATGCGATGGTGAGCGACCAGCATTTCTTGTTTCACAGCATCCTCTCAATCTATCTGAATATCGGCCTGCTCGACCCGCTGCAAGTTTGCCAACGGGTCGAGCGCGCCTATCGTGACGGGCATGCGCCGCTCAATGCCGTCGAAGGTTTCATTCGCCAGGTCATCGGTTGGCGTGAGTTCGTCCGCGGGATTTACTGGCTCAAAGGCCAGACCTATGGGAACAAGAATTTCTTCGACCACCAGAACCCGTTACCTCATTTCTATTGGACGGGGGAAACGGATATGGCCTGCCTATCGGCATGTATTGGCCAGACGCTGGACGAAGCCTATGCCCACCATATCCAACGGCTGATGATTACCGGCAACTTTGCCATGCTGGCAGGTGTCGATCCCTTTGCCATCCATGAATGGTATCTGGCGGTTTATGCCGACGCCTATGAATGGGTCGAGTTGCCTAACACGCTCGGCATGAGCCAGTTCGCAGATGGCGGTGTACTTGCATCGAAGCCTTATGCGGCAAGCGGTAACTATATCAACCGCATGTCCGACTACTGCGGCCAATGCCGGTTCAAAGTGAAGCAAAAGGCCGGCCCAGACGCCTGTCCTTTCAACTACCTCTATTGGGATTTTATCTCCCGCCATCGGGAAAAGCTGGAGGGCAATCCGCGTATGGGCACTGTGTACCGAACATGGGACCGGATGGCGGCGGAGCGCAAAGCGGAGGTTGCCGCCGATGCGCGTCGGTTTCTCGCAACAACGTTTCCCCGTTAAATCTGCCAGCACGACCTGAGGACAATTTTGATGCAACAAACCACTTCCCACAGCCTGCCGCGGTCTGCTCCGATCACCGTATTCTACGATGGCGCATGCCCGCTCTGTCAGAGGGAAATCGGCTATTATCGCCGATTGAGCGAGGATGGCTCCATCCGTTGGGTCGATGTCGAAGCGGCCGAAGCGTGTCAGCTGCCGGGCGGGCTGGAAAAGGACGACGCTCTCGCGCGTTTTCACGTGCAGACAGCGGGCGGTCAGGTACTTTCCGGCGCCAACGCCTTCATCGCTCTATGGGCTCATATCCCAGGCTTTCAGTGGCTGGCCAAGATCGCGCGGTTGCCGCCATTGCCATGGGTACTGGAACGAGCTTACCGGGGGTTCCTCCTTATTCGGCCGTCCCTGCAACGGGCGCTTCGGCGCTAGACAACGCCATGCCCCATGCCCGGCTAAGCATTGAAAAATACCGCCAGAGCGAGGCAGCAGACCACAATCACCGTAAGAGGCAATCGCAACCGTGGGTACCATGGCGGTGCGATTTTTTGCTTCGCCATCCTCGTATCGACGACAAACCAACAGCCGAATGATAATGCGAGCAGGACGAGAGCCATAACAGGGGGTAGTAGAAGCGACACCCACCCTATCAAGCTCGGTACGACGCTCAGTACGAGCAGACCGCCCATGCGATCATCTCCAGCACGGCCAATAACAAGCCCCCAGAGTGTGCCGCCAAGAAAGGACAGGATCACAGCACCATAAGCGATCAAAGCTGCCACGGCAGTTTCTTTGATCGACGGCGCCATAACAGCCAGCAGCATCGCAGCAACGAACGGCAGCAGACCGAGCGCCCCCAGCCAGAGCACCGGGCGAGGTATCTTGTTATTGGCTGGTGCGGTGGTGACGAACCCAGTCATAGTGAAGTCTCAATTTGATTGTGTAGTGATCGAAAATGGCAACGCTATAGTCGATCTGGCCCAAGCACATGCCGAACCTGTGTCGCGATCGCTTCCTTCATCGATCTGCGTTCTGTCTACGTAAAAGCTCTGCAGGTGGTTTTCAAATGAATTGCCAAGGCTCACATGGCGCCAGCGCGCAACCGTCGATGGAGATCCAGTATTGTCGGACCCAACGAAAGCCGATGTCAGTATCCAGGCTAGCCTAGGCTCGTTCCCCAAGGGTGGCACCGCTGTGGTGTTTGGCGCTGGGGGAGGTATTGGGGCTGCGATAGCCAACGCGCTTTTGGCAGACGACTGCTTCGAAACCGTAAGGGGTTATAGCCGGTCGTCAGAAACACCCATAAATTTCGAAGACGAAGAAAGTATCGTTAGAGCGGCAGCAGATGTGGCAGCGTCCGGGGACTTGCGGCTCGTTGTT
>CALKDI010000151.1 GCA_938084065.1 uncultured Alphaproteobacteria bacterium
CTCAGCAGGGGGATTAGCGGCGTTCTGTTTGGTCTTGCCATTGGTCCAGCCGTCTGTTCTTGGCCCCTCCTACCAAGCAGCAGCGCCGGTCATCCAACTGGCGGGGTTGGTGCTGGCTGCACGGTGCTTTGTCGCCGGTCAGTGGATCGAGTTGACTGCCCGCCAACTTGAGACCTGCCGGGCACGGGCGTCCTGGCTGTTGCTGGGGATATTCATCGCATTGGCCTGGCCACTGACTGTGCAGTTTGGAGCGTTCGGAGCCATGGCTGCGCACCTGCTGGCGCTTGGGCCGATTGCCGCGTTGAGTGGACGGAGTTTGGCCCGCGCTCGCCAGCGCTGAGCCGGGGCGCTAGAACATCTGCATGACGATAGAACACCCCCATGTCGGATTGCTGGTCACATGCTTGGTCGATGCTATGCGGCCAGAGATCGGCTTTGCGACGCTGAAACTGCTGGAGCAGGCCGGCTGCCGCGTCTCGGTGCCGGAGGTTCAGACCTGCTGCGGCCAGCCTGCCCTGAACTCTGGCGCGAGAGATGAGGGGAAGACTCTGGCCAAGCGCCTGGTCGCAGCGTTTGAGCCATTCGATTATGTGGTTGCGCCGTCAGGCTCCTGCCTTGGCACGGTCAAGACGCACTACCCGGAATTATTCGCCAACGAGCCAGAGTGGCGGATGCGGGCTGAGCGATTGGCGGAAAAATCATACGAGATTCTCTCCTTCCTGGCAGATTTGTGCCAATGGCAGCCGGAGGGCGTACGCTTCCCAGCCAAAGCCACCTACCACCACACCTGCGCTGGCCTGCGAGAACTCGGCATCTATGCCCAGCCGCTGAAGCTGTTGGAACAAGTCGAAGGCCTTGAATTGGTTCCGCTGGAGGCTGAGAACGCGTGCTGCGGCTTCGGCGGCACGTTTGCAGTGAAATACCCGGAGATTTCCACCGCCATTGTCTCTGACAAAACGCGCCAGATCGCGGCGACCGGCGCGGATACGCTGCTGGCCGCCGATCTCGGCTGCCTGATGAACATCGCCGGAAAGCTCTCCCGCGAGGGCCGGGGGGATATCCGTGTGTTTCATCCGGTCGAAGTCCTGGCTGGAATGGCCGACGGCAAGGGAGTGGCCGGCAAATGAGCACCGCGCTCCGCTCTCCAGCCAATTTCAAGCGTGACGCGGCTGAGGCTGTCACCAAGCCCTCGCTGAAGATCGCGCTCGATCGCACCACCGGCCTGCTCCAGAGCCGCCGCGTCGACGTGCTTAAGGCCTATCCCGAGTTCGAAGTAACCCGGGACGTTGGCGCTCGCATCAAGGACCACACGCTCGCCCACCTTGATCACTACTTGGCCGAGTTCGAGAAGAACGCCACCGCCGCCGGTGCGGTCGTGCACTGGGCGGAAACGCCGGAAGAGGCCTGCAAGATCGTCATCGACCTCTGCCGCCAGGCCGACGCCAAGTCGGTAACGCGGGTCAAGTCCATGCTGGGGGAGGAGATCGGCCTGCCCGGCGCTCTCGCTGCTGCCGGCATTGAGCGGGTCGAGACCGATCTGGCCGAACACATCATCCAACTAGCCGACGAGCCGCCCTCGCACATCGTCATCCCGGCCATGCACAAAACGCGAGAGGAAGTCGCCGACCTCTTCGCCGAGCACCATCGTGAGCCGAAGATCGATGGTGAAGTTGGCACACTGGTGGAGAGTGCCCGCGGAGAACTCCGGCCGAAATACGTCGCCGCAGACGTTGGTATTTCCGGCGCGAACTTCTTGATTGCCTCAACCGGCAGCATCTGCACCGTCACGAACGAGGGCAATGCGGAGCTGACCACCGAACTGCCGCGCATGCACATCGTCACCGCTGGCATCGAGAAAATCGTGCCGGAGCCAGAGCATGCATTGGTGTTGCTGCGCCTCCTGGCTCGGTCTGCTTTGGGCACGGAGTTTACGCAGTACACCAGCTTCTTCACTGGCCCCCGCCGGGCTGACGAGACCGTCGGACCGGAGTCCATGCACATCGTGTTGGTGGATAACGGCCGCACGCAAATGCTGGCGACCGAGATGCGCCCGATGCTGCGTTGCATCCGCTGTGCTGCCTGCATCAACCATTGTCCAGTCTATGGCGCAATCGGCGGCCACCCCTATGGCGCAACCTATCCGGGGCCGATGGGCAGCGTACTGACGCCAGCGCTGCTGTCGCTGGAGGTGGCCAAGGACCTGCCGCACGCCTGCACGTTGAATGGCCGCTGCCAGGAGGTCTGCCCGGTCAAAATCCCACTGCCGGACCTGATCCGCTCGCTGCGGGACGACACATGGCGGCGCAAGTTAGTGCCGAAGCCGGCGCGGCTGGCGGTGCAAGGTTGGGCTTGGGTGGCGGCGAGGCCGACGCTCTACCGCTTGACTTCTGGGATGGCGAACCGGGCGCTGCGGCTTTGGTCACGAGGGCGCCCGATGATTGCGAAGCTGCCGCTGGCCGGCGGCTGGACTCAAGGGCGGGACTTCCCAGCCCCGACCGGCCCAACCTTCATGCAGCAATACAAAGCGCAGCAGAGGGCCAAGCGATGAGTAATGCCCGCAGCAAGATATTCGCCCGCATTGCGGAGGCTCGGGGCGAACCCTTGCCCTCTGCGCAAGCCATCGCCGCCGAGCGCGCCGCTCTGGTGCCTGATGCCAGCGCCACGCAGCCGACGTTTACCGAGCAAGACACCCTCACCCGCTTTGAAGCCATGGCAACGTCCGAGCGGTTGACCGCGACGGTCGCTCATATCGCGACATTGGAGGATGTGCCGGGAGCCGTCGCAGCCTATCTGGCAGAGAAAGGCTTGCCCGCAGAGGCCGCCATCGCGCCGGTGCTCGCGGGATTGGACTGGAGCGGTATCGCCGCCTCCGCCGCCATCACGCCTAACCAGCCAGTAGCCGTGACCTTGGCAGAGGGCGGGGTTGCCGAGACCGGCAGCCTGATCTTCCGCTCCGGCCCAGACACGCCGATGCTGCACAATTTCCTGGGCCTACATCATGTGGCTGTGGTGCGTAAAGACGGCATCAGCCGCTATCTGGAAAGCGTCTTCGCGCCGGATGCTCCAGAATTGCCCCGCATCATGAGCCTGGTCACCGGCACCAGCGGCACGGCTGACATCGAAGCCGTCAATATCCGGGGAGCGCACGGGCCGCGGTATCTACATATTTTGATGGTGGGATAGACCATCTGAAGGCTGTGCGATGGCATCTCTTCAGTTCAATTGTCTACTCGGCCTCGAAGGAATTGATCCAGCGAAGGTGATTGTACTTCGGCATCGCCCTAAAGAAAAAAAGCTGCGCCGTGTGCTGCCTTGGCTGGCAGCTGAGCAGCCCAATCTATTCAACGCCTATCAACAGGTGCAGGGACCGAAGCTTGAGAAAGCATTTCTGTCGATCGATTTTATTGCAGCATTCATAGGCTATGCGTCGGGCCGCGCTGTCTTTGTTGGGCTTTTCAGACGAAAAGGTCAGGAATTGGTCACGCGGAACACATTCCTCCAAAAGCCCGCGGTCAAGCGTCTGACGGAAATGGGTATGGCTGATGCCGATATTCGAGATACCCGATATTGGTTCGATCTAGAGCGAACTGACCTGCTGAGAGATTACATTGGTCGCCTGGTCATAAATTGGCCGGGAGGCGAACTTTCCTGGTGGCGACGGTCGGAGCGCAATCATCTTCAGGTGTTAGCGATTTCTGAGCACGATACACTCACAACCGACGTGCCTTTGTGGAACGAGCTTGTTCTGAATTGGACCGAATTGCAACACCTGCCTATGTCTTGGAAACTCACTCTCGGACAATGGCGAGCGATCTACCATGTTTTTGATACGCATAGCCGCCGCGGCTACGTTGGTTCTGCATATGGTGAACAGAACTTGCTGCAACGATGGCAGGAGTATGCTGCAAGTAGCCATGGCGGTAATGTTGGGTTACAGGGGCTTGATGCCCGCAATTTTCGCTTCTCAATCCTGCAATTACTAGCACCCGATCTGGACGCAACCGATGTAATCGTGCTGGAGAACACCTAGAAAAACCGCATGCACACCCGTGAATTCGGGCTAAACAAGAAATAAAATTTACCTGCAATATTTACATATTCCGATGTTTAGAGAGTGGTTGCAGCCCAACTCGAAGAGGACCTTCGCCAGCAACGACTGCCTGACATCGCGGCCCTGCGCGCGCTCATTGCACCGTCACCGGACAGCGTGCCCGCGATTGCAGTCCACCTGCCGGAGCTGTCGTCCTACAACCAGCTTCTGAACAATACGCTGATCACAGAGGGGGCTGTAGCATGACATCGTCTGACATAGACGCGGCTCGCCTCACCCTTGCCCTGATGACTAGGTGAACCGGGACTTCACGGCCCAGTCGCCAAACCAGCTCTGCCCTTACGGCGATGCCGGCATCGCCTACCGGGTAACAGATTGAAGATTTTACCTATGTAACAACATGGCAAGGCATGGTTAATGTCGCTTTCATTACCGACGTCTTTGCCCGCAAGAGCGTCGGTTGGCGGGTCTCGACGTCCATGACGTCCATGACGTCCATGACAACCTTGTTCGTGCTGGACGCGCTGAACCAGGCGGTCTGCCAGCGACGGCCACAGAAAGGTGGTGGACTGATCCATCATTCCGCCACATCATTCAGACCGCGGCTCCCAATATCTATCCGTTCGCTATACAGAGCGTTTGGTTGACGCTGGCATCGATCCATCGGTCGGCACTGTCGGCGACTCCTACGATAACGCCATGGCCGAGAGCATCGAAGCGCTGCAGGCCGATCTTGATGAGTGGCTGCGCCAGTACAACCACGAGCGCACGCACCAGGGCAAAATCTGTTGCGTCAGAACGCCGATCCAGACCCTGATCGACGGCAAAGAGATCTGGAGGGAAAAGTTCATCACCTGAACTTGACCCGACAGACACCGCCCAAAACCGCCGACTGTCAGATGACGTCTGAACTACTACATGTGAGGGCAGCCGGGGATCGCCGTCAATCCGGCGCGCCGTGCGCTCGCTGAAGCCTGCACGAGCGGCGGCGATGAACGCGGTCATTCATGTAGAAGCTCACTTGCTGGTCGGTTACGGGTTTGCCCGGCACGGTCAGACCTCAATGACAACACCGCCACAAACATCCCTGGGCGGAATTCGGCCATAAACGTCTTTTTCAAAGGCCTGGTACTAAAGAGCGCTCCGCTCAATCTTAGAAAACAGCCGAAAGAAGTTCTCCGAGGTCGCAAACCGCATATCGGTATCCGCAACGCCATGAACCTCAGCCAACTGGGCCAGGGTAAAGGCCGTAAACGCCGGTTCATTGGATTTTCCGCGCTTTGGCACCGGTGCCAAATACGGCGCATCGGTCTCAACCAACAAACGGTCCATCGGCAATGCGCGAGCGGTCTGGCGAATAGCTTCTGAATTGCGGAATGTCAGGATCCCTGAAAACGACACGTAGAGCCCATGGCCAACCGCATGCTCAGCCAATCCCTGGGTAGAACTGAAACAGTGCAGCAGACCGGGCACAGGCTCCGCACCGCAGGTTTCATCCAAAATCGCGGCGGTATCAGCGTCTGCGTTGCGTGTGTGAACGATGAACGGCAGACCGGTCAGCCGAGCAGCCTCGATATGGTTGACAAAGCTGGCGCGCTGCAAATCGCGAGGGCTTTTGTCATAATGATAATCCAGACCAGTTTCGCCGATCCCAACGACCTTGGGATGCTCCGCCCAGCTGGCAATCTCCTCAACCGACAGCACACCGTGCGCCTCAACATTGTGTGGATGGATGCCAATCGCTGCAAAGACCTGAGGATAGCGCTCTGTAATTTCAAGCACTTTCGGGATCGCCGCCACACTCGTACAGATCGTCAGCATGCAGCCGATGCCGGCGTTTCCAGCCCGCGCTATGACAGCGTCGAGATCATCATAGAGTTGCGGGAAATCGAGGTGGCAGTGGCTATCAACAAGCATCGGTCCGCTATGCCGCCTCTTCAACGAAACGTGGGAACACGCCTTGAGGCTTAGGCAATGCGGTACCAGGTTGCAAAGCTCCGCATTTACCTGCACTTGCGAACGATCGGTTCTCCACAGGGACAGCCAACTGATCCAATATTTTATCGGATGTTTCTGGCATGAAAGGTAAAGTCGCCAAACCCAAATGCCGGATCGTCTCAGCCAGCACATAGAGCACGGTTCGCATCCGCGGCTCGTCGGTCTTTCGCAAGGCCCAAGGCGCCTGGTGATCCACATAGCCATTGGCGGCACGGATCACCACCCAGATGGCCTCGAGCGCCTCATGGAAGGCCTGGCGGTCCATCAATGGCCGCATGGTTTCGACGAGGCGTTCGGCCGGCTCTAACAAAGCCCTATCTTCATCTGTAAAGGCGCCGGGTTCTGGCACTGCTCCGCTGCAATTCTTGCTGACCATACTCAGGCTGCGCTGGACCAAATTGCCGTAATCATTGGCCAATTCATGGTTCATACGGCTAATCATCGAGGCATGAGCAAAATCCCCATCATTGCCGAACGGCACCTCGCGCAGAAGGAAGAACCGCACTTGGTCCAACCCGTATTGCTCAACCAAATCATCCGGTTTGATCACATTGCCGAGGCTTTTGGAGATCTTCTGCCCCTCATTCGTCCACCAGCCGTGTGCGTAGACCCTGGTCGGCGGCGCGATGCCAGCAGCCATGAGGAAGGCTGGCCAGTACACGGCATGGAACCGGACAATGTCCTTACCGACCATGTGAAGGTTGCATGGCCAAAACGTTGTAAAATCGTCGGATTCCATATCTGGAAAACCAACCGCCGTCGCATAGTTAGTCAGCGCGTCCAACCAAACATACATAATGTGATCCGGATCGTTGGGCACCGGCACACCCCACTTAAAGGATGTACGGCTGACGGAGAGATCTTGCAAACCGCCCTTCACAAAGCTCATCACCTCATTGCGGCGGCTGGCTGGGCCGATGCAATCTGGGTTGGCGTCGTAATATCCCAGCAATCGGTCGCCCCAGGCTGAAAGGCGGAAGAAATAGCTCGGCTCCTCCACCCATTCAACTGGTGCACCTGTGGGAGCTAGCTTTTCGCCATTGGGTCCGTCGGTTAGCTCGCCAACCGTATAAAACGCTTCATCCCGAACTGCGTACCAGCCGGCATAGGCACCCAGATAGATATCGCCCGTTTCCACCAGTTTGGACCACAGAGCCTGACAGGCTTTCGTGTGCCGTTCCTCTGTCGTGCGGATGAAGTCATCGTGGGAGAAGTTCATCTTCTCCGCCAGATCGCGGAAGTTTTGGCTCACCCGATCAACAAACGTCTGCGGGTCAACTCCCGCGACCTCCGCAGCTTTCTCTACCTTCTGGCCGTGCTCGTCGGTACCAGTCAAGAAATGCACACGGTAGCCGTCCATTCGTTTGAAACGCGCGAGCACATCGCACGCCAACGTGGTGTAGGCGTGGCCGATATGGGGGGCATCGTTCACATAATAGATCGGCGTGGTGATGTAGTATGGCTGTGCCATAGCACCCTCGCGTGCGCGGATTGAAATCTGAAACTAGGGTATAGGCCGATGCAGCGTAGGGCGAAAGCCTAGCGAGCCGCCTGCCCCAGCGTCTCATCGAAGCGCTTTTAGGATGAGGCTCAGGCGACAGCCATTCCCGCAACCGGCGGGTTCGCCGACTGCACAGGTCGCCGAAGGGCTAACAACCGTCGTGCCTCGTCGCTGCGCCCAAGTTTGAGCATGACGGCCAGCATTGAATGGTCCAGCAGGTCGCGCTGCGCCCGGCTGCCGCCGATGCGAGCATGGTCGGCCATGGCTGCGGCCAGATGATCTGCAGCGCCACTCCAATCCTCGGCAGCAATCGCCTGAAAAGCTGCTGCAGCCTCCTTCACAACGTCACCGGCGGGGCCGGCCGGATTGGCAATGATCCTGGACAGAGCGTCAGTCTCGCCAGTCATCGCATAGGCAAGTGCCGCATGGACGTCGGCAAAAGCGACGCCACAATTGGGGAAATGTTTGTGGGCGTAGTCGCTGACCACCTTCCAACGCTCTACCGGCACAGGCACGCCGGCCAATTCCGCCCGATAGAGGATCGCGGCATAGTCGGTCAGCACGATCAAGGGAAATGCTTGCGACGCGCTCGGCCGGATGTACTGGTCGACAAGTGACCAGACCCCATCGATATCGCCCTGGCCAAGCTTCCATAGCGCCAAATGCCAGGATAGATGGCTGTGCATGAGGCCGGCCTGGTCATAGTCCGGCAGCCATCCTTCCAGGAAAGACATCCCGGCAGCCGGCTCCCCAGCCTCGTAATAGACGTGCGCGCGGACATGAGCGCCGTGGGCGTTGCGTGGGTTCACGACGAGTGCCCGGTCAATCATTTCGTCGGCGCGGTCTAACTGGCCGGTTTCACAGAACGAAAACGCGTGTTGGCTGAGAAACCACCAGTCGTCGCCATAATGCGGCGCCAAGCTGGTTGTGTAGGCGAGCAATTCCGCTTCACGCCCCGGACGGCCGGAAAACCCGATCAGGCCGAACACGCTGGTGCAGGTCTGTGCGACGAGCACGTCACGGGGATGCTCGGCCACATGTTGGCGGATCGCTGGATAGGCTGCAGCGCCATTGCCATCGATCAAAAGGCCCAGGGCGTTGATGTGCGCTGCGTCTTTCGCGCTCAAACCTTCCGTCAGGGACCGTGCCGTCGCCATAGCAGCTTTGGCGGCGGTCGGATCTCCCTTAATCTGACAGGCACGGGCTAAGCTACTATGGCCAAGGGCAAAGTTCGGATCCGATGCGGTGACAGCCTCGAACGCCTCGCGCGTGTCCGGCGCGGCGCCTAGCAGTTTATCAACCGCGTCAACATAGAGGTCGCGCGTTTCAGTAGACCTTGTCGCCAATTCATTGCCGTAGCGATCTGTCAGCATCTGCCTGATCCTCAAATTGTTATCTAGTCGGTTGTGCGCTCCAGTGTATCATGGAAGCGCATTGGCTCACCAATCGCTGTGCCCAACACCTCACCATCGCGCATGACATGGTGTCCACGGATGATAGTGCCGACCGGCCAGCCCTTGCACTTATGGCCGGTATAGGGCGACCACCCTGCCCGGCTGGCGAGCCAATCCTGCTCAATCACACGTTCGGCCATCAGGTCAACCACGGTGAAGTCCGCGTCATAACCGATTGCGATACGGCCTTTATTCGCAATGCCAAATACCCGGTTTGGCCCGTGCGCCATCAGATCGACAAGCCGTTGCAGGGTCAACCGTCCTTCCGCGACATGGGTCAGCATCAAGGGCAATGTTGTTTGCACACCTGGCATTCCGGATGGGCTGCCGGGGTAGGCCTTGGCCTTTTCCTCTGCCGTATGCGGCGCGTGATCGGACCCCAAAATATCCACGGTTCCGTCGGCCACCGCCTGCCAGATTCTAGCCTGATGCGTTGCATCCCGAACCGGTGGGTTCATCTGAGCGTTTGTGCCAAGGCGGTCATAGCAATCCGGTGCTGTCAGGGTTAGGTGATTGGGGGTGACCTCGACCGTGGCGATATCCTTATGGTCGACGAGGTAGTCCATCTCGTCACCAGTCGAGATATGTAGCACATGAATGCGCCGGCCACTTTTTCGGGCGAGTTCAACGATTTGCCGCGTTGCGTTGAGAGCAGTTGTCGGGTCACGCCAGTCAGGGTGAGCTCGCGGATGACCGGCGGATTGCGCAATCGGATTGCGCTCCCGCAGCCGTGCTTCATCTTCCGCATGCACAGCAACGCGACGGTGGCCGTTCCGCAATACGCCAGCGATGGCGCCCGGTTCTTCGACCAGAAGCGACCCCGTGGACGATCCCATGAACAGCTTCACGCCACAAGCGCCTGGGAGGCGTTCCAACGATGGCAGTGCTGTGATGTTGTCCGGTGTCGCGCCGACGTAGAACGCGTGCTCGCACCACATCCGGCCTTTGGCTCGGTCGAGTTTGTCTTTCAGAGCTTCCGGGGTGCTGGTCGAAGGGTTGGTATTTGGCATCTCAAAGACGCCAGTAATCCCGCCCAAAACCGCAGCTTTTGAACCGGTTGCAAGGTCTTCCTTATGTTCACCACCAGGTTCCCGGAAGTGCACCTGCGTGTCGATCATGCCAGGGAGTATCGTCAGGCCTGTCGCATCGAGTTCGGTGGCGCCCTGCCCGGCTGGGATAGGTCCCAACTTGGCGATTTTTCCACTGCGCACACCTATATCACAAGGCAACAACCCGGCGGGCAGCATGACTTGGCCACCGCGAATCACGAGATCGTACATAAGGAAAACTCTCTAACTGGTTATTTAATAAGCCTTGGAGGCAGCGCCCGCCTGGACTGTTTTGCCGGAGCCAAACTTGTCGTGCAGCCGTTTGGCGACCAGGGGCGAGACGAAGTCATCGATCTTGCCGTCAAGCGAGCCAATCTCTTTGACGAAGCGGGACGAGATGAACTGGTGTCGGTCGCTTGCCATTAAGAAGATGGTTTCGATACCAGAGTCTAAAGACTTGTTCAGGCTGGCCATCTGGATTTCGTACTCGAAATCTGACACGGCCCGTAAGCCACGTACCAACACTGTTACACCCAGTTTTCGGGCGCTGTGTACCAACAGGCCATCGACGACAACGACGGAGATATTCGCAGCCAGTGTGCGGTTCTCCATCGCGTCGATTTCGTCCTGAACCATGGAGACGCGCTCTTCAACGCTGAACAGTGGCCCCTTGCCAGCGTTGCCCGCGACCCCGACATACAGCTTGTCGACTACGGCTGCGGCCCGCTTGATAATGTCAGTATGGCCTTTGGTTGCCGGGTCGAAGGTTCCCGGATAAAGCGCGATGTGCCCGTCCACAATGGGTACTCTCTGTTGCTGCGTGATGTCTGATACAGACGGCGCTTTGCGCGCTGCACCCTATTCTTCTTCGGCGATCCTGGAGACCGAGACTACCCGTTCGCCCTCGCCCAGCGAGAACAAGCGGACACCGCGGGTGGAGCGCCTAGCTATACGGATATCCTCGACTGGCACGCGAATCAATTGCCCGCCGTCCGTCACCAGCACCAAACCATCTGTATCGCTGACCGGGAAGGCGGCCACGACGCCGGCTTTGGGCATCAGATCCATCAGGTCGATGCCCTTACCGCCGCGCTTGGTGACGCGGTAGTCATAGGCGCTGGTGCGCTTGCCATAGCCATCGTCGGCGACTGAGAGGATGAGTTCCTCTGCCTCGAGCAACTGCGCGAACACGGCCTCATCCAGCGGTTGGTCGTCGCCCAGATCGCCACTTTCATCACGACGGCGGGCGGCGGCCATGCGCAGATAGTCGTCACGTGTGTCCGTATCGATCTCCGCACCGTGCAGGATCGTCAGCGAGATCACGTGGTCCTTGGGTGCCAGTGCAATGCCGCGGATGCCGTTTGAGGCGCGACCGGCAAAGACCCGAACATCGGTCACGGGGAAGCGGATGGCCTTGCCTTGGTGGCTCGCCAGCAGGAAGTGGTCCGTTGGTGCGGCCAGTGCGACGCCGATCAGGCTATCGCCCTCGTCCAGCTTCATCGCGATCTTGCCGTTCGACATGACGTTGGTGAAGTCGGAGAGCTTGTTGCGGCGCACGTTGCCGGTAGCGGTGGCGAAGACGATGTCCATCTCCTCCATGCCCTCAGAATCATCATCGGGCAGCGGCAGAGGCAGTACGGTGGAGATTGTTTCCCCATCGCTGAGCGGGAGCAGGTTGACCATCGCCTTGCCGCGGGCCTGGGGTGTGCCTATGGGTAAGCGATAGGTCTTGAGCTTGTAGACCATCCCGCGCGACGAGAAGAACAGCACGGGTGAGTGGGTGTTGGCGACGAAGACGTCGGCGACGAAATCCTCATCCCGCGTGGACATGCCGGATCGGCCTTTGCCGCCGCGGCGCTGCTCACGATAGCTGGTCAGCGGCACGCGCTTGATATAGCCCTGCTGGCTGACCGTGATGACCATGTCCTCACGCTGGATCAGGTCTTCGTCGTCCTGGTCGGCATCCGCATCCATGATTTCGGTGCGGCGTTCATTGCCGAACCGGGTGCGGACCTCTTCTAGCTCCTCACGCATGATGCCGAGGACGCGTTCGCGATTACCGAGGATGTCGAGATAATCCTCGATATGGGACACGGTTTCGCGCAGGTCAGAATCAATCTTGTCCCGCTCCAGCCCAGTTAGGCGGTGCAGGCGCAGGTCGAGAATGGATTGAGCCTGGACCTGGCTGAGCTGATAATTGCCGTCATCACGAGACGTTGCGCTGTCATCGACTAGGGCGATAAGAGGTGCGACTTCACCAGCCGGCCAGAGGCGAGCCATCAGGCCTGCGCGCGCTGTTGCCGGGTCTGGCGCCTCACGGATCAGGGCAATGATGTCATCGAGGTTGGCGACGGCCACTGCTAGAGCCAGCAAGATGTTCGCACGCTCCCGCGCTTTGCCTAGCTCGTAGGCGGTGCGGCGGGTGATGACTTCCTCACGGAAGCGGCAGAAGGCGTGCAGTACGCCCTTAACCGGCAGCAATTCTGGCCTGCCCCCGTTTAGCGCCAACATGTTGTAGGAAAACGTGCTTTGCACCGGCGTGAAGCGGAACAGTTGGTTCAGCACCACATCAGTGACAGCGTCGCGTTTTAGCTCAACCACGACGCGGATACCGCGACGGTCACTCTCGTCGCGCAGGTCGCTGATACCCTCGATCAGCTTGAGGTTCACCACCTCGGCAATGCGCTCCACCATTTTGGCTTTGTTGGTCTGGTAGGGCACATCGGTGAGGATGATGGCTTCGCGGTTGTTTGGCCGCTGCTCAATCTCGTGGCGGCAGCGCATGATGACGGTGCCGCGACCGGTGGCGAAGGCCTGGCGGATGCCGCCGCGGCCCATGACTAGCGCGCCAGTGGGGAAGTCTGGCCCCGGCATAATCTCCAGCAGCTCCTCAAGGCTGAGCTCCGGATCATCCATGTAGGCGAGGGTGGCGCTGACGACTTCTGACAGGTTGTGTGGTGGGATATTGGTCGCCATGCCAACCGCGATACCGCCGGCGCCGTTGACCAGCAGGTTCGGGAAGCGGGCGGGGAGAACGGTGGGCTCCCTCTCGGATTCGTCGTAGTTTGGTTGGAAATCGACGGTGTCTTTGTCGATGTCCGACAGCAGCGGTTCAGCCGCCGCGGCGAGCCGGGCTTCGGTGTAACGCATCGCCGCCGCTGGGTCGTTATCCAGCGAGCCGAAATTGCCTTGGCCAGAGATCAGCGGCAACCGCATGCTGAAGGGCTGGGCCATGCGGACCAAGGCGTCATAGATCGCAGTATCGCCGTGCGGGTGGAACTGACCCATGACGTCACCGACGATACGCGCTGATTTGCGGTAGGGCCTGGCCCAATCATAGCCGCCGACGCGCATGGCGTAGAGGATGCGCCGATGCACCGGTTTCAGGCCATCACGCACATCTGGAATGGCGCGCGCCACGATCACGCTCATGGCGTAATCGAGGTAGGAGCGCTGCATCTCTTCTTCAATGGAGACAGGCGCGATATCGCTGCCCTGTGCTCTGGGTTCGTCCACCAAGCTTAAAGTTCCTCTGCCCTAACGCGTGTCACGCTACATCTGGCGATTGTTTGCCCGGGGGCCACGCTAGATCTTGTAGCATCGCCTTTTCTGAGCTGACGCTAATCGTAACAGTTTGAGGACGCTATGGCTAGAACTTAGGCGAAAGCTTGAGGTATCAGGATAGTGCGGGTTGCAGAAGGTTCGCAAATATTTACAAACCTTAACGAGTGTCAGTAAATTATATTAAATTTCAATTAGTTAGATTGGTCGTAAAAGTTTATTCTCATTCACATTAGGGCGATGGTCATTGCGCTTTGTTCGCATCCAAGCACGTCAGAGAATCGGCTTGGGCAATTAGGCGATTCTCATTCAAGAACATATGACGCCGTCAAGCATGACGCTGAGCGAAGGAGGTGAAGATCGCCACAGACTCCCCCTGCCCTTCCCGTTCCATCGGCATATACGGGCGCGCATCAACCGGCAGCCCGACCTGTTCGCGCAACTGCGCCATGGAGAACCGGCGGCGTGCTGTGGGGTTTTTGGCAGACAGTTTGCCCATGAAGGCCGCGCTATCCTCCGCATCCGCCGCATACACCAGCTTTGCAATGCCTGCGAGCAGCATGGTGGCAACGCACATGGAGCATGGCTCCGCCGTTGTGTACATGATCGCGCCATTGAGATTTGTTGTGCCCAGGCGCTTGCAGGCGTCGCGGATCGCCTCAACCTCGCCGTGGCTGGTGGGGTCAAACAAAGCCATGGCGCGGTTCAGCCCCTCCCCGACGATTTTGCCGTCGAGCACGACGACGGCGGCATACGGCAGGGCGCCCTGTTCGTCGGCAGCAGTCGCTGCAATTTCGAGGGCGCGGTTCATGGGAGACATTCTATAACCCCTTCAGGCGGCTGCGCGGCCACGGCAGAAACAAGAAGCTTGGATTGGCACCTCTGCTCTGGCGACCGCTTTGTCTAACTGTTGTTTCACATAGAGCGCCTCAGCCGCTTCACCGCGGCGTTGCAGGCACTCGTGTAAGCCGTGCAAGCTCCAGACGTTGTTTGGGTGCTGGCAGGCGCGGCTGAGGGTTGAGTCGAGGCCTAGGTCAGCCCGATAAACAGCTTCGGCTTCGTCGAAATGCCCCTGTTCCAGCAACAGCGCGCCGAGTGCGTGGCGGGTGGGTTGCATCCAGCCCCACGGCTCGTCATAGGGGAGGTTATCGTCGATCTCAACCGAGCGGCGGAGATGCGCGAATGCAGCCTCGTGGTCGCCCTTGTGATACGCCAACTCGCCCAGCAGCATTTGCTCCGCAACCCCCAGGATATCGTGGCAGGTGTTGTTGAACAGCATCCGGCTTTCAGGCATCCGGGCACGCGCCGCATAGAACAGATCACGCTCTGCTTCCGCAGCCGCAATCTGACGCGTGTTGGCCAGAGCGACGGTGCGGGCGTAGTGCATCATGGCGGTGGTAACGGCGAACAACTCCTGATCCCCCGGCATCGCCTGGGCGAGAATGTCGTCCCAGCGGCCAAAGCGGATGAGGACGTGCTGTTTCATCGGCACGAAGGCCTCAAACCAATCCGCCATGGGGCGAAGGGTTTCGGCAGGCAAAGTCTCGATCAGTTCCTCTGCCGCCTCTAGCGCTGCGCGGGGTTGGGCGAGGAACATCGCGCCATAGATTTTGAAATGATAATTGTGGCAGCGATAGACCGAATAGAAATTCTCCGCCCCAGCAGCGGCGAGGTATTTGCGGTCGGCGACGATGGCGCTGTGATTGCGGGAGACGACGTTCATGTAGTCGCCGCACAGGACGTCTATGTGCGTTGCCATGTGCAGCAAATGGCCGGCGTCCGGCACTAGCGTACTGAGACGATCGCCTTGGCGCAATGCGCGCTCTGGGTGGGGCGACATCTCCATCAGGTGGATATACATATGCAACAGGCCCGGATGATCCCAGGCCCCAGCCAGCCCATCGAACGCACCGTCAAGCACAGCAACGGCCTCTAGCGTGTTAGCGCCCGCTGCCGGTTGGCCAGTCGCCAGATCCCACAGCTGCCACGGTGTGCGGTTCATGATGGCTTCGGCGAACAGGGCGGAGATATCGAGGTCGTTCGGGTGCGCCTTGTGAACCGCCCGCATGGCATCGGCATACCGATCATTCCAAGGGCTGAAATCCTCGATGGACGGATCGTCAGGATAGCGGTGCTGTAGGGCATCGATAACCGCTTGTTCCGAGGGCGTCAGGCTCGGTTTCAGAGCCTGGGCCTTAGCCAGTGCCGTTTGGGCTACGGCGAGCGCATCGGGCTTTTCCTCGGGCTCAAATGCCTCCCACGGCTTGTTGTAGTTAGGGCCGATGCAGTAGGCGATGCCCCAGTGGGCCATGGCACAATCGGGATCAGCCGCTATGGCTTTTTCAAAGCAGACAATGGCTTCTTCGTGATGGTAGGCGTAGGTCCAGACTAGCCCGCGATCGAACCACAATTGGGCGTCTGGTGAAGATGTGGTTACCGTGCGTGAATAGGTGCCCAGATTGTAATAGTCCATGTCCGCACTCCTTGAATGCTGTTCACTTTGCAAACATTCTACCATATTCGGCTTTTGTTGGGGATTCCTATATCGGGTCCCAACCCAGTACTTCGGCGGAGTTCTGCATGGACGTGAAGGCCGGGCGCATCGCTGGGATGGCTTGTTCGTGAACGGCGAGTGGCGTCCAGCCCTCAGCGCGGTGGACCGAGCGGACGATGCGGCTCTGGTTGTAGAGGTAGATCTCGTTCAGGCGGCAGCCGAAGATTTGGCCGCTGATGTCCTTCGCCAGATCAGACATCAGATAGACGCTGAGCGCGGCGATTTTGGTCGGCAGCATTTGTTGCTGACGGGCAACGCGCTGCTGCTCCTCTGGCGTGCGGGCGACCATGGTGGAAGCCATGCGGCTCCAGGCGTGCGGGGCCATGCAGTTGGAACGGACGCCGAAGCGTTGCATGTCCATGGCGATGCCGCGGGAAAGGCCAACTATTCCCATCTTCGCCGCCGCGTAATTCGCCATGCCATGATAGCCGATCAGGCCGGCGGTGGAGGCGGTGTGAACATAGGCACCGCTCTCCTGCGCGCGGAAATGGTCGGCGGCAGCGCGGGACACGTTGAACGTGCCCTTCAGGTGCACGCCGATGACCAAGTCGAAGTCTTCCTCTGTCATTTTATGAAAGAAGCCATCGCGAGCGATGCCGGCAATGTTGGCGACGCCGTCGATGCGCCCGAAACTGTCGACGGCCTGGGCGACCATGGCTTTGGCGTCAGCAAACGAGGAGACATCGCCGCCGTGAGCTGAGGCCTGACCGCCTGCATCGCGGATTTGCTGGGCGACGGCCTCTGCAGCGGCGCTGTCCCTGCCTTCGCCCGCTGTGGACGCGCCAAGGTCATTGACTAGAACGGCCGCACCTTCTTGAGCAGAGAGTAGGGCGATTTCCTTGCCGATGCCGTGGCCGGCGCCGGTCACGAGAACGGTTTTGCCTTCGAGAATGCCGGGCATGCGTACGGCTCCTTGCGGTGAGTCGCGAAATACTGGGACGGCCATGGTGATACGGCGGACGCAATGCTGCAACCGCTTGTCGTTGGTGCGCTCGCGAGGTTAGAGTTTTGCAACCCCTCTTCCCTTCGCAGGATCAAGCCCATGACCGCCATCGCCGCAATATTGCCCGAAGAGTTGGTGCCGATCACCTATGCGGTTGAGGCCTTTTGCAAGGCCGAAGTGATTGGCCGGCATGAGAAGCACCACGACTTGCTCAACGATCCGCGCAACACCTTCCGTCTGGATGGGCGATTGGAGGATGCGGTAGTTGAACATATCCGGGCGGTGCGGATGGCGTCTGCCAAGGCTGGGTTTTTCAATGTCTCGGTGCCGGCCTCGCTGGGCGGTGCAGACCTGGGGATGATCGCGTATTACACGCTGATCGAGCACGTCTATCGCCTGTGCGGGCCACACAACTGGCTGTGCGATTTTGTGATTTCACATTGGGCTTTTGGGCCGAGCGCGGTGCTCTCTGCCGTGACCGAGGAGGCGCGGGCGCAGATCCTGCCGGGCATGATGGCCGGCGAGAAGATGATGTGCTTTGGCATGTCAGAGCCCGGCGCGGGCTCTGATGCAGCGATGTTGCAGACGCGCGCGGTGCCGGACGGGGACGGTTGGAAGATTAGTGGGCGCAAGATCTGGACGACACACATCCCCATCGCCGACTATTGCATTGTCTTCGCACAGACCGACCCGGAACTGGCTGCGAAAAAACGGGGCGGGATCAGCGCGTTTTTGGTGCCTACCTCTGCGCCTGGGATTGAAGTGGAAAGCATCATCCGCATGCATGGCCATATCGGCGGCTATGAGGGCATTACGGTGTTCGATGAGGTCAAGGTTGAGCCTTGGCAGTTGGTCGGAGAGCTGCACAACGGCTTTAAGATCGGGCTGTTGGGCGTTTCTATGGGCCGGATTTACAACTCAGCGCGCGCGGTAGGGTTGGCGCGGTGGGCGCTGGAGATGGCGATTGAATATGCCCAGCAGCGGCAGGCTTTTGGCGGCCCGATCTCTGACTTGCAGGGTGTGTCCTTCCCTCTGGCGGATGCCGCGACGGAAATTCACGCTGCGCACCTGATGGGGATTAATGTGGCACAACTGCTGGATCGGGGCGAGCGGGCGGTGAAGGAGCTGTCGATGACCAAGTCCTATTCCGTACAGGCTGCAACGAGGGCTATCGACCAGGCAATCCAGACCCATGGCGCTATGGGCTTCACCAACGAGTTGGGCCTGCATGAGGCCTACGCGCGGGTGCGGCAGGCCAATGTGGCCGACGGCACCAACGAGATCCTGGCGCGGACGATTGCGCAGCGCCTGTTTAAGGGCGATGTGGAGCTCTAGCGTCGGACCCTAGATCACCGGCAATTCAGCAAGCGTGCGGCGGCTGAGCAGTTCCGGTGGGCCGTCGCGGATGACGATGTTTTCTTCGTGCACCAGCATGTGGCCGGGTGTGACCGTTACGCTGGGCTCCAGGGTGATGATCATGCCGGCCCGCAATACCGTGTTGTCGAAGGTGGCGAGTGAGGGGGGCTCCGTCAATTGAATACCCAGGCCGTGGCCCATGCGACCGACGTCGCTATCCACCTGGCCGATGACTTTTGCCATAGCCCTGTGCAGGTCCGATGCGCGGATGCCGGGGCGGGCGATGGCAAGGGCTGCCTCTGTCGCTCGATAGAGGGTGCTGTGGGCGGCTTTGGCTGTGTCGCTGGCATGGCCGATGGCGAAATTGCGGTCGAAGTCGCAGAAATAGCCCTGCAGTGTTGCTCCGGTGTCGAGCATGAAGACGTCGCCGGGTTGCAGGCGTTGCTCACCCGGTGGGGAGATAACGTCGGCGTAACCACCCTGCCCTGCTCCACCGACGAGATAGGGGACGTCTTCGACTCCCAGGCGTAAGAGCGCGATTTTGGAGGCCCGGAAGGCGTCGGACAGAGTTTGGCCTTCGTGAAATAGCGACGGAGCCTCGGCGAAAGCGTTGGAGGCAATGGTGCAGATCGCGCGGGTCTTGGCGATTTCGGCCTCAGACTTGATCATGCGCTGCGCCTTGACGAGCGGTGAGGCATCCAGGAATTCTATGCCGGGCAACTGAGCGCGGAGAGCTTGAAAGTCATGGAATGACATACGCAGGCTGCTCTCAGCGCCCATGAGCATGCCGACTTTGGGGAAGCTACGGAGAACCGAAGCTAGCTGCGAGACGCCGTCGTCACTGGGGTGTGGCGACGACCAGGTGCGGATGTCTTCCACCCAGGTTTGCGCCATCAGCGCGGCACCGATCTCCGGAACCACGGCAATGGGGCGGCTCTGCCGAGGCACTACCAGGAACCAGGGTCGCGTTGGGCTTTGCCAGAACAGGGTGCGGAAGCCGGTGAAGTAGCGAACCTCGGCTTCTGTCGTGAACCACAAAGCGTCGAGGCCGGCCGCGTGCATCGCTTGCTGCGCCCGCTCTAGACGAGCGGCGTATTCCTGCGGTGGGAAGTCTGGCGCTGACACCGGGGGCTAAGGCTTGGCCGGTAGGTAATGCTGGAACCAAGCCACAGTCTCATCCATCACCTGGCTGAAGGCCGGCTCAACATACACCTCGTAATGGCCAACGCCTGTCAGCGTCACTAGCTTTTTCGGCTCGCCGGCTTTCTCATAGAGCGAGTATGACTCCTCAGGTGGCACCAGCCGGTCGTCATCGGAGGTGATGAACAGGATCGGGCGCGGAGAAATCTTGTCGACCACCCATTCCGGGTTGAATTGCAAGGTCTCGTCAATGTACTCCATCGGCAGGGTATTGATAGCGTTGGGATTATTAGCGCGAGCCGCAGCCGCAAGTTCAGCCGATTGACGATCGGGCAGCAGAATCATGCTGCGTTCGCCCCACTCCGACTGGCCATCCAGGACGCGTTTTTCGCGGTCAGCTTTGGCCAGGGCGTGCAGGTCAACCCACTCGTCTGGTCGGCGCACACTGCGCATCCAGCGCGCGCCATGGGCAACGCCAACGCAGGAAACGATGCACTTGACCCGCGGATCAACCGCGCCGACCCAGGTAACGGTCGCGCCGCCATAACTGGTGCCGTAAATGCCAAGTTGATCCTCGTCGACGCAATCCTGCAGGCCGAGATAGGTCATGGCCGCCTGCACATCGGCGACGCGGCTGTAGGGTGCGAGGCGTGATCGTGAGCCTTCGCTAGTCCCCCAGCCCTTGTAATCGAAGGTCAGGACGACATACCCGGCCTCGTTCAGGACGCGGGCGTTGTCCGGCAGATAGAGATCTTTCACGCCGGTATAGCCGTGGCACAGCACGATGCCGGCGCGCTGCTCGCCCGGTTTCAGGTCGGCGGGCAGGTAGAGGTCGCCGGAAAGTTTGTGGCCCTCGCTATAGAAATGAATGGGGGTTGCCATGGGATTGTGCGCCTTCAAAAATACTGGATGGTGCAGGCTATCAGGCGGCCTCCAGGGATGCAATTTCGACGATTAGAGGGTTTTGTAACACTTGCAGTCCGCCCTTGTTCCTTCTATGTTCAAATACCGCACCACATGTCGGCGCGTTGATGCGCAAAAGGATCATGGACCGACCTGCACCTCCCACCATATCCGCCCTGGAAACGCCTGACGAACCGTCGCTGTTTCAACGGGATGAATACCAGGACCAGAGCAATCGCGTTCACATTGATCGTGGCCGCGACGCGCTGTTGACGGCGTTTGGTAAGGCGACGCTGGCGGATCGGTATTTGCTGCCTGGCGAATCGTTTCAGGACAGGTTTGCTCGAGTTGCAGCCTATTTCGCTGATGATTCGGCGCATGCGCAGCGGCTGTATAATTATATCTCAAAGCTGTGGATGATGCCGTCTACGCCGGTGCTCTCGAACGGGGGCACAACGCGTGGGCTTCCGATTTCCTGCTATCTGAACGAGGCGAGCGACGATCTGGATGGCATAGTCGGGCTCTGGACCGAGAATGTGTGGCTGGCGGCGCGCGGTGGCGGCATTGGCAGCTATTGGGGCAATCTGCGCTCTATCGGCGAGAAGGTCGGGCAGAATGGCAAGACGTCTGGCGTGGTGCCGTTCATCCGCGTGATGGATTCGCTGACCTTGGCGATCAGCCAAGGCAGTCTGCGACGAGGGTCTGCGGCGGTGTACCTGCCGATCCATCATCCGGAGATCGAGGAATTCATTGAGCTGCGGCGGCCGACCGGCGGCGACTACAACCGCAAGGCCTTGAATTTGCACCATGGTGTGGCGGTGACGGATGCGTTTATGCGTGCCGTGCAGGCCGACGCGATGTGGCCGCTGGTGAGTCCGCGCGACGGTACCGTGCAGCGTACGGTGTCGGCCCGTGGACTATGGATTCGGCTGTTGACGGCACGTGTAGAAACGGGCGAGCCCTATCTGATATTCATCGATCAGGTGAACCGCGGCCGGCCAGAGCATCACAAATTGGCAGGATTAGAGGTGAAGACCTCTAACCTGTGTTCCGAGATCACGCTGCCGACGGGCAAGGACCATTTGGGTGGAGAGCGCACGGCGGTCTGCTGCCTGACCTCGCTCAATCTGGAACATTTCGAGGATTGGGAGGGGCATCCGACCTTTGTTGAGGACGTGATGCGCTTCCTCGATAATGTGCTGCAGGATTATATCGACAACGCGCCGGATAGCATGGCTAAGGCGAAGTACGCCGCCATGCGCGAGCGCAGCGTTGGCCTGGGCGTGATGGGCTTCCACTCGTTCTTGCAGGAAAAGAGCATTCCGTTTGAATCGGTGATGGCCAAAGTGTGGAACACCCGCATGTTCCGCCACATTAAGTCTGGCGCGGACACGGCCAGTCAGGTGTTGGCGGCGGAGCGCGGTGCGTGCCCTGATGCTGCAGATTATGGGGTACAGGAGCGGTTCAGCCACAAGCTGGCGATTGCACCGACGGCCTCAATCTCGATCATCTGCGGCGGTGCCTCGCCAGGGATTGAGCCAATTGCGGCGAATGCGTTTAACCACAAGACCCTGTCAGGCTCGTACCTGGTGCGCAATCGCGCGCTGGCTGGCGTTTTGGCAGCGCACGGGCGGGACAACGACGAGACCTGGTCCTCCATCACGACTCATGAGGGTTCAGTCCAGCATCTGGATTTCTTGAGCGATCATGAGCGGGACGTGTTCAAAACTGCGTTCGAACTGGATCAGCGCTGGGTGATCGATCATGCGGCGGACCGGCAGCCGTTTATCTGCCAATCGCAGTCACTGAACCTGTTCTTGCCAGCCGACGTGCACAAGCGCGACCTGCACCAACTTCATGTGCGAGCGTGGGAAAAAGACTGTAAGAGCCTGTATTATGTGCGTTCTAAGTCGTTGCAAAGGGCCGATGTGGTGAGCATCGCGCCGCCGCCTCTGCTAGCCCGAGATGATGATGATTGCCTGGCGTGTCAGTGAGTTAGCATGGCTCTTCTAGATCCAAAACCAACCTACAAACCCTTTGATTATCCATGGGCGTATGAGGCGTGGCAGTTGCAGCAGCGGTTGCACTGGCTGCCCGATGAAGTGCCGTTGGCTGATGACGTCAAAGATTGGCAACGCACGCTAACGGATGGCGAACGCAATCTGTTGACCCACATTTTCCGCTTTTTCACCCAGGCGGATGTTGAGGTAAACAATTGTTATATGAAGCATTATGCACGTGTGTTTGAGCCGACCGAGGTGCAGATGATGCTGGCGGCGTTCTCGAATACCGAGACGATCCACATTGCCGCCTATAGCCATCTGCTCGACACGATTGGCATCCCTGAGATCGAATATTCGGCTTTTCTGCGCTATCAAGCCATGCGTGATAAGTATGATTATATGCAGGGGTTTAGCACAAATTCCAAACGCTCCATCGCACTAACCATGGCGGTGTTTGGCGGCTTTACCGAGGGCGTGCAATTGTTTGCCAGCTTCGCGGTGCTGCTGAACTTTCCGCGCTTTAACAAGATGAAGGGCATGGGGCAGATCGTGGCGTGGTCAGCGCGCGATGAAACCCTTCACACACTCAGTATTATCAAATTGTTCCGAGCGTTTGTTGAGGAATACTCTGAGGTATGGGATGATAGCCTGATCGCTGAAATTCGGGAGGCATGCAGCACCATTATCGGCCACGAAGACGCCTTTATCGACCTGGCGTTTGAACTGGGCGAGGTGGAGGGGCTCTCATCTGAGGAGGTGAAGGCCTATATCCGGTTTATTGCAGACCGACGGCTGGTGCAGTTGGGTTTAGATCCGATGTTCAATATCGAAACTAACCCATTGCCCTGGATGGATGAAATGCTCAATGCGGTGGAGCATGCCAACTTCTTTGAGAACCGCGCGACGGAGTATACGCGCGGCGCCACACAGGGAACATGGGACGAGGCGTTCGCCTAGTTGATTGCCCAGTTCAGAGGGTCGGCTTTGCGCACTATAACATTCTCAAAAACACTGGGTGCCCAGTAGAATATGCGGAGCCCGCCGCGAACCGCGCCGACGGTGGCGTCTTTGATCAAGACGTCGGTTTCCGGCGCCGCCATGGCGCTTTGCATGGTGTGGGAGGCAAACAGCATTACGCCCAGCACCAAGCCTATGCCAAAATATATCCGCAACAACCATCCGAGTAGGCTACGCATTGTCTCTCAACCTGTTTGTCTTGCAGTTCGAATATCCCTATGGGAGGCCAAGTTCGTTGCCCGATCAAGTAGAAATCCTCTCGCGCCGCCGCGGGTTCGCCGGTTTCAACACGCTGGACGTCCTGTCGTTGCAGCACGAACAGTTCGCTGGCGGCTTAGGACACCCCATTGAGCGGGAGATTATCGAGCGCGGCAACGCTGTCTCCCTGGTGCCTTATGATCCATGGCGAGACGAAGTTGTCCTGATTGAGCAGTTCCGAATTGGTGCGTTTGTTGCTGGCCAGCACCCTTGGCTCATCGAAGTCGTCGCCGGTCGTATCGATGCGGGAGAATCGCCGGAGGATGTGGCGCGGCGCGAGGCTGTAGAGGAAATCGGCCGGCCAGTGGACCGGCTGGAGCGCATGGCGCATTACTTGGTCAATCCTGCTAGCTCGACGGAAACCATACGACCTTCGTTGGCCGGGTTGACGCTAGCGACGCTGGTGGCGTGCATGGGCTGCAGCACGAGGGCGAGGATATTCGGGTGTTCACGATGCCGGCCGAGGAGGTCATCGGTTGGATCGGCACCGAGAAAATCACCAACGCCACATTCCTGATCGCGATGCAGTTTTTTGCGGGGAACCGTCAACGTCTGCGCGAGATATGGCGGGATTGAGCCAAAGCGGGTATGACACTCGCACGGATGAATAGGAAAGCGAGTTGAAGCTATGGAGCTAGTGTTCCGCGACGATGCCTACGCGACCGAATGCCAGGCGACGGTGGTCTCCGCCGGCCCCGACGGGGTGGTGCTGGATCGGACGGTGTTTTATCCCACAGGCGGCGGGCAGCCGGGCGATAGTGGCGTGCTCATAGGCCCTGATGGCGGTGAGATTGCGGTGGTTGAGGCGATCAAAGGCGCAGGGCCAGAGGATGTGCTGCACCGGGTTGCTGAGGGCGCAGCGCTGCCGGTAGTCGGGTCAACCGTCACAGCAAAAATCGATTGGGTGCGGCGGCACAAGCACATGCGCATGCACACCTCTATGCACCTGCTCTGCGCGATGATCCATCATGGCGTTACTGGCGGGCAGGTCGGGGCAGAGAAGAGCCGGCTGGACTTCGATTCCGGCGATCATGCCTATGACAAAGAAGAGCTGACCGAAAAGCTCAACGGCTTGATTGCAGAGGATTATCCTGTGGTGCCGCGCTGGATCGAGGAAAGCGAACTGGACGAGAATCAGGACCTGGTCCGCACACTCTCCGTCCAGCCGCCACGCGGCACGGGCCGCATCAGGCTGATGGCGGTGGGCGACGGCGTCATCGACCTGCAGCCCTGCGGTGGCACGCATGTCGCGCGGACCGGCGAAATCGGCAGGGTGCGCATTGCCAAGATCGAGAACAAAGGCAAGCGCAACCGCCGCATCAACATCGTTTTTGATGAGTGAAATGATGCTTGGAACGTCTCTCTAGTCCGGCGTACCAACGGTTATCCAGGAGTTTTTCCCATGCATATCGACGGTCAATGCCTTTGCGGGCAAGTCACATATGAAGCCGACATCGACCCTGAACGCATCGCCATATGCTACTGCGCCGACTGCCAGCGTAGCTCTGCATCCGCTTATCGGATCGTCGCAGGCGTGGAAGGCGAGAGCTTCCGACTGCTTACTGGCACGCTCAAAACCTGGGTCAAGACCGCCGACAGTGGAAACAAGCGAGAGCTGGCCTTTTGTCCGGAATGCGGCACCAATCTCTATGGTAAACCAGTCGGCGAAAAGGGCTCGTTCTTCAGTTTGCGCGCGGGCACCGTCAACCAACGGGCAGACCTCTCGCCCAAATTACAGGTTTGGTGCGCATCGCGGCCAGCATGGGTGCAATTGGTCGATGGCATTCCCGCATATGACCGGGGTATTCTCAAATAACCGCGCGATGCTCATAATTGAGCTTCTCGAAAAATAACGCTCCCTGACCGCAAGGCCCCTTCCCCATGTCCGACCCCGGTTACAAAAATCCCGACGCGCTGGTCTCCACTGATTGGCTGGCTGCGCACCTGGATGCGCCCGACCTGCGCATTATCGACGCCTCGCACCACCTGCCGACCACTGGCCGCAATGCGAAGGCCGAGTATGACGAGCAGCATATTCCCGGCGCAATCTTCTGGGATATCGATGCAATTTCCGACCACTCCAGCGACCTGCCGCACATGCTGCCGGATGCAGACCAGTTCGCCCGACAGGTCGGCGCGCTCGGCATCGGCGACGGGCACAAGATCGTGGTCTATGACACGGTGAGCGCGACCGGCGCGGCGCGAGTCTGGTGGACGTTCCGGGTGTTCGGGTATCGCGATGTGGCGGTGCTGAACGGCAGCATGCGCAAGTGGCTAGACGAAGGTCGGCCTGTGACCAGCGAGGTCAAAACCTACGGCGAGCGCTCGTTTACAGCGCGCAAGAATAACACGCTGGTGCGTGACCGCCAGCAGATGCTGGCGAATATCGACGCCAAACGCGACCAGGTCATCGACGCCCGCGCCGCCGGCCGCTTCCTGGCGCAGGAGCCGGAGCCACGGGCCGGCATGCGCGGCGGTCACATTCCAGGCTCCTGCAACGTGCCGTTTCCGAACCTGCTGAACAAGGACGGCACCTATCGCAGCGTCGACGAACTGCGCGCCGCGTTTGAGCAGGCTGGCGTTGACATCAAAAAGCCGGTGGCAACCACCTGCGGCTCCGGCGTGACGGCCTGCACGCTGGCGCTGGGGCTTTACCTGATCGGGGATACAGAGACCGCCGTCTATGACGGTTCGTGGAGCGAATGGGGCAGCCGCCAAGACACACCCGTGGAGACAACAGCGTGAGCAAGAACTTAAAGGGCAAACAGCCCGAAACCGTCCTGACCCACTCGGGCCGCGATCCGCTCGCCCATTTCGGCGCGGTCAACACGCCGGTGTTCCGGGCCTCCACCATCCTCGCGCCGAGCTATGCCGACCGCAAGCGCGAGAAAGGCGAGCGGGAGCCTCGCTATGGCCGCCGCGGTACGCCGACGACCTTCACACTGGAGGATGTGCTGGCGGATATCGAAGGCGGGGATCAATGCGTCCTTTGCCCGTCGGGCCTGAGCGCCGTTACGACGGCCATTTTGCCGTTCGTTAGCCAAGGCGACCACATCCTGATGGCCGATTGCGTCTATGGCCCAGCACGGAATTTCACGACCAAGTTCCTGCCACGCTATGGCGTCGAGACCACATTCTTTGACCCGGCTGTGGGCGGGGGCATTGCTAGCCTGATCCAGGACAACACAAAGGTTGTGTATCTGGAGGCGCCAGGCTCACAAACTTTCGAGATGCAGGATATGCCGGCTATCGCAGCGGCAGCGCATGCCCGCGGTTGCATCGTCATTACCGATAATACCTGGGCGACCGGGCTGTTCTTCAAACCGTTCGCGCACGGCTGTGATGTGTCCGTGCACGCAGCGACCAAGTATATCGTAGGCCACTCGGATGCGATGTTGGGTGCTATCACCTGCACCGAGGCCACCTATGGCCCCATCCGCGAGATGTGGAGCTTGCTGGGCGTCGCGGCGGCGCCTGACGATGTCTATCTGGCCACTCGTGGTGTTCGCACCATGCAGGTGCGGTTGGAGCAGCATCAGAAGAACGCGACTGAGGTGGCCAAATGGCTGCAAGGCCGGGCTGAGGTGGCGCGCGTGCTGTATCCGGCGTTGGAGAGCGACCCCGGCCACGCCCTCTGGAAGCGCGACTTTACCGGCGCCAGCGGCCTGTTTGGTGTGGTGTTGCAGCCGGCGAATGAGGCGCAGCTAGAGGCGTTCTTCGATGCGCTGGAGCTGTTCGGCATGGGCTCCAGCTGGGGCGGGTATGAAAGCCTGGCAATCCCGGCGGACCCAGGCGGCAACCGCACGGCGACGAAATGGGCGCCGGAGGGTCCATTGATCCGCTTGCATATCGGGTTAGAAAACCCGGCGGACCTTATGGCCGACCTGGACGCTGGGTTTGCGGCGATGAAGACGGTCGGGTAGCGACGCCGAACTATCGCACCAGCCGCACAAGGCGGAGCGAGACGCGCTTGCCTTTGGAATAGTTCAGGCCGTCGATTGTTTCCAATGTCTCAATCAGCTGACCGGCGAGCGCGGCTTCGAACTTTGGCCATTGGCGAGCCTCAACAGCTGCGAGTGTGCAGATGGGATCGGCGGTCAGCAGAGGGATCGCTGCCTCTGCGCCCACGGCGGCTGTGTCTGTACCTCCCAGGAAGATGAGGCTGGGTTCACCATAGCCTGCCGTCACCAGACGAGCGGGGCGGGTGCATTCGGCAGGAGTATTGGCAACCACGGCCTCAGTAAGGCGGGACGAGACCCAGAGGTCTGAGAGGCTGGGCAGCACCTGCGTGTAGGCAGGCCAGTATGCCAAACCGGCCGTCAGAATAATGATGCCCAAAGGAAACGGTGCGGTGTAGGCGCGGCGACCAAAGCGGAATAACGCAAAGGCCATTACCGCAAAAGCAACGGTGGCGGCCAAAGCACCAACGGTAATACCGGCACCCAAGAATGGCGGACCAACCAACATTCCGAGGGACAGGCCCGCTGCTACGAATACGGCGATCCACACTGGGGCTCGCACTGCTTGGGCCACCCACGCGCGGTGAGGACGTTGTCCAGCGCGGACAAGCATATAGGCGGCCAGCAGGGCAATGGCCGGATAGGTCGGCAAGACATAATGCGGCAGCTTGGTCGCGACGGCCTCAAACACCAGCCAGTTGGGGATGATCCAGGCTAGGCAGAATTGTACGGCTGGCGCGGCTCGTCCCCGCCATGCCCCTAGGACTGCGAAACCAATGAGTGCAGCGGCGGGCCAGAAGGTTGCCCAGACGGCCAACAGGTAGTAGCCGGGCGGGCCGCCATGACGCTCTTGCCCCGCATCGATCTTGGCGAGGAAATCGCGGCCGACAGCCTCATCCCAGAATGCGCCGTCGGTGGCTATGTGGATGGCGACGAACCAGGGGATGATCACGACAAGGGCAAGCGGCAGGCCCCAAAGCGGGCGCAACGCCAACAACCACCATCCGCGCCAGCGCCAGGTGGCGAGCGACATTGCTGTTAGGGCTGCGATCAAGATGATCACCGGCCCTTTGACCAACACCCCTGCACCAATAGCAAGCCAGAATGCAGCAGCGACCCAGGGGCCAGTGCGGACCTCACCACGGGCGGTATCGGGATTTGTTGCCATCCAACATCGGGCGAGCGCCCATTGCGCTGCCAGAATTAGCGCCAGCAGCACAGCGTCAGTTTTGGCGAGGTGGGCCTCGACACCAGGCAATACGGCGACGGCGAACAACGCCGCGGCGATTGCGCCGACCGGCCCTTTGAACAGCGTGCGGCCAATGCCGGCGATTAGCAGGACGCTCAGTACCATGGCCAGGTAAGAGGGTAAGCGGTAGGCCCAGAGCGCGGTTGGCTCGTCTGGCGCTAACACGGCAGCAGAGGCGCTCTGCAGCCAGTAGATGGCGATGGGCTTTTTTAGCCGGGCTTCATCTTGAAAGGAGATCTCGATGAAATTGCCGGTCTCGACCATCTGCTTAGAGGCTTGGGCGAACCGTGGCTCATCGCGGTCAAGCGGCGGGACTTCTAGCTGTCCCGGAAAATAGAGGATCGCGGCCAGGAGGGCGAGGAGTGGATAGAACGCCCAGGGCCGGCCTGCCAGCCAGATCGCCCAAGAGGGGAGCCAGGGCTTTGCCGGTGGGGCTGTGGAACCCGCTAAGCTATTTGTCGGAAGCGCTGACATTCCGCTTTTCCGCCCAAATGAAGTAGATGTTGCGGGCATAGATGATCAGGCCAAGCCCCTGCCCCGCGATAAAGACCGGGTCCGCGCGATGAATGGCGTAGGCCAGAAGGGTCACGCCGCCGAGCACGCTAAAATACCAAAAGACCTCTGGAACAACGGATCGGCGGGCGCGTTCAGAATAGATCCATTGCATGACAAAGCGCATCATGAATAGGAATTGTGCGCAGAATCCCAGGATGATCCAGAACAATTCCGGACCGGTCAGCCCGTCATACCAGGCGGCAAAGGCGGCGAGTGTATCTTGCAACATCTAGTCGTCGCTCGCCTCATAGGGAAATGGTGCTGCAGCCCGCGAGCACAGCCAGACGACACCCAGCAGATCCCGCACAGCCACTAGGGCGCGGCCCCAATTGGTGTATTTTGATGTGCCGGCGGCACGGGCGCGGTGGTTAACATCGATAAACCGGGTGGCATACCCATAGGCAGGCGCCAGGGCTGGCAAATAGCGGTGCAAGCCGCGAAAGTTCGGCAGGTCAATTAAGAGCTCTCTGCGGATGGCCTTTAGCGAACAGCCCGTGTCGCGGCAATTGTCGCGCAGCACGGCTTGGCGGATGGCGTTGGCGGCGCGCGAGACCAGGCGGCGGGCAAACACGTCCTGCCGTTTGAGGCGCAAGCCGCCGAGCAGGCCGAGAGGCGGCTCTGTTGGCGCATTCTCCAAGAGAGAGAACAGTTTCGGGATATCGGCAGGGTCATTCTGGCCGTCGCCATCCATGGTCACCACCCAGTCATAATGGGCGATTTTTGCACCGTTGCGGATGGCGGCAGACTGTCCGGCATTTTGACGGTGGCGCAGGAGGCGAACGCGGTTGTCCTCGGCACGCATGGCCAGGACGGCGTCGGCAGTCGCATCGCTGCTGGCGTCGTCAATGAAGATCACTTCAAAGACAGCGTCTGCCGGCAAGACCGTCAGAATCTCACGCGCTAACGGGCCGACATTGTCAGCTTCATTGTAGGCGGGGATGATAATGGAGAAAGGCGGCAGCAAGGGCGAAACGTGCTCCGGGCGGCTGGCAGATCATGGCCGTAGCCTATGGCTGGGTGCGGGTCAACTGCGGCTCACCCGCCCGCCTGCCGCAGCGTGGGGTTGGCGCGGGGTGACAAGCGGGCTACATGCGAGGGTAGGACTCGAATGCAACCGCCTGGGAGCGACCTTTGAAATTCTGGAAACGCCCGCCACGGGTGCCGTTGGTACGGCTTAGCGGCATGATTGCTGCCGGTGGCGGCAGCTTGCGCCGTAGTTTGAGTCTGGAATCGGTCGCGCCATTGTTGCAGCAGGCGTTTGAGATGCCGCGGGCCAAGGCCGTAGCCCTGGCAATCAATTCGCCCGGCGGCTCGCCGGTGCAGTCGGCGCTGATTGCAACAAGGATTCGCACGCTGGCGGCAGAAAAGTCACTGCCGGTGTTGGCGTTCGTTGAAGATGTGGCGGCATCCGGGGGTTACTGGCTGGCGACCGCCGCGGATGAGATTTTCGCTGATGAGGCCAGCGTGGTTGGCTCCATTGGCGTGATCTCTGCTGGATTTGGCTTTACCGAGGCGATTTCCAAACTGGGGGTCGAGCGGCGGGTCTATACCGCGGGCGAAAACAAGAGCATTCTGGACCCATTCAAGCCCGAAGATCCGAAAGATATCGCCAGGCTGAATGAGCTTCTGAACGAACTGCACGGCGTATTTCGGGCTCAGATTGAGACCCGGCGAGGAGCCAAGCTGGCTGTCGACGATCCTGAGATTTTCTCCGGCGCGTTTTGGACTGGCCGTGGCGCTTTAGAACGAGGGCTGATCGATGGTATTGGCCACTTCCGCCCGGTGCTGCGCCAGCGATTCGGCGACAAGGTTCAGATTGTTCCCATCAAGGCGAAGCAGCCGTTGATCAAACGCCTGAGCGGCGGTGGGTTTGGAGCGGACCATTTGGTCGAGGAGGTGGGATTACACCTCGACGAGCGGCTGGCCCGCCAGCGGTATGGAGGATAAGCCATGTTTGGACTGAGCATTTCCAAGCTCCTGGTACTGGGGCTTGCTGTCTACGGCGCATGGCAATTGTTCAAATGGATTGAACGAAGAAACATTGCCAAGCCCCCTGCCCCGCCGGAAGCGCCAGTTGCGCCGCCGGAAGAGGACAAGGCCGTGGAGATGGAGCAGGACCCGAATACCGGTGTGTGGCGGCCCAAGCGGGACTGATGCTGCTCTATTCCGCCAAAACGCGCTCCAGCCATGCGGCATGAGCCAAGGTCTCATGTGCCCGACCAGCGGCACCGACGCACTGCACACCGACCGGCATGCCAGCTGGACCTTTGAGGCCAGGAACCGAGACACAAGGAACGCCTAGCACCGTCCACAGGCGGTTAAAGTTTGGCGAGCCTGTGAACGCAAGGTTCTTTGGCGCTTCGCCCGGGGCCGCTGGTGTTAATACCGCGCCAAAGCGCTGGAACACTTGCCAGAACGTGGCCTTGCACGTGGCCTGGACGTTACGCGCCCAATCATACCGCTGGCGGGTGTGGTCTCCGCCGGAGGAGATGGCGTCTTTGAGTGCCACCGACATTTTGTCTGCATGGAAGCAGCGCTCATATGCCAGGCCACGCCAGGCCTCGTAGGTCATGATGACGTCTTGGGCTTCCAGCGCGTCTTTGAAGGCAGGGGGCAGTTCGATTTCGACGACGGTGCCGCCTGCACCCTGCACACGCGCTATGGCCTCTTTCATGGCGTTGCGGGTGCCAGCTTCGGCCTCTGCCCAACAGGGGGAGCGGGTGAAGGCGAAGGCTGGGGCGGGGCCGACATCGGACAGACTCTGGATCGGTGACGCCTCCATAACCGAAGCAAAGGCGTTGGCATCTGCAACCGACCGCGCCATACAGCCAATAGTGTCAAGACTTTCAGCCAGAACTTTCATCCCATTGCGCATGATCCGGCCATGGGTTGGCTTGTAGCCAACTACGCCGCAAAAACTGGCCGGACGGATGATGGAACCGGACGTCTGGGTGCCAATACCAAGTGGGATCTGGCAATCGCCGACACCAGCCGCAGAGCCGCTGGACGAGCCGCCGGGTGTGCGGGTGGGATCGTGCGGGTTGCGGGTTGGGCCGGGGTTGCGCAGGGCAAACTCCGTCGTCACCGTCTTGCCCATGACCACCATGCCGGCATCCCGCAACAATGCCACACAAGCCGCATCGTTTGATGGATGGTTGTTCGGGTAGATTGGTGACCCATGGGTCGTTGGCATGTCGTGGGTGTCGAGAATGTCCTTCACACCGACAGGCACACCGTGCAGCGGCGAGCGGGGCCGCTCCGAATCACGCATGCGGGCCTCAGCCAGAACTTGGTCGGGGTCGAGATGCGCCCAGGCACGGACAGCATCATCACGGCTATCAATCCGCTCCAGCAGTGCTTGGGTCAACTTTTCCGAGGTTAGTCGCCCGCTCGCAATCTCTTTGGCGGCTGCGAGGGCGGTCAATTCGGTGGGATCGGACATGGTTGTATGCTCTCTGCTTGGCTCTGCGCTTTGGGTGGGCCATAGTCTGCCGTCAGAAGGCCATTCGCGCCAAGCCGATTTCGTCAGTTGAGATCCTTATCATGTCCGACCCGTCCGCGATCCATTATATTCCAGGTGATGCCATCCGCGAGCAGATCGAAGCGGTGTTCACAGCCTGGGGCGTCAACGCCGAGCAGGCGGCGACAGCAGCGGAGGCGTTGTCCGATGCCGATATGCACGGCGTCGATTCGCACGGTATCGGCTTGGTTCCGATGTACGACCAGCGCCGTGGCGAGGGCCGGATCAATGTCAGTGCTCAGCCAAAGGTCGTTCGGGAGAAGGGCGCGGTGGCCCTGATCGATGCCGATAAGTCGCTGGGGCACCCGGTGTCGGTTATGGCGATGCAGATGGCCTGTGCCAAGGCGCGGAAGACCGGCGTGGCCCTGGTGGGGGTGCGCAACTCCAACCACTTTGGCGCTGCGGGCTACTATTCCCGATTAGCGGCGAAAGAGGGCGTGATCGGCATGGCGATGACCCATGCGCCGGGCTCCGCCATCGTACCCACGTTCGGGCGAGATGCGGTGCTGGGGACGAACCCGATTGCCTTTGCGGCCCCTGGCCGCGCGAACAAGCCGTTTGCGTTGGACATGGCGACCTCAACCGTGGCGCTGAATAAGGTGCGGAACTATGCCCGTCGCGGCATGCCTATCCCGGAAGGTTGGGCGATGGACCAGAACGGTCAGCCGACGACTGATCCGGACGTGGGCTATAAGGCGAGGCGCGTCGCTCCGGTAGGCGGCACGCGCGAACTTGGCAGCCACAAGGGCTATGGCTTGGCGATGATGGTTGAAATCCTATGTGCCGTGCTGACAGGGGCGTGGGCCGAACCGGGGCAAACGGATGCCAACGGCCATCCGGTCAAAAGCCCAACTCAGACCGGGCACTTTTTCCTGGCCATTGATCCCAACCTGCTGCGCGGTGGCGAAGAATTTGGCGAAGACCTGGACCGGATGATCGACATGCTGCACGCAACGCCGCCAGTCGATCCAGGCAAGCCTGTGTTGGTCGCCGGCGATCCCGAGTATGCGACCTTCGCCGAGCGCTCCGCCAACGGCGTGCCACTGCCGCAATCGCTGTTGGATGAGGTGCGGGAGGTGGTTAGCCGCTGCAATGCGCCGTATCTGCTGGGCTGATGCGAAACCCTATTTCTGTCGGGCATTCATAGCTGCGTGGCGCTGGCGAATTTCCAGTGGCCAAGTGCTTTTGATATAGGCGAGCGAGGCGGCGATCTCTCGATCGGATAGCACGCCGTCGAAGATTGGCATGTCGGTTTCAACTGGCCGGCCTGAGACCTTAGCGATGCCGAATTTGGTTAAGTTAAACAGCAAGTCATCGGCGTGATGCCAGGTATGGCCGCTGGCATCATGTGGTGGTGCCGGCAACCTGCCCGAGGGCTTGCGTTGCTGCCAATTGGGCTCACCCTGCAGGTTTGCGCCGTGGCAGGCGGCACACTGCGCCTGGTAGACCTGCCGTCCGAGGGTGACCAGGGCAGCATCATTGGCGTCAATCGCTGGAGGGGTGCCGCTGGCGGTTGATTGCTGGGTGAAATACCACCAAGCCCCGGCGCCAATCGCGAGTGCAATGGCGATTGAGGCCATTAGGATTGCGGGCTTGCCGGGCATGGGACGCACTTTCTGAATCTATGATTGGCAACGATGAGGTTTTATCGGCAAACGCGAGCGGAAGCGCAAGGTTTAGACTTGATCGTCAGACGCTGGAGGCTCTGACGCCAGGAAATCTGCGACGTGGTCAGCAATATGCAATGCCATGCCGCTCAAGAGACACAGGCATGCGAAAAGCGCTATCGCCTCGCCGGATGACCAGCCGAACAGCCCCCACAGGACCGTCGGCACCAGCATGACACTGATCGCGACAAGGCCAAATGCCCAGAGTGTGACCCGCCCGGCCCGGCGTTGTGGGCCGGATCCGTGCGGGACGAGGGTTAGGGGCGAGCGAGGTAACATGAAGCTCTCGAATTTCAGTCAGGCAATGACCAATATCCAAGCATCTTCAAATACTACAACCGTCCCAGCAACTCCGTCTTTTTCGTGGTGTAGTCGGCCTCAGAAAGCGCGCCGGAATCGCGGAGGGCTGCCAGGCGCTCAATGATTGCCAGGATATCCATGGCGCTGGCGGTGGATGGCGCGGCGGAGGTTGCTTGTGGCACTGCCGGGGCAACAACCGCTGGCGGCTCTTGCGGAGCCTCTGGCGGCGGCACGATTTCCGGCGCAACCGGGGTTGGCTCCTGTTGTTGCTGCGGCGCCTCACCCGCAGGTTTGACTCGCGGCAAAGATGACAGCGCGAATTGGCCGAATTGGCTGGAGAAGGTAATGCCGACGAACGGATCACCCGGGCCAGACTGCTGCTGGCTGAAGCCGCCAATCTGGTGGTTCTGCGTATCCAGTATAATCACCGGCTGGCCATTGCCCGGATCGAAGGCGATACGGCAGGCCTGCGGGAAATAGGCATAGCGGGTCTGGTTCTGCCCACCGACAGAACTGGGCTGGCCCAGATCCTCTGGCCACCACGCAGAGCCGGAAATGGTCTGCTGGCGCTTGAAGAACGAGCCGCTCGCCATAGCGTTCGAAAGCTCACCGCACAGGTTGCTGACGGTGCCTTGCAGGCCATAGTTGAACATGTCGCCGACCATGGTCATGCCGCCGGCCATCCACTGGCCGTTGCCACCCAATTCCTGAATGTTGAACTGCGCCATGGAGCCGCCACCAGCAGAAACAGCGCGGGCCATCTGCTCCACAGCGCTCTGAGATAGGCCATAGCGGCCGGCGATCTCTGCAATGATCTGGTGACCGTTGTCGGTGAGATCTGTCATCACGATTGTCCTTTGGGAGGGCCCATCGGAACGCTCCCTCCCATTGAGGCGAGCGTTTGAACGGGCTGTGAGCCCTAAATGGGGCTGGGCGAGCCGAATGGAAACAGGATTATAGTGCAACGCACAAATACCCGGGCCAAATCGCGCCGATCCGGTTGACCGAAGCACAAGACAAGCCCGCGCAAGGCCGCTAAACTCCCCACAAATTCCGCCTTGGAGCCAGTGCCTTGCCGCAAATTGCCGTCCATACCATCAAAGCCCAGATTGCCAGCGTGCTGACCGCCTGGGGCATGCCGGCGGATCACGTCGCCACCACTGCCGACCTGATGGTCGAGGCCGATATTCGCGGTATCGACAGCCACGGCATCGGCATGCTGCCGCAATACCACGACCGCCGCAAAGATGGCCGCATCATCGTGCCGGGCGAGATCCGCGTGCTGAAGGACTTGCCGGCCATGACCTTCATCGACGCGGGCCACGCCCTCGGCCACGTTCCGGCGAAAATGGCGATGCAGAGCGCGATTGCGAAGTGCAAGGACATGGGCGTCGCTGTTGGCGTGGTGAAGGACTCGAACCATTTCGGTGCCGCCGGCGTCTATTCCACCATGGCGCTGGATGAGGGATTGATCGGCATCTGCATGACCGGCACCTCGCAGCGCTCCATCGTGCCGCCGCGGGCGCGGGAGCCGATGTATTCCACCAACCCGATTGCTATGGCAGCGCCGGCGAAGCGCAACCCCGACTTCTCGCTGGATATGGCGACCAGCACGGTGGCGGTCGGCAAGCTCAACATCTACCGCCGCGCTGGCAAGGAAATGCCGGTTGGCTGGGCGTTGAAAGAGGACGGCACGCCGGAAACCAACGCCGAGGCCGCTTTCTACTCCACACCCAAGCGGATGACGCCCTTGGGTGGCACGCAGGATGGTGGCAGCCACAAGGGCTATGGCCTGGCGATCATGGTGGACATTCTGTGCAGCGTGCTGTCGGGCTCGTTCTTTGGCGGGCACAACCTGAAGACCGGCAAACCCGGCGACTTCATCAATGTCGGCAGCTTCTTCCTGGCCATCGACCCGGTCTTCTTCCGCGGAGAGCCGGGTGCTTTTGAGGCGGATATGGACGCGCTCATCGACCAACTCCACGGCACCGCGCCCCTCGATCCGGCCCAACCGGTGTTGGTGCCGGGTGAGCCGGAGGAAGCGGCACGTGCGGTCAGGATGGCTGAAGGCGTACCCATGACCGACACATTGTTTGGCGAGGTTAAGCGGGTGGCAGGGGAGAGCGGTGTGCCGTTCTTATTTGGCTGACGAAGCCCTCACATCATTACCAATCCGAAATACCTCGCTACTAAACGTTTTTCAGCCTGACGTATGAGAGCGCCAATATTCCCGATGCGAATAGCAGCAACGCACTTACCTCGGGGGTCGCGGTGATCTTGTCTATGCTCACTTCGCTGGATATTCGGATGAATTTCGGCGGTACGATCGGATCGCCAACAATCCATACAGACTGAACTCCGCTCATCTCCATCTTGGTGATCTTCGCGTTAGCAAACAGGTTTTGCGTTACCGTGATATCTGCCAGCGCAACTTGCCCAATCGGAATATCGAAGTGCAGGTCGGTCATAGCGAATGTGATTGCGTACTCACGCGGGAAATCTACCACGCTCAGTCCCATTTCAACCACACCAGGGCCAGCAATAGTGCCCTCCAACTCAGCCGCACCAGGGTTGGCGATTGAACTGACATCGATGGTCACCCCGTGCGAAGGCGCAATTCCGATCGTCAGCAAAGCCGCAGCAATCGGACCAATCAAAAGCGGTTTAAGGCGTAACATTTTGAGTCTCCGATGTCGTCATGAGCCAACGAGACCTGACCAGGACATCAGAGCCTGACTCAAAAGTTCAGTTGCAATAGCAATACCTTGCCAGGCGTCTGGTCATGAGGCGAATGTTGGCGACATAGGCCCAAGCGGTCGAGCTTTCGATTGTCGTTTCCCAGTCTTTGGCCAATCGGCGGCAGCGTCC
>CALKDI010000152.1 GCA_938084065.1 uncultured Alphaproteobacteria bacterium
ACCTGAAAGAGCACAGTCGCGCTGTTGCCAGAGATACGCTGGCTGTTGCCGCAGACCTGCGCCGGGACGCTGGCGAGGTGGGGACAGAAGAGGGCGCGCTGACAGCGTTTCTGGAACGGCATCTGCGCTGGCGTGGATTACAGGCCGCCATTGTGTTTTCAGCCGATGGTAAAATCAGTTCCAGGGCGGGTGACCTGAGCTCAATGGCTAAGGAGGTGGTTCCCGACTGGGCCATTGCCGATGGGCGCAAAGGAGAGGTGGCGGTCGTCATTGGCCGCGACGGAGACGAACTGCGCGGCCTGGTTAAGCTCGATGGTGAGCCGGAGCGGTTCCTGTATGTCGGACGCGCAGTAGATCAGGAAGTGCTGCTCTATGTCAGCGATATCCGCGCCGCGGTTCGGCGTTTCAAAAATCTTCAGGCAGAACGCGCTGATATCGAACTGACCTTTGGCGTGATTTTTGCCATGCTGGCCTTGTTGTTGGTCATGTCTGCCATTTGGTTCGGGCTGTCGTTCGCCAGCCGGTTGGCCAGCCCCATCGCCGCGTTGGTAGAGGGCGCAGAGCGCGTGCGTGCCGGTGACCTGGAGGTGCAACTGGCGGAGATGGGCGAGCTGGGCGAATTCCAGACCCTGGGCCGAACCTTCAACAGCATGACTACCCAATTGCGCGCACAACGCCAGGAACTGGTAGAAGCAAACCGCCAGGTCGACCAGCGCCGCCGCTTTACGGAGGCCGTGCTGGCCGGTGTTGCTGCCGGGGTGGTCGGTCTCGATCCTGAAGGGCGGATCCGCTACCCCAATCGTATGGCCGGCGAACTGCTTGGAATTGATTTGGAGCAGCACCGTGACACGCCATTGGCCGACCTGCTACCAGAGGTTGGACCATTGATCGAACGCGCCCATCGGTCGTTTGGCACCACGACGGAGGGCCAGATTACCCACTCTACAGCCGACGGTGTCCACACCTTCTTGGTGCGTGTGACCGTGGAGACAGGCGGTGATGCCGGCAGTGTCGCGACGTTTACGGACATCACCGACTTGCTGGACGCGCAGCGCAAGGCTGCCTGGTCCGATATCGCCCGGCGTATTGCCCACGAGATCAAAAACCCACTCACACCCATTCAGCTGTCGGCGGAGCGGTTGAAGCGGCGCTACCTGCCACAGGTAACGGATGATCCGCAGACGTTCCAGCTCTGCACCGACACCATTATCCGCCAGGTCGATGGCTTGCGGCAGTTGGTGGATGAGTTCTCAAATTTTGCGCGATTGCCCGCGCCGCGCATGGAGCCCACTGACTTGACGGCAATCGCCCGTGAGGCAATCTCGTTGCAACAGATCGCCTTTGGTAACTTCACCTTCTCGCTGGTTGGTGCTGATGCGCCGATTCAGATCGTTGCTGACGCTGGACAGTTGGCCCGCGTCTTGACCAATCTGTTACAGAACGCTGCAGAGGCGATCGAACGACGTCTGGAAAATGAAGGACCGGATTCTGAACCTGGTATGGTAACCTTGACATTGGATCGTGATGGAGACTCCGTGGTTTTAACCATTAGCGACAATGGCGCAGGGCTGCCGGCTGGCTCACGTGACCGGTTGGCCGATCCGTATGTGACGACTAGAGCGAAGGGCACCGGTTTGGGGCTGGCTATCGTACAAAAAATTGCAGATGATCATGGCGGCTCGCTACAGTTTCAAGACCGTCCGGGTGGCGGTGCTGTGGTAACAGTCACCATTGCCGTTGCACCTCAGGCGCAAGGTCAAACACATGGCGCATGATATTCTGATCATCGACGACGAAGCCGACATCCGCCTGCAAATCAGCGGTATCCTGGAAGATGAAGGCTTCGGTACGCGCCAGGGCGCCAGCGCTGATGCTGCGTTAGAAGCCATGGCTGCCAGGCGCCCGACACTGATCATTCTCGACGTTTGGTTAGAGGGCAGCCGGCTGGACGGCATTGAGCTGCTGGCGGAGCTGCGTAAGGATGCGCCGGAGGTGCCGGTGATTATGATCAGTGGGCATGGCACCATCGAAATGGCGGTCTCCGCCATCCACGCGGGCGCATTCGATTTCATCGAAAAGCCCTTCAAGATCGACCGCCTCCTGTTCGTTGTCGAGCGGGCTATCGAAGATGCGCGCTTGCGGCGAGAAGTAGCCGAGCTGCGATTGCGCGCCGGCCCGCAGACAGCGTTGCTGGGCAGTTCTGTCGCGATCAAAACAATCCAACAGGCCATTGCCAAGGTTGCGCCAACAGGCAGCCGGGTGATGATTTCCGGGCCATCGGGTGCGGGCAAAGAGGTGGTAGCCCGGCAAATCCATGAGGGCTCTCGCCATGCAAACGGCCCCTTCGTGGTGGTCAACTGCGCTTCTATCGCACCAGACACGATGGAAATTGAGTTGTTTGGGTCCGAAGCGCAACCCGGTGACAATGGCCGCCGGATTGGAACTTTTGAGCAGGCCCATGGCGGCACATTGCTGCTGGACGAAATCTTGGACATGCCGCTGGCCACTCAGGCCAAAATCCTGCGCGTGCTCCAGGAACAATCATTCGTGCGGGTTGGCGGTACGGCCTCGGTGCAGGTACAGGTGCGCGTTCTGGCCAGTACCAGTCGCGATTTGCAAGCGGCCATTGCCGCCGGCCATTTTCGAGAGGAGCTGTTCTACCGTCTGGCCGTCGTACCAATCGATGTGCCATCGCTCAATGCAAGACGGGACGACATCCCGGAATTGGCAGAGTATTTTCTGGGACGGGCCGCCCAACTGAACGGGCGCCAGCCAGGCAAACTGACCGAGGACGCAATGGAGCAACTGCAAGCCTATGAATGGCCAGGCAATGTTCGCGAGTTGCGCAACACCATGGAACGCACCCTGATCATGGCCGGTGATACTGACGAAATCAGCACGGATGCATTGCCGCCCGAAATCACCGGAATGGTGGCCACAACGCCCGAGCAACGCACTGTCGATGCCTTGCGGTTGCCGCTGCGGGAGGCCCGCGAACAGTTCGAGCGTGACTATTTGTTGGCACAGATAGAGCGGTTCGGCGGTAATATTTCCCGTACTGCGGGATTAGTGGGAATGGAGCGCTCAGCGTTGCATCGCAAGCTGAAATTGCTCGGTATTTCTATCGCCAGTGAACGATCATGAGCGACCGGTTATGAAAGTTATAGTCTGTGGCGCCGGGCAGGTCGGCACGACGCTAGCCCGCCATTTATCGAGCGAGGCCAATGACGTCGTCGTCATCGACCAATCCGATGACCTAATCCGTCGGCTGGACGATAGTCTGGATGTGCGCGGCATCGTCGGTTACGCCTCGCGGCCTGGTGTACTGGAGCAGGCGGGCGCCGCTGATGCGGACATGATCATCGCCGCCACCGTTTCCGACGAAGTCAACATGGTCGCTTGCATGGTGGCCCACACACTGTTTCACGTGCCGGTCAAGATCGCTCGCGTCCGCGACCAGGAATATGCGGCAGATAAATGGTCGGCATTGTTTGGCAAAGATGGTCTGCCCATCGACGTGCTAATCTCGCCAGAGCAGGAGGTTGCGCGGGCTATTATGCGCCGCCTGCATGCCCCGGGTGCGATTGAGATGATTGAACTGGCAGACAATGCCATTCGTCTGGTCGGTGTGCGCTTAGGCGAGCAATGCCCGATCATCAACACGCCGTTGCGCCAACTCGCAGCGCTATTCCCTGACCTGAATATTCAGGTTGTGGGTGTTGTCCGCGATGGCAGGCCCTTTGTCCCCAGCGATCAGGACCAGCTGTTCCCGCGAGACGAGGTGTATTTCGTCGCCGACACCCTGCACGTACCCCGCGCCATGGCGGCGGTCGGTCAGGACCTTCCCGAAAGCCATCGGGTCATCATCGTGGGTGGCGGCAATATCGGTCGGCGGTTGGCGCGGATCATCGAGGAAGAAGACCGCGATATCTCTGCAATGATCATTGAGCGTGATCCTGAGCAGGCGAAGGAGATCGCGCAAAGGTTGGCCCGCACAACAGTGCTGAACGGCGACGCCATGGACCCGGACCTGCTGGAGGAAGCCAACGCCAGCCGCGCCGATACGATTATTGCGGTTACCGACCACGACGAGACCAACATTCTGGCCTCATTGCTGGCCAAGCGGTACGGCACAAAGCAGGCCATCGCCCTGGTAACACGGCCGGCCTATGCATCGCTGCTGCAGCCGCTGGATATCGACGTCATTATCAATCCTCGCGCTATCACCGCTTCAACCATCCTGCAATTGATCCGGCGCGGGCGGGTGCGAGCCGTGCATTCCATTGGCGATAGCTTTGGCGAGATCATCGATATCGAGGCGATGGAGTCGTCCGGCATTGTGGGCAAGCCATTGTCGGAGTCCAAACTGCCCCACGGCGCTATCGTCGGTGCTATCGCCCGCGACGGAAAGGTGATTATCCCCCGCTCAGATACCGTGATCCGCCCCGGCGATCGGGTGGTCTTGTTTGCCACCGAATCCGTCATCAAAAAGGTGGAGCGCATCTTCGCCGTTAGCCTGGAACATTTCTGATGAGTACAGCATGAGCCGCGTCGCTTACGTCAACGGCCGTTATGTGCCGCACGCCACCGCCCACGTCTCCGTCGAGGATCGGGGCTTTCAATTTGCCGATGGTGTCTATGAGGTGATCGCGATTGACGCCGGTCACTTTGTCGATGAGTTGCCGCATCTGGACCGCTGGGATCGCTCGCTGGCTGAATTGCGCCTGCCGCCCGCCATGCCGCGCAATGCCATGCGGCAGGTCATGCGCGAGATGTTGCGCCGGAACCGGGTGCGGGAAGGCATTCTCTATATGCAATCAACCCGCGGTGCCGCCCGCCGCGACGCGCCATTCCCGCGCCAGGCTGATCCTACGCTGGTGATGACCTGCCGCCGCCAGTCGCTACCCGGCCCGGCTCAGGTTGAGGCTGGCGTGGCTGTGCTCAGCGTGCCAGAGATCCGCTGGAGCCGTTGCGACGTGAAGTCAGTCGCGCTGTTGCCGAATATCCTGGCCAAGCAAAAGGCGCGCGAGCACGGCGCCTATGAGGCCTGGTTCACACGGGAAAGCGACGGTGTGGTCACGGAAGGTGGGTCCACCAATGCCTTCATCGTCCCGACCGATGGGCATCTGGTGACCCACCCAGCGACCAACGCCATCCTTGGCGGCATCACCCGCGATCGCGTCCTCAGCCTGGCGCGTGACGCTGGCCTGACAGTGGAAGAACGCCCCTTCACGCTGGAGGAGGCAAAATCCGCCCGTGAGGCGTTCATGACGTCTACGACAACAGGCGTCTATCCCATCGTGCAGATCGACGATGCACCGGTCGCCAATGGCCGCCCCGGGAGCCTGACCCTGGACCTAAACGCACGCTATATGGCCTTTTCCGCAAATGGTGAGGTGCCGGCATGACACAGGGTCTGCCCAAGCCACGCGCGCTCCTGTTCGACTGGGATGGCACGCTGATCGACAATTGGGACGCCATCGTCTCCGGTCTGAATGAGGCTTTGGTGACCTATGGCCAGGCCCCTTGGGGCCGTGACGAGGCGATGGACCGCATCAGCGCCTCGCAACGCGACAGCTTTCCAGTGTTGTTCGGCGATGACTGGGAGGCCGCGCGCGACATCTTCTACGCCGGATTCGAACGCCGACACCTGGAATTGCTAACGGTTCTGGATGGGGCAGAGGCTCTGTTGGATGCCTGCCAACCGCTGCTGACCAGCCTTGTCTCCAACAAAAGTGGCCGGCATTTGCGTAAGGAGGCAGAGCATCTGGGCTGGACGTCACGCTTTCATGCCTTGGTCGGCGCGACGGATGCGGAGAAGGACAAACCAGACCCTGCGCCGGTGCATCTGGCGTTGCAAGGCACCGGGATAGCGCCCGGCCCGGACGTCTGGTTCATCGGCGATTCGGGCACAGACCTGAAAACCGCCCGCGCGACCGGCTGCACGGCCGTCATCTTGACTCATGCCGCAGCCAACCCTGCAGCGCTGCCAGCCGACCTTTCCGCAGATTTGACGGTGCCGCACCTTGCGGCTTTGCAACAAGCACTTGTGGAGAGCATGCGCACTTCCTAGGTTTGAAACTGGTCAGGGTCATTCGACGAACTGTTGGATGAGCTTTTTCCTGACACTCCTCCCTCCCGCCTGGGCTGATTGCGCATCGTGGGCAAAAACAAAAGGAACAAACTATGTCGGCTCAAAAGCAACAAAATCTCCAGGATGTCTTTCTGAACTATGTTCGGAAGAACAAGCTGCCTTGCACCGTTTTCTTGATGAATGGGGTGAAATTGCAAGGTGTTCTGACCTGGTTCGACAATTTTTCAATCCTGCTCCGCCGCGACGGCCATTCGCAGCTTGTGTACAAGCACGCGATTTCGACCGTGATGCCATCCCAGCCTGTGATGCTTTGGGATGGACCCGACGAGGACGCGGTTGAGGAAGAGGCCACCGCTTGACCGACCACCAGAGCGGTCCTCATTTCCACAACACAGAACCGGAACCGGAGCGCGCGCTGGTCGTGCATCCGGATATCGCAGGACGACCAGCGTCTCGGCCCGCTGATGCGGCGCTGGAGGAGGCGGTCAGCCTAACCGCAGCGATTGCCCTAGACGTGCGCCACACCATGGTGGCGCGGGTTAAGAAGGTGCGTCCGGCGACGTTGCTGGGCGCTGGCGCAGTCGAAGAGATCAAGGCGCAGTGCGTGCTGGACGATATCGGCATTGTCATCGTCGACGCCCAGCTCACGCCGGCGCAACAGCGCAATCTGGAGCGGGCGATAGAGGCCAAGGTGATCGACCGCACGGGCCTGATCCTCGAAATCTTTGGCGAGCGGGCGCGGACTGCCGAAGGCCGCCTGCAGGTGGAGTTGGCGCAGCTCTCCTACCAACGCACCCGCCTGGTTCGGTCCTGGACCCATCTGGAGCGGCAGCGCGGTGGTGCAGGGTTTATGGGCGGCCCAGGCGAAAGCCAGATTGAGCTTGATCGCCGGATGATCGATGAGCGTATCGTCAGGCTCAAGAAAGATCTGGTGGAGGTGCAACGCACCCGCACCCTGCACCGGTCCAGCCGCAAGAAGGTGCCGTATCCGGTGGTGGCACTGGTCGGCTATACCAACGCAGGCAAATCCACCCTGTTCAACCGCCTGACCCATGCCGATGTGCTGGCCCAGGATCAGCTGTTTGCGACGCTGGACCCGACCATGCGCTCGGTTAAGCTGCCGGCTGGGCGTACGATCATTTTGAGCGATACGGTCGGCTTTATCTCCGACCTGCCAACGCAACTGGTTGCCGCCTTCCGCGCCACCTTGGAAGAGGTGATGGAGGCGGATCTGCTGCTGCACGTGCGCGATGCTGCTGACCCGGATTCCGGCGCGCAGAAACGTGATGTTGAAAAGGTGCTGGCGGAACTCGGCCTTGTCGATGACAAAGCCAAATCGATGATCGAGGTGCTGAACAAAAGTGACCTGATCCCAGCAGATGATCTGGCGACCTTGACCGAGCGAGTCGATGGCCACCAACTGGTCCTAGCGTCGGCTCTGACCGGTGATGGCTGCAATGATCTGATGGCCGCTATCGATGGCGCTCTGGCGGCACAACGTACCGTAGTCGAGCTAGACGTGGCCCATGCCGATGGCAAAACCCTGGCTTGGCTCTATCGACGCGGGCAAGTATTGAGCCGCGAAGACCGCGAAACCGGCGCCCACCTTACTGTTGCCCTGGACCCCGCCGACGCTGCGCGGTTAGAACAAGGCCTCCAAACACAATAGGCACAACCCGATGATTCCCGACCTTCAACGCGTCGCCGACGTGATCCGCGAAGTTGCCGAGCGGGAGCTGGTGCCGCATTTTGTGACCCTGTCCGCTGAGGACATTGGCGAGAAAACCCCTGGTGACTTTGTCACCGCGGTCGACCTAGCCATGGAAAAGGCCCTGGCCGACGCCCTGGTGCCGCTGCTGCCTGGGTCGCTTGTGGTGGGTGAGGAGGCTGTGCACGATGACCGCGGCATCCTCGCCCTGTTGGAAGGCGATGCCCCCGTCTGGGTGCTCGACCCGCTGGATGGCACTGGCAATTTTGCTCAGGGTCTGCCCATCGTCGCCGTAATCGTCGCGCTGGTGATCAAGGGCGAGACGGTCGCCGGCTGGATCTATGATCCCCTTAACGGCCGCATGGCGATTGCTGGCAAGGGTGAGGGTGCTTTCATGGGCTCGCATCGCCTGAAAGTGGCGCGCCCGGCGGAGGACCGTTCTCTGAATGGCTCAATCTATGGCCGTTTCGTTCGCCTGTCGGAGCCCTATCAGCGCATTTGGGGCCGCGGTCGTGGATCATTAGGCAATGTTTTCAACGCTCGCTGCGTCGGCCAGGAGTATCTGGCTCGCATCAAAGGCCGGATGCATTTCGGCGTCTACACTCGTATGAACCCTTGGGACCATGCCGCAGGCTTTTTGCTGCACCAGGAGGCCGGAGGCATCGCGCGCATGGGCGACGGCTCGGATTATCGCCCAGCGGAAAGAGGCTTTGTCTGCTTGCTGACTCCAGACGAAGATCTGTGGCAGACCATGCACGAACAACTGATCAAGCCGGCAATGGCTGAAGAGGCCGCGCGGGCGAAGCAATAAGGAACGGACATCATGGCAAACGTCGCATTCTTAGGCCTGGGCGTGATGGGCTATCCGATGGCGGGCCATCTGGCCGCCAAGGGTGGCCACAGGGTCACGGTCTACAACCGGACCAAAGCCAAGGCGGACCAGTGGGTCGCTCAGCACGGCGGCAAGAGTGCTGCAACGCCAAAAGAAGCCGCTGTTGGCCAGGACATCGTCTTCGCCTGTGTCGGCGCCGACGATGACGTCCGCGCCGTCTGTACCGGGCCGGACGGTGCATTCCAGTCCATGGCCAAGGGCACGATCTTCGTCGATCACACCACTGCCTCAGCAGAGGTCGCGCGTGAGATGTACTCGGCTGCCAAGGCCGCCGGCCTGCACTTCATCGATGGCCCAGTCTCTGGTGGTCAGGCGGGCGCTGAAAATGGCGCACTTACAGTTATGTGCGGCGGCGATGCTGAGCCGTTCGACCGCGCCAAGCCGGCGATGGATTGCTTTGGCCGCGCTGTGACGCTAATGGGCGAGGCTGGCAGCGGCCAGCTCACCAAAATGGTCAACCAGATTTGCATTGCAGGATTGGTGCAGGCGTTGGGCGAGGGCCTCAACTTCGGCATGAAAGCCGGGCTGGACGTCAATCAGGTGCTGGACGTGATCTCCAAAGGTGCCGCGCAAAGCTGGCAGATGGAAAACCGCGGCAAGACCATGATCCAGGGCGAGTTTGAGTTCGGCTTTGCCGTAGATTGGATGCGCAAGGACCTGAACATTTGCCTCGCCGAAGCCAACCGCAACGGCGCACGCCTGCCGGTGACAGCCCTTGTTGACCAATTCTACGCAACGGTACAAGCCCGCGGCGGCAACCGCTATGACACCTCGGCGCTTATTCACCTGCTGATGAATGAGTAATTTCCTACCTCCGCCGTCATTGCGAGGCGGCGGAGCGGGCGTGGCAGACATAGTATTCTCTTCACCCTGAGCCTGTCGAAGGGTGTGGCTCATCGTGGCACGCTTCGCCCTTCGACAGGCTCAGGGTGAAGAGGAAGTGTTAAAAAAAACACGGCCAAGCTGGGCCATTGTTCATTGATCCAGAGAGACACCATGACCAACCCCACCCACATCGTCGGCGGCGGCCTCGCGGGCTCTGAAGCCGCCTGGCAACTGGCTCAAGCCGGGCAGCCGGTGATTCTCCATGAGATGCGACCTGTGCGCACCACCGACGCGCATCAGACCGAGTCACTGGCGGAGTTGGTCTGCTCCAATTCCTTCCGCTCTGATGATCCAAACGGCAACGCTGTCGGCCTCTTGCACGAAGAGCTCCGCCGCTGCAACTCGCTGATCATGGCCACGGCAGACCGTCACCAGGTACCCGCCGGCTCCGCCTTGGCAGTGGATCGGGAGGGCTTCGCCGCCGATGTCTCGCGCACGCTGGAGGCGCACCCGCTCATCACCATTGCCCGCGAGGAAATCACCGGCCTGCCGCCGACGGAATGGGGCCCTACCATCGTCGCCACTGGCCCCCTGACCTCGCCATCGTTGGCAGAAGCTATCCGGGCTGCGTGCGGTGAGGACTCGCTGGCGTTTTTCGACGCCATCGCGCCCATCGTTCACCGCGATTCCGTGGATATGAGCAAAGCCTGGTTCCAGTCCCGCTACGACAAGCCTGGCCCCAGCGGTGAGACGGAAGCCTACCTCAATTGCCCCATGGATGAGGCACAATACCTAGCGTTCATCGACGCTCTGAACACTGCCGACACCACTGAATTCCGCGAGTGGGAAAAGGACACGCCGTATTTCGAGGGCTGCCTGCCTATCGAGGTCATGGCGGCTCGCGGCCCGGAAACGCTGCGCTTTGGGCCATTCAAACCGGTTGGCCTGACCAACCCGCACAACCCCACAGTCAAGGCCTACGCCATCCTGCAACTGCGCCAGGACAATGCGCTGGGCACGTTGTTCAATCTGGTCGGCTGCCAGACCAAGATGCGCTATGGCCCGCAGGCGGAGGTGTTCCGCATGGTTCCCGGCCTGGAGAATGCGGAGTTCGCGCGTTTTGGCGGCATTCATCGCAACTCGTTCCTGAATTCACCGATCGTGCTGGACAACGAAATGCGCCTGAAAGCGGCCCCGCATCTGCGCTTTGCCGGGCAGGTGACAGGAGTTGAAGGCTATGTGGAGAGCACGGCCATTGGCCTGCTAACGGCCCGTTTTCTCCGAGCCGAACTCGCAGAAACACAAGCAGCACCGCCGCCGAACACGACCGCGCTTGGTGCTTTGCTGGCGCACGTCACTGGCGGGGCGATTGGAGCGGAGACACCTGGTGTCTTCCAGCCAATGAACATCAATTTCGGTCTGTTCCCGCCAGTGAAGGCTGAGCCGGCACCAGGCCGTCGCAAAGCCGGTAAGACGGAACGCCGTGCTGCTATGGCCGGACGGGCGCGCGCCGATCTGTCGGCATGGCTGGCACAGAACGCCGCGTCAGAAATGGTTGCCTAACTGCAGGTGGAAAGCGCAGAATATCGTTCCGATTAGATCAGATATGCGAGGAGACCTTCCCATGGGCTACACACTCGAACAATTCGCTGCCGACTGCCGCACCGCGCTTAAAGCCGACCCCGGGCCAGCAGGGCGTGAGACCGTCAAGCAGTTCGTCTCCAAAGCACTGAAAGACAAAGAGCTCTGCGCCAAATACCTGCACGACAATGTCGAGAAAGAGCGCACCGTCCTCTATGAGGACCCGGAGCTAGGCTTCTGCATCTGCGGCCATGTCTATAACGACCAGCGCCAGGGCTCACCGCACGACCACGGCCCGACCTGGGCAATCTACGGTCAGGCTGAGGGCGAAACCTCCATGACCGATTGGGAGATCGTCAGCCCCGCCTCCGGCGATACGCCAGCCAAAGTCAAACTGGCCCGCACCTACAGCCTGAAACCCGGCGACGCGCATGTTTATAACGAAGGCGACGTTCACGCCCCCTATCGCGACAAGCCAACCCGCCTGATCCGCATTGAGGGCGTCGACACGATGACCGTGAAGCGCACAAAGGTCGAGATCGTCGAATAGCGCGAACCTTTGTTCGACGACCATTTTGCAGCCGCGAGCCCCCAGGGCCGCGGCTGTTTTTTTTGTGTGTCTGACCGGAGCCTTGATCCGATAAGGGCTAGCGTCCGTCCCCGCCTGACGTATGCTATCTGGCAAAAGCCAATAGCACCGGAGCATTCCCATGGCCGACGCCGCATCTCACTCCCCTACCGCTGCCCGCCTTCCAGAAGCTGGCATTCGCGCCCTGTTCACCACCGAGGCCCGCTGGCAGGCCTGGATGGACGTGGAGGCCGCGCTGGCCCAGGCGCAAGCCACTATCGGCATGATCCCGGCAGAGGTTGCACCGGTCATTACCGAAAAGGCCGATCTCAAGCTATTTGACATGGAGCGGGTGAACGAAGGCTTCGTGCGCACCGGACACACCATCGTGCCCTTGGTTTGGGAGCTGGCGCGTCTTTGTGGCGAGCCAGCGGGCGGCTTTGTCCATTGGGGCGCTACCACCGAGAACATCGTTCGCACTGGCGACACGCTGCAGCTGAAGAAAGCTCATGCGATATTTCTAAGCCTGATCGACGACACACTGGCGGCGATGGCCGATCTGGCGGAGCGCTCTGCTGACATGGTTATGGCCGGCCGCACCCATGGTCAGCATGCCGTACCGATTACCTTCGGCCTCAAAGTCGCCAGCTGGATCGATGCGCTGATGCGCAGCCGCGAACGCCTGGTGGAATGTGAGAAGCGGGTCTTCGTCGGCATGTTGGGTGGTGGTGCGGGATCGCTCGCATCGTTCGGCAGGGATGGTCTGGTGTTGCAGGCAAAAATGAGCGAGATCCTGGCCATGTCGCCGATGGCAGTTCCAGCGCGATCCCTGGTTGATCATCAGGCGGAGTATGTCGCGATCCTGGGCTTGCTGGCCGCGTCGGCCGGCATGATCGGACGCGAGAGCTATCAGCTGATGCGCACGGAATACGGTGAGGCGAGCGAGCCGGTGCCGCCGGGCACGGTCGGTTCTTCCACCATGCCGCAGAAGCGGAACCCGATCCTGGCCCAGGATATCATTGGATACGCAGCCCAGGTGCGCTCCTGCGTGCCGCTGGCACTGGAAGCGACGCAAATAGAGCACGAGGCGGACAAAACCAACTCCGTTATGATGCGCGACGCCATCAACCGTGCCGCTATCGGCATTGGCGATATTCTGGTGCGCCTGCACGAGATGGTGCGCGGCATGACCCTGGACCCCCAGCGCATGCGCGAGAACCTGAACCTAGGTGGCGGCCTGATCATGGCGGAAGCGTTGATGCTCGACCTTGCCAAGCACATTGGCCGGCAGGAAGCCCACGACGTGATTTACGACGCTGCGGAGGCCGCGATTTCCGGGGGCAGCACCTTCGATGCGGCACTGGCCGCGGACGCTCGCCTTACCAAGCATTTAAGCGGCGACCAAATCACGGCGATGTTGGATCCCGCCGCCTATACCGGCCTTTCCGGGGAACTGGCCCGATCAGCCGTTGCGCGGGTGCGCGGTGGCTGATCGGTAAGCGAATCGGCGCCTAAAACGTTTCCACCCAAGGCCGGACGTCAATCTCTGCCGCCCAGGCGCTGCGGTGTTGGGCGTGCAGTTGGTAGTAGGTCTCGGCGATTGCATCGGGCTCCAACAGGTGGTGCTCTGGCTTGTCGGTCTCGACGCCATGGTGCGGACCGTGGATGCCGCCGTCGACGATGACGTGTGCCACGTGAACACCCTGCGGGCCCAGATCGCGGGCCATAGCGAAGGAGAGCGCGCGCAAGCCGAACTTGCCAACCGCAAAGCCGGCAGACTTGGCATAGCTTTTGACGCTGGCGGTAGCGCCAGTGAACAGCAACGTGCCGCTGCCAGTCTTGACCATGCGCCGCCCAGCCTCGCGCCCGACGATAAATCCGCCGAGGCAGCCGCGATCCCAGGCCTCTTTGAATTGGTCGACCTCAATATCCAGCACCGATCCGCGCACTCGGCCGGATGCATTGTAGACCACGACCGTTGGCGCCGCACCGAAGTCGCGCTCAACCGCGGCGTAGAGGTCCAACACCGACTGTTCGTTTGTGGCATCGCACGCATAGGCGTTGGCGCCGTATTCCTTGGCAATTTCCGCCACTGGCTCCAGCCGCCGGGAAGCCAGCGCCACTTTCGCGCCAGCCTTGGCAAAGCGCCGTCCTAGCGCAGCACCCAGGCCAGGGCCGACGCCGACGATGAGGGCAATCTCTTGGGTCATGGTGTATCTCCTAAACTGGTTGGTGAGCCGCTTAGTTGGTGAGCCGCTGGGCGGCGAGTGCGTCCAGCGCCATCAGGTAACCACGAGAGCCGAACCCGCAAATCATCCCCTGCGCCGCCGCGGCAACAAAGGAATGATGGCGGAAGGCCTCGCGCTTGTGAATGTTCGACAGGTGCACCTCAATCACCGGCACGCTCAACAGCATCAGCGCATCCTGGATAGCGACGGAGGTGTGGGTGTAGGCGGCGGCGTTGATGATCAGGCCATCAGCCTCCGCCCGTGCTTCCTGAATCCAGGTGACCAGTTCGCCCTCCATATTGGATTGGCGAAAATCAACCTCCAACCCCAGCGAATCTGCATAGGAATTGCAGCTTTCTTCGACATCGGCCAGAGTCTGGTGACCGTAAATTTCCGGCTGACGCATTCCCAACATGTTGAGGTTCGGGCCGTTAAGAATGAAGATCGGTTTTGCCATGGGCACGGGTCCTTCGGAACTAGAGCCAGTATGCGTCCATTAGGGGAGCGCGGATCGCCACGCAATATCATAGGCTCGCACAACTGTTTCACACCAGACTAACCCCCGCCAGAGTGAAGCTTATATGAGCACCGTCGCGCCACAGCTTGGATTTCGCCTCGCCCGCTGGATGATGCGCGTCGGCGTACCAGGCGGGTTTCGCCTGCAGGAGGCTATGCGTAGGGCCGGACTGTTAACTCGCACAGCGGTGTACGACCTGGGCAATGGCGTTCTGTTTGAGGTGCCTGTCGGCCGGCGGGAGAACTCTTGGGCCGCGCAGGATCTGGCAGCCTACGACCCGCCATTGATTGCCGGCATGGTGCGCGCGATTGCAGCGATGCCCAGCCCGCCAGCGCTAATCGACGCTGGCGCGGATATTGGCACGGTGTCGTGCCAGACGATGGCAGCTGGCGCGATTGTTTCCCAGATTATAGCGTACGAACCCAATGCCACGGCCCACGCGGTGATGGCTCGCAATCTCGCCCGGCTGACTGTTACAGCTGACGCTAAGCTTGCCGGTGTCGGTTCAGAACCTGGCAACGGCGCCCTACGCCAGCCAGACTTCAGCGCTCACGCGCACTCTGCCTTCGTGGCGGCAGGCAACGACTTCCCGATTGAGCGGCTCGATGATTTGGGCCTGACCGGCCCTGTGGTCATCAAGCTCGACGTTGAGGGCGGTGAACTGGCAGCGTTGCAGGGCGCGCTTGCGCTGCTGCGTCAGGCGCCGGCAGTTGCCGTGATTTTCGAAGCCCACATCCGCCAGGCGGACCGCATCGGCCAGGACCCATCCGAGATTTTGCGATGGCTGCAAGAGATCCGGCCATGGACGTTCGAGGTGCTGGACGTGCCTGGCATGATCCCCGATCCGGGCCAGCCATTTTTCGCCCAAATCCATGACCCGCAGCCTATTGGTTACAATATTCTGGCACTTTCGGCGTAGATTTCCCGCCTTTGCAAAAATTTCTCTTGCGCCATAGGCACACGCCGGCTACATGCGCCGCTCGCACGCAAGCCCACGTGCCGGCGGGTCTCAGCAGTTTCCGGGGGAAGGATTTCCCCGCCGTCTCGCGAGGACGGTCTGGTGACCCGGTAACGAGGTAACATGTGCGCTCTAAGGTGTCGACGTTCGGGTCGGCCTTGTAGCGCGTGTTATGGCACGCTCATGACAAGTCCGTTTTGGCCTTGGCGACGGCACCCTGCTGGTCTCAACCGATTAGTAGAAGGGCCCTTGTGGGATGACTTCGCGTATTCAACGTTACCTTGCGGACGCACAGCCGCAAACCCCGTGCCTTGTCGTAGACTTGGAGGCCGTGGCGGAAGCTTATGAAAGCTTGCAGCGATCATTGCCAATGGCAACGATCTACTATGCCATGAAGGCCAATCCGGCCAAGCCGGTGTTGCAGCTATTGGCCGGGATGGGTTCCTCGTTCGATTGCGCCTCGGTCTACGAAATCGAGGATGCGTTGGCTGCTGGTGCGCCGGTGGAGAAGTTGTCGTTTGGCAACACCATCAAAAAGCAAAGCGACATTGCCCGCGCCCGCGCCTGGGGTGTGGACATGTACGCCTTTGATAGCGTGGCTGAACTGACCAAGCTGGCCGCCGCCGCGCCCGGTGCCAAAGTCTATTGCCGGTTGGTTATGGATGGTGCTGGCGCCGACTGGCCGCTGGCCCGCAAGTTCGGGTGCGAGCTGGAAATGGCCTATGACCTGATGCTGAAAGCCCGCGATCTGGGCCTGGACCCTTACGGCCTCAGCTTCCATGTCGGCTCGCAACAGCGCGATGTCGGCCAGTGGGATTTGGCCGTGGGCCGTACCGCCATGCTGTTCACTGATTTGGCCGAGGCCGGGGTGAAGCTGCGCATGGTCAACATCGGCGGCGGCTTTACAGCCCGCTACCGGACAGAGGCGCCGGACCAGCATGATCACGCAACCGCCGTCATCGAGGCGCTGAATAAGCATTTCGGCAACCGCATGCCGGAGGTGGTTGTCGAGCCAGGGCGCTCAATGGTCGGCGATGCCGGCATCATCCAGGCGGAAGTCGTGCTGATCAGCACCAAGGGCTACGACGACGACACCCGCTGGGTCTATCTGGACATCGGCAAGTTTGGCGGCCTGATCGAGACCATGGACGAGGCGATCAAATACCGCTTTCGTACACCGTACGACGGCGAGAATGCCCGCACATCACCGGTCATAATCGCCGGCCCCACCTGCGATGAGGTTGATGTGCTCTATCGCGATAGCGGCTATGAATTGCCGGATGCTCTGAACGTTGGCGACAAGATTGAGATCCTGTCCACCGGTGCCTATACCACTACCTATTGCTCGGTCGGCTTCAATGGACTGCCGCCGCTGGAAACCCACTGTATCTAATCGCAAGCGTGTAACTATGTGATTGGCAAGGGCGGCTTCCGAACAGGGAAGCCGCCCTTTTCCTTGCGGCCTGCCTGCATTCACGCATAGCAGGACGCGTATGGATTGCGGCGTGTTAGACGAACGTCTATGCTTTTGACCAATTCAGGGTTAGCACGCGCTCCGACGCGTGCGCCCATCCGTTGGTGAGGAGACACCGTCGCTCATGCAAACCGTGCGTGTCGGTCGTGTAAACGAGTTCGAGGATCCTGGTCGCAAAGTCGTTGCGGTGGGTGAAACAGAAATTGGTGTGTTTTGCCTGGACGGCGAATTCTACGCCTGGGTGAACGATTGCCCCCACCAGGGCGGGCCTGTATGCCAGGGCCGGTTTTTCACCAAGGTGCTGGAGGTGCTAGGGGCGGATCAGTCCAGCCATGGCCGCACTTATGAGGAAGGCACCCTGCACATTGTCTGCCCATGGCATGGCTTTGAGTATGACGTGCGCACCGGAAAACATCCCGGCGCGCCGGATATAGCGCTGACGCCGGTCACGGTGCAGGTGCAGGATGGGGAGGTCCATATCCTTGTCGATTGACCAGCCGGCTGACCGGCGCAACGACCCCTATATGGATACGGACGCTTTGGCGGATGAGGCTTGGCGCCTGGCCGCGCAGGCAGTCGCCAATGGCGATGAAGACCGCATTTCCGATGAGGCCGTGGCCAAGCTGTTCACCGCCGCCGTCAAGCTCTACGCAGCCAAAGCGGATCGCGGCGATCGCAGTCCCCGCGCGCTACTCGGCCAATATGACGAGGTGGTGAGTCCGACTGAGGCGTTAACGGCTGCCACAGAATTGCTGCGCGCGCTGCGCCTCGGCCCGATGGAATTCGGTCTCTGGTCCCGCCGCCGCCCTGAAGACTACCATGATTTGGAACCCGACGCGCCGCCGGTCTCGGCAGACGCGGTCGACAAGCGCTAACGGAAAGGATAATCCCGATGGACGTGCGCATTACCCCGGCCCAGCCGATGCCAATCCAGGAAATCGATGTTCGCACCGATACCCGTGATATTCTGGCCCATTCGCGCAAACATTCTGAGAAGGCCGGTTATGCCGACTGGTTGATCGTTGATATTGACGCGCACCACACCGAAACGGTCTCGTGGGGCGAGGTGGTCAAGTTTATTGATGACCCGGTGTTGCGCGATCAGGCGGATACCTATCATCGCGACCGCGTCGGCGCGCCACCTTATGGCCTGAACGGCGATTTGGGCTTGCGCTATCAGGACGTTGGTGGCCGCATCCCGCACCAGTCCGGCATTCGCGAGACCGTAGACGATACCAGCGTGCACCGCGATGTGACCCTGTCACGGCGGGCGATGGACTCGTTCCAACTGGACTACATGGTGCTGTTCCCGACGCCGATGCTGTTCCTCGGTATGCACCCGCAACCCTATATGGAGGTGGTGCTCTGCAACGCCTACAACCGCTGGCTGACCGAGGAAATCCTGCCAGGTGATCCAAAGCTGAAGGCGATGGTCGTAATACCGTTCAACACGCCGGAAGAAGCCTGCAAGACCGTGGAGCGGTTCGGCAAGTGCCCAGGCGTCATCGGCTTTACCGTCACATCGACTCGTTACAAACCGGTGCATTCCAACGAGTATATGCGCCTCTACCGCATGATCGAGGAAACTGGCAAGCCGCTGGGCTTCCACGCCGGCTATCACTGGCAGGACCCGTCACTGGCCACGTGCAACTCCTTCCTGGGCATGCACTCGTTAGGCTTTGTCTGGGCCAATATGGTGCACATGACCAATTGGGTGCTGAATGGCATTCCAGAGCGCTTCCCCGGCCTGAAAACCGTGTGGATCGAAAGCGGCATCGCCTGGGTGCCCTTCCTGATGCAGCGCTTGGACGAGCAATACCTGATGCGCCAGTCCGAGGCACCACTGCTGAAGCGCATGCCCAGCGAGTATATGAACACCAACTGTTTCTACACCTCTCAGCCGCTCGAGAAGGGCAACATGAAGGCCGTGGAATGCACGTTCGACATGATCAAGGCGGAAACTCAGCTGCTGTTTGCCACCGACTGGCCGCATTTCGACTTTGATTCGCCACGCGTGATCTATGACATGCCGTTCCTGGATGAGATGCAAAAACGCCGGATCTTGGGCCTGAATGCAGCGGAATTGTTTGGTCTGGAGGTGAAGCCACACCAGCGTGGCTAGAAAATCGCCTATTCGCATTAATCAGGCCGAAAGGAATAACCGATAGTTGAATTGGGGATGCTAGATGCTCTCTAGTGAACTGGCCCGAGGTGTTCGCAGAACCGGGGGACCAAGCAAAATGCAAGTCAGTGTCTCACCCGAAGGAGCGGTCTATGCGCCCGGAACAGAGGCGTTTTTCCAGCGGATTGGCTATTCGAATCCCGACTTTGATGCGGGCGATTATGTGGTCCGGAACCTGGGTTTCGTCGCAATCTCCCGTCGATCCAGCGACCGGATGATGGTTCGCCTCCGACCCAGTATGGTCAGTGGTCAGGCGCTGGATAGTGCGTTACGCGTTCTGGTCAGTCAGAACTTTGCCCAGGGCGAAATCCAGCATTATGGGCGGGATTGGACGTCGGAAGTTTGGCCAAATGACCCGGCGATGCTGCACCGGTTGGTCGAATTGTGCGAAAAATCCGCCGGTATTAAGGAACCACAATTTGGCGCTAAGGCGCTGCAATTGGATAGTATGGCTGAAACAGACGACAACCCGCTGCGGCCGCTGTTCCAGAAATGGCGGGTCTCGTCCAGCGTCTTTGACGATACGACGATGCCATTCTTGATCGGTTACGGGTTGGACTACCGCCTAACCGTCATGACGGCGCAAGGCCATGGTGAGCCGATGCGCTTCCAGTATTTCGGCGAAGGCTTCAAATTTTACGATGCCAAGCAGAAAGCCAATATCATCGGCGCCCCAATCGATCACCAGCCAGACCCAGATTATGGCAAATGGTTGCGCGCGCAATACAGCAAGGTGGTCGAAACTGGCAAACCCAGCTTGGATTACGTCACCGCTTGCATCAAGTCAGACGGTGGCCCCGGACGGCGCAGCCGGTATGAGCGGCTGCTGCTGCCTTGGCGCACCAACGACAACAAACTTTTGGTCACCTGTGCATCGATACTGATGTCGACAGAGGCGGAGAGCGGCACGCAGGCCAATGCATCACCCAGCGTCGATGCGTCAGGCAACCTGCCGACCGGCAGCGGCCCGCTCGGCGACAAATCGCGTAATGTCAGCCAACAACTCGCGGCGCGGCATGCGCACTAGCGCCAAATCCAAGTTGCCCAGAGGATGACCAGGGGCGTGAACGCCGAACTGAATATCGGAATAGCCATAGGCGCTGGCAATATTCAGTTCCACCAGTTCGCGCTTGATCATGCTGATGGTCCAATCAGTCTGCCATTGGCTAAAAGCAAACACCCGGCTTACCCGCGGCAGGATGCGCGACAGGCCCAGCCGACGGTATTGCGGATGGAACCAGGTGCTGCCGCTAAAGCAAACTTTACCGGTAACACCAGCTGCCGTCTCGCAGGTGATGTCAAACGGCGGATGGTCCGGCATTCCAGGATTGTAAGCGGCGGTGGAAAAGTCGGCCACGGTAGCGGCGGGATAACCCTGCTGCGGGCGGCGTAAAAGTCGTCCACTTTGGCCCTTTCTGGCGACCGGGAGGGTGGGAGTATTTTTACTCGTTGCCGGCAGGCGATTGCGTAGCAATCTGCCGAGAGGGTGGAATTGTATCGGAAGGTACGTCTGGCGTATTTCCAAGACGGGCAGAGCAAGCGGGCGATAGCTCGGAGGTTTGGGATTTCGCGCGACAGCGTTGATAAGATCATCGTCTATTCGGTGCCGCCTGGTTACCGAAGGGTTGCGCCGATCAAGCGGCCGAAACTGGACGGGTTCACGGACCACATTGACCAGTGGCTGCAAGAGGATGACGGTCGTCCGAAGAAGCAGCGCCATACAGCCAAGCGCGTTTTCGAACGGTTGCGCGACGAACACAGCTTTGCAGGCGGCTACACCATCGTGAAGACCTACATGCGCGAGCATCAGCGGGGCAGCCGCGAGATGTTTGTGCCGCTGCACCACCCGCCAGGCCATGGGCAGGCGGACTTTGGTGAGGCATTGGTTGTGATCGGCGGCATCGAGCAGAAAGCCTATTTCTTCGCCTTCGATCTACCGCACAGCGACGCCTGTTATGTTCGGGCCTATCCAGCGGCCACGGCTGAGGCATGGATGGACGGCCATGT
>CALKDI010000153.1 GCA_938084065.1 uncultured Alphaproteobacteria bacterium
CACCTGCTTCATCGCCTACACCATCAAGGGCAACAACTTGCCGTTTGCTGGCCACAAGGACAATCACGCCGGCATCATGAACATCACCCAGATGGAGGCGTTCCGCAGCCAAATGGGCGTGGAAGCCGGCCAGGAGTGGGACAAGTTCGCTGGCGTCGAGGATGACCGCGCGGCCCTAGAGGCAATGATCGAGGCGGCGCCCTTCCTGAGGGACAAGGGTGCTCACCGGCGGTATGACGCTGCCAAGATTGCAGTGCCGGAGAGCGTTCCCGTGCCGAAAGCAGACCGGATGTCGACGCAGGAAGGCTTTGGCCGAATCCTGTCGGACATTGCCAGGGCAGGCGGGCCTTTGGCGGATCGGATCGTGACCACCTCGCCGGATGTGACGGTCTCCACGAATCTGGGCGGCTGGGTCAATGCCAAGGGCATTTTCGCGCGGGAGCCTCGGGTTGATGTGTTTCGCGAGGAGCAGGTGGTCAGCGCGCAACGCTGGTCGATGGACCCTAAGGGCCAGCATATCGAGCTGGGTATTGCCGAGAACAACCTGTTCCTGATGCTGGCAGCGCTAGGGCTGTCCGGACCGTTGTTTGGAGAGCGGCTGCTGCCGATTGGCACGCTCTACGACCCGTTCATCATGCGTGGCCTTGATGCGCTGAACTACGGACTCTACATGGATTCTCGGTTCATGGTGGTCGCAACGCCGTCGGGCCTAACGCTGGCACCGGAGGGCGGAGCGCATCAATCCATAGAGACGCCGCTGATCGGTATGGGCTTGCCGAACCTCGCGTATTTCGAGCCGGCGCATGTGGATGAGTTGGCGGCGATCATGCATTGGGGCTTTAACCATATGCAGGCGGAGGAGGGGGGCAGTGTCTATTTGCGCCTCTCCACTCGAACTCTGGCGCAGCCGGAGCGGACGTTGGATGCTGTGTCGGTGGTGAAAGGTGGCTATTGGCTGCGCAAGCCCGCTGGCGAGTGCGATCTGGCTATTGTCGCCATGGGTGCAACGGTGCCCGAAGCGCTGGAGGCAGCGGATTTGTTGTCAGACGATGCACCTGGAGTCGGCATTCTGGTGGTGACCTCCCCTAGCCGGTTGCATCGTGATTGGCGGCAACATGGCCGCGACTCGTGGATTGGGCAACTGTTCGGAAACCTGGCGGAGGACGCTGGGCTGGTCAGTATTTGCGATGGCCATCCCGCGACGCTTTCGTGGTTGGGCAGCGTGCGCCAGCAGCCGCTGCGTCCGCTGGGAGTCGAGAGTTTCGGCCAATCTGGTGACATTCCCGACCTCTATCGCACCCATGGGCTGGACGCAGAAGCCATCCTGGAAGCGGCTGCTGCGGTGCTAATTGATCGCCTGCGCTAATGCGGCCTGCGCCTTTCGCTTGCGCTTCTGCACAGGCTGCGCTATTCGGCGCGCTTCCGTAATGCGGGCGTGGCGGAATTGGTAGACGCGCTGGATTTAGGTTCCAGTGGCCTTAGGCCGTGGGGGTTCGAGTCCCTTCGCCCGCACCAATTCCGCCTATGTACGCCACCTTCCCAGAGGGCCTTGAAGAGCAGCCAATGCAGGTTACCGAAACGCTAAACGACGGTCTGAAGCGCTCCTACGATTGCGTCATCGCCGCGACGATTGTCTCCGAGAAGGTCGATGCCAAGCTGACAGGGCTGGCGCCGACGGTGAATTTGCCCGGCTTCCGTCCCGGCAAGGCCCCTCTAAAGATCCTGCGCCAGCGCTTTGGCCAGTCGGTCATGGGGGAATTGCTTGACGAGATGCTGCGCGATGGCATCCAGAAGATTATGGATGATCGCGGACTGCGCGCAGCCGGTCAGCCTCAGATGGATATGGCTGAAGAATACAAGCCTGGTGGCGACTTCAGTTTCTCGCTGAAAATCGATCTTCTGCCAGACTTTGAGCCAGCTGATTTCTCGACCATCGAGATCGAGAAGCTAGAGCCGGACGTGCCGGACAGCGAAGTCAATGAGGCGTTGGACCGTATGGCAGAAGGCCAGCGTGAGCAGGTCGAAGTGACCGAAGCGCGCCCGGCAGCCAACGACGATGTCGTAGTGATCGACTTCGAGGGCTCCATCGATGGCGAACTGTTCCCAGGTGGCGCGGCTGAGGATTATGAGCTGACACTGGGCAGTGGCCAATTCATCCCAGGCTTCGAAGAGCAACTGGTCGGTCTGTCCGTCGGCGATGAAAAGACCGTAACGGTCAATTTCCCGGACGATTACGGCGCGGATCACCTGGCGGGCAAAGAGGCATCCTTCAAGGTTAACCTGAAGACGCTGAAGACCCTTGCGCCAGCTGAAGTCAACGATGCGTTGGCGGAGCGGATGGGTGCCGAGAACGTCGATGAATTGCGCACCAAAATGCGTGAGACGATGGAACAGCAGTACGGCGAAGTCGGGCGCAATCGCATCAAACGCGATCTGTTCGATAAGCTAGACGAGCTCCACACCTTCCCATTGCCAGAGAATCTGGTTGCGCAGGAATTTGAAGGCATTTGGTCCGAGCTGCAGAAGCAGTTGGAAGGCGAGAACGCTGAGGAAGCGCGCGAAGGCAAGACCGACGAAGAGCTGCGCGAAGAGTACCAGAAGGTGGCTAGCCGCCGGGTTCGCCTGGGTCTGTTGCTATCCGAGGTCGGACGCCGCAACAGCATCGAAGTCAGCTCTGAGGATCTTCAGGCAGCCATCGCACGGCAGACCGCACAATTCCCCGGCCAAGAGGAATTCGTGCAAAAATATTATCTGGAGAACCCAGAGGCTCTAAGTCAGTTGCACGCACCTCTCTTGGAAGACAAGGTGGTCGACTACATCTTAGAGTTGGCTAAGGTGAACGTGCGGAAGGTGCCGCCAGCAGAATTGCTGGCTGATCCGGATGCCGAAAATGCCGAAGCCGGTGCGGAATCCTCTGGCGGCTAGAAGCGGCCATCACTGACACGTAATTCCAAGGACTGGCGTTGCCATGCAAGACGCGCACGACATGACCATGAACATGCTGGTGCCGATGGTGGTCGAAACCACCAACCGGGGCGAGCGGGCGTACGATATCTACTCGCGCCTGCTGCGGGAACGTATCATCTTCCTGACCGGGCCCGTGCATGACGGTGTCTCGGCTTTGGTGTGCGCCCAGTTGCTGTTTTTGGAAGCGGAAAATCCGAAGAAGGATATCTTCTTCTACATCAACTCGCCCGGTGGCGTTGTCTCCTCGGGGCTCGCGATCTATGACACCATGCAGTACATCCGCTGTGAAGTGTCGACGGTATGTGTTGGCCAGGCGGCCAGCATGGGCTCATTGCTGCTCGCCGCCGGTGCGCCGGGCAAGCGCTATTGCCTGCCGAATGCACGGGTGATGGTGCATCA
>CALKDI010000154.1 GCA_938084065.1 uncultured Alphaproteobacteria bacterium
CTATGTCCATGATTCATGCCGGTTTTCTTTCCTCATCAGAGCGTCTTGAACTTGAGGCGTGCGTGCGGCGTCAGCGCGAGGACCACGGTATAGCGCGTCGCGCCAATGCGATCCTGCTGCTCGACGACGGCAAATCTTGCCAAGAGATTTCTGAGTTCTTGTATCTGGACGACGACACGATCCGCCGCTGGTACAAAACCTATCGGGAAGATGGTTGGGATGCGCTTGCCTTGAATGGCTGGAAGGGCGGTCATTCCCAGATGACGCAGGCACAGGAGTCCGCGTTATGCGCTTGGTTGGACGAGCGTTTCTGTCGCTCCACGGTCGAGATCCGGGCTCATATCTCAGCTAAATTGGATCTGGAATACTCCCATTCCGGCTGCATCAAGCTTCTGGCCAGACTGGGTTTCGAGTACCGCAAGCCCAAGCCATTGCCGCGTGTTGCGTCAGCCGAGAAGCAGACTGCCTTCATCGCTTTATACGAAAAGCTGTTGCGCGAGTTGCCTGCTGATGAAGCCGTCTACTTCGCCGACGCGGTGCATCCGGAGTACCAGTCAAAGCCTGCATTTGGCTGGGTGAAAGCTGGATCAAATCCCGCGGTTCTCAGTACACCTGGGCGCGGTCGTATAAACATTCATGGCGCTGTGAACCTCGAAACCTTCGATACACCCTTTGTCGAACCAACGACAGTGGATGGGGGCAGCGCCGCGCAGCTGCTCGCCGAGATCGAGAAGCGCAACCCCGACAAACGCGTTATTCATGTGATCTGGGACAATGCCGCCTACCACAAAGGGCCGGATGTCAGGGCTTTTCTGGCAAGACCAACCTGCCGTATCCACCTGATCCAGCTACCGCCATATTGCCCACATCTCAACCCGATTGAACGACTTTGGGCCGTCTTGCACCAACACGTCACCCACAATCGCTACTATCGAAGTCAAAAGCTGTTCGCCGACGCAATCCTCACTTTCATGCGGGAAACCATCCCGCGTGAATGGAAAAACTTCCGCGACATGGTGTCAGACAACTTTCGCGTCATGACGCATGAGAAATTTCGGGTTTTGGAGTGAGTGCGGTATATCTCTATAAAAAAGGAACAGTCCACACCGTCCTCGCCTCAGATCGACGCCGGCAGGGTGAAGGCCCTGGTCGCAAAGAACTGGGAGCTCGTGCAAGGCCTGCGCATCGGCGTAAAAACCCGCGCTTGCTCCGGCGTGGCCTACTCGGTCGAATACGCCGATGAGCCCAAACGGTTTGAAGAAGTGGTTGAGCAGAAGGGTGTCCGCCTGTTCATCAATCCCACCGCCGTGATATTCATCCGGGGGTCCGAAGTGGATTACAAGGAGGATCGCTTCACAGCGGCCTCACCTTCGACAATCCCAACGAAACGGCAAATTCAGAACACGCTCCCCGGAACGGCACATATGTCGTTCGGGGTCTTTTTTTTGGCCAGGGGCAGCGTGTCGGTCCCGCTCAGACCAGTTCACGGAAAAGTACCGGCATGGAGACACTTGCAGCGCGGTATCTTGCGGACCTAGGCTCTGACAAAGCACGAAGGAGTCCCGCCATGAACCATGTTTCGCCCGCCCACGATCTTTTCACTCTGACCCCGCTATCTACCACCATCGGTGCGGAGATCGGCGGCATCGATCTGAGCCGACCGCTGACCCAGGCGGTGCGTGATGGCCTGTATCAGGCCCTGTTGGACTGGAAGGTGATTTTCTTTCGGGATCAGGATATCTCGGCCGAGCAACATCTGGCCTTTGCCCAAAATTTTGGCGGCTTGGAAATCCATCCCTTTGCTGCCGGCGACGAAACCAATCCGGAAATCCTCCGCATTCATCATGGGGAGAAGGCACCAGGCAAGGAAAACGTCTGGCATTCGGATGTCACCTGGCGCACAGCGCCCTCGCTGGGCTCGGTGCTGCGATTGCGTAAAGTGCCGATCATTGGTGGCGACACGCTGTTCGCCGATATGGCCGCCGCCTACCGGGGCTTGCCGCCAGATATCCGCGAGGCCGTCGAGGGCAAAACCGCACTCCACGACTTTGGCTATTTCCGCGAACGCCTGGTCAAAAAGGGTGCGAGCGAGGCTGATCTTGCTGAATTTGACCGCCAATACCCGAACCCAGAACACCCGGTGATCCGCACCCATCCCGATACCGGCGAGCAGGCGATCTATGTGAACCGCGCCTTCACCCGCCGCATTCTGGGCGTCAGTGAGGCGGAGAGCACGCGGCTGCTGGAGTTTCTCTACGCCCAGGCGGCGTATCCAGAATACCAGTGTCGCTTTCGATGGACAGCCAACGCGATAGCCTTTTGGGACAACCGCGCGTGTCAGCATTACGCCGTCTCCGACTACTGGCCACAGGAGCGCATCGCTGAACGCGTGACCATCGTCGGCGATGAGCCATTCTACCGGCCGAATAGCGAGCAGACGCCCGGCATAGCAGACCAGTTCCAAGGCGGACTGCGCACCTATGCCTCTGGCGTTGGCGGACCGAATGACGTGATGGCTGTAGCGCGGGACAAGCACTAGCGGCATGGCTCTGGATCTGGCCCATGCTTTGCCATAATGGCCTCGCCTTTGGCCGATAACAGGCTTGGATTTGCCATAGCAATGGTCTGCGTAGCGTCGCTGACGTTTGCGATGATGTTTGCCTGTGTGAAATTGCTTGGGGCGGGCTATTCCCCGTTCCAGGTGTTGCTGATGCGCTATGGCTTTGGCCTTGCACTGAGCATGCCGTTGCTGTGGCGGGCAGGCCCGGCGCTGTGGCAGACGGATCGGCCATTCAGCCACCTCATCCGCGCTGGCTATGGGTTAGCATCGACCTTCGCTATGTTCTATGCCGTGACGCGGATGCCGATTGCGACGGTCACCGCCATCAGTTTTGCCATGCCGTTATTCCTTACGGTGCTGAGCGTTCCCTTATTGGGCGAGAGCGTCGGATGGCGCAGAGCTCTTGCCGCTATCGTTGGGTTCTGCGGCGTGCTGGTCATCGTCAATCCAGGCGGCGATCTGAACCTGATTGCATTGGTAGCGCTCGTCGGCGCGTTCTTTTACGCCATGGCCGTTGTCTCGATCCGACAATTGTCGCGGCATGAGCCGGCAAACCGCATCTTTTTCCTCTACGCATTGGCCAATATCCTCGTAACCGGGGTGGCAATGCCCTGGGTCTGGGTAACGCCCAGCCTGGACGATTGGCTGTTATTCCTGCTGATCGGTGCGCTCGGCGCCGCCGCTCAATACGCGTTCCTCATCGCCTACCGGAACGCGCCGGCGATGGTGCTGGCGCCGTTCGACTACAGCCAAATCCTGTTTGCGCTCGGCATCGGCTATTTCGCCTGGGCAGAGACGCCAGCGCCGCAATCCTTCGTCGGCGGCGGGATTGTCATTGCCTCCGGCTTGTTCATCTGGTGGCGCGAACGACGCCTGACACGCCAGGCCACCAACAGCCCTCAATAGGACTGAGCCGAAGCGGATGAGGCTTGCACAGGCGACGCAACCGGCTGACTATAGTCGCCATCAAGCCTCGCAGTCCTGCGGAGCGCGCCAAATACGGAAGACCGACCATGAAGCTTTGGGAAGACCACGTCACCATCACCACCAAGCACGGTCGCATGCCGGCCTTTGCGGCGGCTCCCGCTGACGGCGAGCCGGTGCCCGGCATCATCTTTTATATGGATGCACCGGGCTTCCGCGAGGAGCTGTGCAACATGGCGCGGCGCATTGCCAAACAGGGCTATTTCTGTGTTGTGCCGGATATGTATTACCGTCTAGGCACCTGCCACTTTGACATCCCACGGCGCGATGACGCCATGTCCGTTGTGATCCGCGCGGCGATGAACAGCCTGACCAATGCGCTGGTGACAGAGGATACCGCAGCGATCCTAGCGTGGCTCGACGCGCAGGCCATGGTGAAGGCGGGCGGCGTCGGCTGTGTCGGCCATTGCATGAGCGGCAAATACATTACCACGGTAGCAGCCCGCTTCCCGCATCGCATGATGGCCGCTGCCAGCATGTATGGTGTTGGCATCGTGACGGAGGAAGAGGACTCACCGCACCTGCTGTTGGATAAGGTGAAGGGTGAGCTCTACTACAGCTTTGCTGAGGTCGATGCGACCGTGCCAGACCACGTCATCCCGGCATTAAAAGATGCGCTGGCGATGGCCGGGACCAATCATATTCTGGAGCAATTGCCGGGCACCAACCACGGCTTCTGCTTTGCTGAGCGGCCTGCTTACGCACCGGAAGCCTCCGAGCATGCATGGGCGACGCTGTTCGACCTGTGGGACCGGAACCTGAAATAGCGGCGGCGCTGTGGGGAGACTTGGTAAGATGCAGATTGAACCCATCGACGGCAGCTTTGCCCGCGAGGTTAAAGGCGTGCCGCTCTGGCAATCGATGACGGAGGGCGAGCGGGCTGCAATGCTGGCGGCCTATCGCGACCACGGCGTACTGGTGTTCCGCCGGCAGGCGCTCTCCGAAGAAGAGTTGGTGGCGTTCGGCCAAATGGTCGGGGCGCCCAGCATTTATGCGGAGACCGCTTGGCTCTCCACCAAGCCGGAGGTGATTATCCTCTCCAACCTGTTGTCCAGCGACGGCAGCATGTTGGGCGGGCTCTCCAACAACCGGTTGGATTGGCATACGGACCAGAGCTATTACGCCGAGCCTGTGACCGGCTGTTTCCTCTATGGCGTCGAACTGCCGGCTGAGGGTGGTGAGACCAGTTGGGCCAGCCTCTACACCGCCTATGAGACGCTGCCGCCAGACCTGCGCCGGGCCGTGGATGGCGCGGTCGGCACGTTCAGCTTCGCCGCCCGTGTCGGCGGCAAGAACCGCAAGACCAACGACAACCACGACACCAAGCGCCGCATCCGGGAAACCCCGGACGTGAAGCATCCTTTGGTGAACGTGAATCCCAGCACCGGGCGTAAGGCGCTATTCATCGACCCTAAGACCGTAACCGGCGTAGACGGTTTGCCGGAGGATGAGGCGAACGACCTGCTCGACCGGCTGCTGGCACACACAATTCGGCCAGAGAACGTCTACGACCACGACTGGCAGCCCGGCGATCTGGTGCTGTGGGACAATGCCGTGGTCCTGCACAAGCGCGAGAGCTTTCCCAGCGAGAACAGCCGGCTGGTCAAACGCATGATCCTGAAACTCGACCCGGCCGAGCATATTATCCCGCCTGTGGTCCAATAAGGAGACTTCGAATGCTGACGGATCGTTACGAACTCGCCTTGTCGACATCCTCAGATGCAGCGCGGGACGCCTATGTGGAGGGCTGCGACCTGCTGCTGACCGCCTATCCGGGCGCCGTTCCGGCGTTGGATCGCGCCATAGCGGCGGATTCGGCGTTTGCCCTTGCCCATGCAGCCAAAGCTCGCGCGCTACAGATGGGCGGTGATCTTCCCAATGCGAAGGAATCGCTGGCGAAGGCCAAATCATTGTCCGCCGGCCTTACCGAGCGCGAGGCGGGTCATATAGAAGTTTTGGACCTTCTGCTGACTGGCCAGGCCGGTGCAGCGCTCACCCAAATCCGCTCGCATTTGCAGGCGTGGCCACGCGATGCGCTGCTGCTGAGTACAACGGCAAGCCAGTTGGGCCTCATCGGTTTGTCAGGACGCCCTGGCCGGGAACAGGAGCTTGCCGATCTGTTGGACAGCCTTGCTCCCGATTACGGCGATGATTGGTGGTTCAACGCCCACCACGCTATGGCACTGTCCGAAACCAGCCGGCAGGCAGCGGCGCGACCACTGATCGAGCGGTCGATCGCGGAGAACCCGCGGAACGCCTATGCTGCGCACGCCCTCGGCCATCTGTATTATGAGATGAACGAGCATGATGCCGCCGCTGCGTTCATGAAATCTTGGCTATCAGAATACCCGCGAGAAGGCGGCCTGCGCGGTCATCTTCACTGGCATTTGGCGCTCAGCAACCTCCAAATAGGCAATAGTGCTGAGGCGCTGGACCTGTTCACCGAGGCCTTCGTGCCCGAGAAAAGTCAGGGGCGGGCATTGGTCATGATGGCCGATGCAGCCTCGCTGTTGTGGCGGTCAGAGCTGGCCGGCCAGCCGCGAGACCCGGCCCGTTGGCGCGCCGTGCATGCGTTCGCCCACGAGATGTTCCCGCAGGCCGGCGGTCCCATGGCGGATTGGCACATCGCCCTGGCCGATGCGGTCACCGGCGATGACTCAGCCTTAGAGGCGCGGACCCAGCAGATAGACGCCTTGGTGCAGGCCGGGGAATTCCCCTGCGGCCCGGCGGTTCCGGCCCTATTGCGCGGGATCGCTGCCTTTGAGCGGCAGGATTACACCGCCGCCATCGCTGCCATCGAGCCAATGCTACCGGAGCGGGAGCGCATCGGTGGCAGTCGCGCCCAGGTCGATCTGGTCGAGTTTACCCTAGTGCGCGCC
>CALKDI010000155.1 GCA_938084065.1 uncultured Alphaproteobacteria bacterium
CGCCGTGGAGGATGACACGGTGATGCTGTGTGGAATGCGGTTGAAGCTTGTCTAGGAGATTGGCGGAGTGGAGTGGGAGTCGAACCCACCAGACAACGTTGGCGCCGTCTCGACTGGTTTTGAAGACCAGGCCGGCCACCGGACCGGATTCCTCTCCATGGCGGAGTGTGCCTGAGGCGCACTCCCGATGCAATCTCCCTCCTGATTCAACCCGTGGGTTGCTTAAGCCGGCGTTAGCAGATGCAGGCTGAACCAGGGTTTGGCGTCACACCAGGTTTGAGCGGTCCGCCACCCAGCCCGAGCAGCCAGAGCGGCAAAGCCCTCTAGCGTGTACTTGTGCGAGGATTCCGTGTGAATGGTCTCGTCTGCGGCAAAGCTCACCGCGCTACCGCCTATATGCACGATCTGGGCTGCCTGGCTGACCAAATGCATCTCAATCCGGCCCAATACCTCATTGTAGAATGCGTGGTGCTCAAACGCGCCAGCGTCAAAATCCGTGCCGATCAACTGGTTCAGATGCGGCAGCATGTTGAGATTAAACGCAGCCGTCACGCCCTCTGGGTCATTGTAGGCGAGGTTCAGAACAGCCGGATCTTTCTGCAGGTCCGCGCCAATCAGCAGATCGCCGCCATCAAGGATGTCACGGGCCGTCACCAAAAAGGCCTCAGCCTCCTCCGGTGGGAAGTTGCCAATCGTGGAACCAGGGAAGAACCCGGTTAGACGAGCGCCGTCCAGGGCTGAATGCCCCGGCAGGTGCATCGGTTTGGTGTAGTCACCGGCAACCGGGATAACGGTCAGGCTGGGATAGTCCGCATCGATCCCAGCCGCTGCTGCCTCCATATGCTCGGCGGAGATGTCGATAGGGACATAGGCGCGGGGGCGGTCGAGCACGTCCAACAGCAGATGGATTTTCTCTGAATTGCCGCTGCCGAACTCGACAATAATGGCATCTGGACCAATAACTTTGCCAATTTCTGGGCCTGAATTGCGCAGGATGCCCATCTCGGTGCGGGTCGGGTAATAGGCGTCTAGCCGCGTGATCTGCTCGAACAGGTCAGAGCCCCGGGCGTCGTAGAAGTACTTGGGTGATATAGTCTTCTGCGGCTGACGAAGGCCTTCCAGCACCTCCGCCAGAGCGTGCTGATCGATACTGGTCTCGCTCTGGCTCATACCAATGGACCCTCAACATCCTGGGCTAGGCGCACGCCGGAGCAATGCCAGCGCGTGCCGGGTGGGAAGAAATTGCGGTAGCTCGGGCGTATCTGTGCCGAGGGCGTCCAGGCGCAGCCACCGCGTGAAACCATCTGATTGATCATGAATTTTCCGTTGTACTCGCCCAGCGCGCCCGGTGGCGTGCGGAAGCCCGGGTAGGCGCTATAGGGGCTCTGGGTCCATTCCCAAACACTGCCCCATGCCTGGTGCAAGCCTTGAGCATCGGGGCCAGTGGCCAAGGCGGGCAGGGGTTCTGTCACACCGTCCTCCAGGAATTGGCCAGCGACAGGTGCGCCGTTGATCACGACCTCCCACTCTGCCTCAGACGGCAGGCGAAAGCCGGTCCAGCGGGCATAGGCGTCGGCCTCGAAATAGCTAATGTGATTGACCGGCGCGCGGGGATCGACGGGCTGCCAGCCATGCAGGGTAAAGCGCTGCCAACCGCCATCCTCATCCTGTTGCCAGTAGAGTGGTGCGTCCCAACCTTCAGCCTGAACCGTGGCCCAGCCCTCTGATAGCCAAAGTTCGGGGCGCTGATAGCCGCCGTCTGCGATAAACTCCAGCCACGCGCCGCAGGTCTCGGGCCTGGATGCGAGGCGGAACGGACGGAGATAGACTTGGTGATGCGGTGCCTCGTTATCGAAGGCAAAGCCGTTGCCGCGATGGCCGATCTCTACCAAGCCGCCATCATTGTAAACCCAGGATTCCGGCGCCGTTGCGCCGTGTGCCAGGGGAGGCGCAGGGCTGTAGGCTGGGCCTGTAGGATTGCAGGAGAGGACGTGTTTGACGTCCATAACCAGCAATTCCTGGTGCTGCATTTCGTGATGTAAGCCCAGCGTTACCCGTGCCTCAACGTCCGGCCATTGGCTGGCCGACGCGGTATTCATCAGGCGGGCCATACGCCGGTCAACCTCAGCCCGGTAATCAGCGATCTCCGCGATGCCGGGGCGGGTGATCAGACCACGATGTGGGCGAGAGTGGCGAGGCCCGGCTTGCTCGTAATAGGAGTTGAACAGGAACGCATAGTCCGGGTGCACAGCCTCATAGCCGGCGGTAAATTCACCCAGCAGGAAGGTCTCGAAAAACCAGGTGGTATGCGCCCGATGCCATTTGGTCGGGCTGGTGTCCGGCATGGACTGGACCGTTTGGTCCTCCGCCGACAAGGGGCGGGCGAGAGCCTCTGTCCGGTCGCGGGTCGTCTGGTATTGGGCCAGCAAGGCGGCGCGGTCGTCGGTCATAGGCCCTCCTTTCCAGGGGGCGGCGGGGGAGGCCTAACACCTAGGTCAGGCAATCGCGTACGCCAAGGGGCGGTTCGGCGCGTTGGGGCAAAATTGTACCCGCTTTTGTCATGCGGGATAGGGTAGAGTGCGGCTATCGATACAGGAGCCGCCTACCGTTATGAACCCCATCGCCGCGCTGAGCGGGCTTTTCAACGCTGCTTTGGGTGCGGCGAAGGGTATGGCGTTGATGCTGTTCTCGACGCAGGCATTCATGTGCATGCAGAGTTTGATTCGGCATGCGGGCGGCGGCAGAGGCGGGGGAGGCTGCGCCGAAAGGCTAACGCTCGGCTGCATGGCGGCTGCGCGCAAAATGCGATCCTTGTGCAGTGCAATACCTGATAGAGAGTAAGCTCACCCCCAGGAGAAGCATATTTCATGGCTGCCTATACGGCGCTGCAAGGCCTCTATACCCGCGCGTCCGGCACCAGCCAGGGCATGGCGCTGATGCTGTTTTCGGCCATTTGCTTTGTCGGCATGCAGTCGATGATCCGCCATGTGGGCGAGACGTTGCCGCCGTTTGAGGTCGCGTTCTTCCGCAATCTGTTCGGGCTGGTGGCGTTGACGCCGGTGTTTCTGCAGCAGGGCCTGACGCCGTTCCGCACCAAGAAGCTGCACCTGCACCTGACCCGCGGCACGATCCAGGTGGTGGGCATGCTGGCCTTCTTCACCGGCGTGACCATGATCCCGCTGGCGCAGGTGACGGCGTTGAGTTTCTCCGCGCCGTTGTTTGCGACGCTGTTGGCGATTGTGCTGCTGGGGGAGCGGGTGAGAATCCGGCGGATTACCGCGCTGGCGCTGGGTTTTGTCGGCATGCTGATCGTGGTGCGGCCGGGCGCAGAGGAGATCAACCTCGGCACGATTTTGATTGTCTGTTCGTCGTTCAGTTGGGGCATTGCGATTGCCATCATCAAGTCGATGAGCAAGACCGAGAGCAGTGCGACGCTGACGGTCTATATGGGCGTGGTGCTGACGCCGATCAGTGGCGCGTTCGCGTACTTCGTCTGGCAGACGCCGACGTGGGAGCAGTTGGGTTGGCTGTTCCTGGTCGGCTGTCTGGGCACGATTGGCCATCTGGCCTTTGCCCAGAGCTTCCGCAAGGCGGACTCGACGGCGGTGCTGCCGCTGGACTTCACCCGCCTGATCTGGGCGAGCATTGTCGGCTATCTGGTCTGGAACGAGATCCCGGACATGTGGGCCTGGATCGGCGGTACCCTGATCTTCGGCAGCGCCACCTACATCGCCTACCGCGAGGCTATGCTGGCGCGCCAGGGGCGGCGGGATGCGAAGGCAGAGGCGGCTAAGGTGGCTGGCTGAGGAATGCGAAGGAATGTTAAGGTGGTGGCGGTTGATATTGTTGTGAATCAATGAGTTATGGGGTAGGGGTGCGAAACCTTAACATTTGTTAGCATTTGTGAACATTTGCACTGTGAGGCTGCGGCAGCATTTGCCTTAGAGCTGCAACCTATACTGGTTTTCAACATGAGAATGCAAGAAAACCAGTATAGGTTCTAAGTGGTTATGATGTTGATGGTGTCAAGGCCTCTGGGTGGATGAGCCTCATCCCAGCGAGCGCCGAGTTCGGTGGGGTGTTTGGAGAAACTAGCGTCCGTCAGGTCCGCGTCCGTCAGGTCCGCGCCCGTCAGGTTCGCGCCCGTCAGGTCCGCGCGCATCAGGTCCGCGCCTTGCAAGCTCTCCAACGTGAGAGAATTACTCCCGATGCCTATGGTTCTTGTTATGACATACACGGGGCCATGCACCGCCGCGGAGCGATGGAGCAAGCGGAATAGTGACAGACGGTCATCGGCGTTCGGGAAGGACCAATGCTCGCCTTCCGCCATAGCCTCCGGTGGTACGAGCCAACGCCACGTGCAGAACAGGGCTTCTTCGGCATTGACCGAGCGCCGTTCCGTCTCGCGTTGAGAACTGCCCTCCTGCCAGCCGTCGACTAGTGCGCGTTCAACGACCGGCAAGAGCGCCGTGTTCCAGGTTTTGGCAGTCGCGTAAGAGCCACTGCAACGAAGGAGTTCGCCTTTCAAGAAGTCGAGGACTTCGAATGACAGGCGATGCGCGTCGGCGAGCGGGAGCCAGGCGGTGAAGGCTGCGTCGATCATCGCTTGTTTGGGATTCCCGACGCGAGCAGCTTCGATATCTTGCGCGTACTCATTCACCCACCGGACTAAGCGCCGGGCATACAGGTATTCGCCAAAGCTTTTGTGATGGAATTCGACGCCGCCGCTCTCATCTTTGCGGGTAAAGAAGGTGGCCGCCAGACTCGAGACATCGGTGCCAGCTTTGTCTAGCAGCCCATCCAGACCGGCAGAAGTCAGAGCTTCGCTGGCCTTATCCCGTGCGGCGGATCGATATTGAGCTTCAAAGTCCGTGCCGCGGTAGGCCGCGAGCGCGATTGTCTCCATGGCGAGGAAGAAGCGGTCTTCTGTTTTCGCCTTTGTATCACCGTCGCGGTAAAAAAGGTTGTAGGCGGGCTTGCCGCCTTTAACCTCCCGGTCGAACATGTCGCCAAACAGGGCGTTGTAGATGTGGGCGCGGGTCGTTGTTTCGGGGTCTAAACGGCCCTGCCGGTTGTAGCTGAGTGCCATGAAGGCATGCAGCAACGGCTCCCGGGACAAATGCTCGTACTGGTCATCGCGCAAGGCGGCTGGGAGTTGTTCAACTTTGAGATTGAGCGCCTTGGCATAGTGCTCGTTCGCCACCACTCGTTCTTCCGGGCTGTAGTGGGCGACCCGGTACAACTGGTGGATGCCGAGGCCGCCAATCGGGACGTCGCCCGGCTTGACCAGGTTTTCCATCACCGACCAGCGGCCGCTGATGACGGCGCGGACCTGCCGCCGCCGCGGTCCGCCAGCGATTTCCTGGAGCATGTGCTGGACCGCGGAAACCAGTCGCTGCGCCTGGTCGAGCGCCTCTGGCCCATCCGGCATGGCCAGTTCGTCGAGACCATCGAACAGGAACAGAAGTGGCTCCATCCGGTCGCTGCTGAAGGGCTGGTGGCGATCTTCAAAGCCGTCGCTTTTCAGGCAGGCGCAAATGCTCGCGGTCAGGTTCGAGCCATCGAAGCGAAATTTGTTCTTGTGCAGGGGGACGAAAATCACGTGCCAGTCGTCGGTGCCGCGGCGTTTCTGGTCGGTTTCGAAGGCCAAAGCCTTCATGAAGCTGGACTTGCCGCAGCCGGGACCGCCGGTGACGAGGCGGATCGTGTCGGCTTTGTTGGAGCGGTCTTCGAGCCACCGGGCAAAGTGCTCGCGCAAGGGATGTTCGGTTTCGTCGTGGTCATCGCGCAACGACCGGACTTCATCATCCGACTTGTCGCTGTCTTTGGCCTTTGGCGTACGAACGGTGGCGCGGAGCGGGATGTAGACGTCCTTCAGACCGAATTGGAAATCGCTGTTCCTGCCGAACAGCGGGCTGCTCCATTCCTGCTGAATGACGTTCGTGCTGTAGTTTTTCCAGTCGACCTTGCGGTTCCAGGCGTCCACGAACGGCCCCTCGGTTGCGCCGTGGAGTGGCAGGTAGCGGGATTGGTTCTCGGCATAAAGGAAGGCGACGTGGCGGTGGAACCAGTCCGGAAAGTCGGCGAAGGCTTCGTATTTGACATTCGCATCGCCGGAAACGCCGGCGAGGGTGTTGGCCAGTTCGCGGCGCATGATGTCAACGAGCGGAAAGGCGTCTGGCCGGTCGAAGAAGCTGCGGTCGATGATGGTGTCGGGGGCCAGCAGGTCGATGCTCTGTTTGAGATCGGCATGTTGCTGCTTCGCGAGGTTTCGGCCCAGTTGCACTACGGTTAGCAACAAGGCGCGGCCCAGCAATTCGTAGGCGCGGGCGCCAAGCGAATCGTCCTCTGCCGAGATCAAGCCGACCAGCATGGCCGATGCCCGAACAACTCCAACGCCAGTCGTCGTATCAGCCAGCAGACCGGCAGTCTCGCCAGCTGCTCCGGCCCCAGTCATTTCCCCGAGCTTGCCACGGGCCTTGCTCCAAATGAGTTCGGCCCTGCCCTTTGGCACGGTCGCAGGCACTTGTCCTGGTTCTATCTCGGCCATGTCATCACACCCCTCTTCCAATTTTGTGCTGTGCGGGCCACATTCTCTGCCATGGCACGTGATGTTGACAAGAGACCTGCTCAGGCACCCGCAAACGCTCGGCGTTCGGCGGCGGTGGAGGCGTTTATTGCGAAGGTGCAGTCGGCTCCCAAGCCCGCGAGTGCGGCAGCGGGGCGGCTGATCTTTGCGTTGGATGCGACGGCCTCGCGCCAGCAATCCTGGGACCGGGCCATGCACTTGCAGGCCGGCATGTTTCAGGAGGCGGCCAGTGTCGGCGATCTGGCGGTGCAGCTGGTGTTCTATCGCGGCTTTGGCGAGTGCAAGTCCTCCAAATGGTATTCGGACTCGAAGGCTCTGCTGAAGGTGATGACCGGGGTTACGTGCCTCGGCGGGCAAACGCAGATCGGCAAAGTGCTCAAGCACGCGCGCGATGAGGCGGCCAAGCAGAAGGTGGGGGCGCTGGTGTTCGTCGGCGATGCCTTCGAAGAGGATATTGACGAGGTCTGCCACCGGGCCGGCGAGCTGGGCCTGGCAGGCGTGCCGGCGTTCATGTTTCAGGAGGGGCCGAACCCCTTTGCCGCCAACGCCTTTCAACAAATCGCCAAGCTGACCGGCGGCGCTTACTGCCCCTTCGACGAGGCGAGTGCGGCGCAACTGGCAGAGCTGCTGCGCGCGGTGGCGGTGTTCGCAGCGGGCGGGCGTAAGGCGCTGGCGGATTACTCGGGCGGCAAGGGCGCGGGCGTAAAACGGCTGGCCGCGGCGGTCAAAGCATTACCGGGACGTTAGGGAGGGGCTCTGAGCCGTGGTTATCTATTTCTTTATGGGCATCGCGCTGTTGATCGGCTTTCTGCTGATCGCGCGATGGTATGTGCAGGCTCCGCCCGGCCAAATCGCCGGCATAGCCAAGGTAATAGCGTTCTTCCTGATCATTGGCGCGATTGGGCTGCTGCTGGCGATCGGGCGGCTGACCTGGGCCTTGTTCCTGGTGCCAATGCTGCTGCCATGGCTGATGCGGGCGCGGTCGATGAAGAACATGTGGAAGGCGGCGAGGGGGCCCAGCGGGGGGCAGGCCTCAAACGTCTCAACCGACTCACTGGCGATGGAGCTGGACCACGACTCGGGCGAGATGGACGGCGTGGTGCTGGACGGTCCGTTCGAGGGGCGGCGGCTGTCCGACCTGGATAACGTGCTGCTGGTCGACCTCTATCAGTGGATGGTGGGCGCAGACGAGCAGGGCGCGCGGCTGCTGGAGGCCTATCTGGATCGGACCCTGGGCGCAGAGTGGCGCGAGGCGGCGGGCGCTGGCGCTGCTGGCGAGGCGGATGCTGGCACAGGCCATGATGGGATGTCGCGCGAGGAGGCCTATCAAGTGCTGGGGCTGGAGCCGGGCGCTGGTGCGGATGCCGTGCGCAAGGCCTACCGACGGTTGATGCAACACGCACATCCAGACAAAGGCGGCAGCCCCTATCTGGCTGCGAAAATCAATGCGGCCAAGGATTTGTTGTTGGCTGAGGAATAGCGTTGCGCCGGTGGCGCGATTAACCGCATCGGCAGCCTTTTCAATCAATTGTATGTGCTTCGGCCAAAGTCAGAGAGTGCTCGAAGGAGCTTTCATGCCGCAAAAAGTTCGTACTGCCGTATTCCCCGTCGGCGGTCTTGGTACCCGGTTCTTGCCTGCAACCAAGGCGATGCCAAAGGAAATGCTGCCTGTCGTCGACAAGCCCTTGATCCAATACGCGGTTGAGGAGGCTCGGGCGGCAGGGATTGAGCGATTTATCTTTGTGACCGGTCGTGGCAAGGCGGCGATTGAGGATCATTTCGATTTCAGCTTCGAACTCGACGCGATGTTGCAGGCACGGGACAAGTTGGACGGCTTGCAGATCGTGCGCGAGATGATGATGCCGCCGGGCTCCATCTCCTATGTGCGCCAGCAGGAGCCGATGGGGCTGGGGCACGCCGTATGGTGCGCTAAGGCTCTGGTGGGCGATGAGCCGTTTGCGGTGCTGCTGCCGGATGATCTGGTGCAATCGAACACGCCCTGCCTTAAGCAATTGCTAGAGGTCTATGAGGAGACTGGCGGCAACGTCGTTGCGGTGATGGACGTGCCGCGCGAGCACACGCAACGCTATGGTATCCTGGATGTTGAGAGCGACGACGGGCGACTAGCATCGGTTAAGGGCTTGGTGGAAAAGCCAAAGCCGGAGGTGGCCCCTTCGACGCTGTCGATCATCGGGCGCTATGTGCTGCTGCCGCAGGTGATGGATTTCCTGGCGGAAAAGGTGGTTGGTGCTGGTGGGGAAATCCAGTTGACGGATGCTATGGCGCGCACGATTGGCGCGCATCCTTTCCATGGACTGCGGTTCGAGGGAAAGCGCTTCGATTGTGGTGACAAAGTTGGGTTTATGGAGGCGAACGTGGCCTTTGCTCTGGCTCGGCCGGATCTGGGCGCGGACATGCGATCCGCACTATTGCCCTATTTCACCTAGAAGGCAGTCTGCGGTAAAGGCTGTGGTCTGTCCAACCGCCTATAGAGGCGATGACTATTAAGACGCCACCTGATGCAAGGCGGTGAGATGAGGCACCAGAAAGGGTTGCATCGATGAAAGTGGTGATGATCGGCGCGGGATATGTTGGCCTGGTTACCGGTGCTTGCTTCTCTGAATTTGGTTTTGATGTCACTTGCGTCGATGTCGATGAAACCAAAATCAAGGCGTTAGAGAACGGAGAGATTCCGATCTACGAGCCTGGTTTGGAAGAGCTGGTTGCCAACAATTGCAAGGCGGGCAGGCTCACATTTTCGACCAGTCTGGCAGAAGCCGTGCCGGGCGCGGACATGGTGTTTATCGCTGTCGGTACGCCGTCGCGCCGCGGCGATGGTTTCGCCGACCTGCGCTATGTTTATGCTGCAGCGGAGCAGGTTGCGCGGAACCTGACTGGCTATACCACCGTCGTCACCAAATCCACCGTTCCTGTCGGCACCGGCAAGGAGGTTGCGCGCATTGTCGGCAAATTTGCGCCGGTTGAGGCTGAATGGGATGTGGTCTCAAACCCCGAATTTTTGCGCGAGGGCGCAGCGATTGAAGACTTCATGCGGCCGGACCGGGTCGTCATGGGGGCGGAGAGTGAACGCGCGCGGGAGCAGATGCGCCAGTTGTATCGGCCATTGTCTCTGCGTGAGGTGCCAATGGTCTTTACGGACATCGTCACCGCAGAGTTGATCAAATACGCAGCCAACGCTTTCCTGGCGACGAAGATCACCTTCATCAACGAAATCTCTGATCTTTGTGAGAAAACAGGGGCCGACGTTCAGCATGTAGCTAAGGGCATTGGCTTGGATGGCCGGATCGGCGGTAAGTTCCTGCATCCGGGGCCAGGATACGGCGGCTCATGCTTTCCCAAGGACACGTTGGCGCTGGCCTACAGTGCGCGCCAATACGGTGCGCCGCTGCGGATTGTTGAGGCCGTCGTTGAAATCAACGACCGCCGCAAATTGGCGATGGCGGATCGGGTGATTGATGCGCTGGGCGGCGCGCAGGCAGCACGAGGCAAGAAAGTGGCGGTGTTGGGCCTGACCTTCAAACCCGGCACAGATGACATGCGTGAGTCTCCGGCTCTAGCGATTGTGCCGGCACTGATGGGCGCAGGGGTTGAAGCCCGCGTGTTCGACCCGCAAGGCATGGACAATGCCAAGGCAGAGATTGGTACTGGTCCCTATTATGCGACAAGCGCCTATGACGCCCTGGAAGGGGCGGATTGTCTGGCAATCGTGACGGAATGGAATGAATTTCGAGCATTGCAATTGGACCGGGTTAAAAGCCTGATGACAAATCCGTTGATGGTCGACATGCGCAACATTTACGTGCCTGAAGAGATGCGTGCCGCTGGGTTCACGTACTACGGCATTGGCCGTGGATATGACGGCATAGTGATACCATCCGATCAGGTTGAGGCCGCAGAATGACCGCAAGCATGCATCAGTTTCATCCAACGATCCTGCGCGAGTACGACATTCGCGGCGTGATTGACGACACTTTGTTCGAGGCTGATGCCCGAGCCATCGGCCAGGCGTTTGCGACGATGGCGCGGGCGCGTGGCGCGAAAAAGATCGCGGTTGGCTATGATGGCAGGCTGTCGTCGCCAATAATGGCGGATGCCGTAGTCGCGGGATTGCTGGCTGGTGGCGTCGATGCAGTGCGCATTGGCATGAGCCCGACGCCGATGCTCTACTTCTCCTGCTATCATCTGGACGATGTTGACGGCGGCATTCAGATCACCGGCAGTCACAATCCGCCGGACTATAACGGCTTCAAGATGATCCTGCAGAAGAAGCCTTTCTTCGGTGAGGAAATTCAGGAGATTGGCCGGATTGCTGCGGCTGGGACGTTTGCATCTGGTACAGGTCGTGATATGGAAACCAGCGTCGATATCAACGCGGCATATGTTGAGCGAATGGTTGGGGACTACACGCCGGGCCGTGCCTTGAAGGTCGTCTGGGATTGTGGCAACGGCGCAACTGGCCCCTCGGTTGAAGCGATGGTGGCTAAGCTGCCGGGCGAGCACACGGTTTTGAACGCGCCGGTCGATGGTACGTTTCCCGTTCATCACCCAGACCCGACCCTGCCGGAAACACTGGCGCAGTTGCAGGCTGCAGTGACGGCTGCAGGAGCCGAATTGGGCATCGCCTTTGACGGCGACGGCGACCGGATTGGTGTGATTGACGGCAATGGTGAAGTGCTGTGGGCTGACCAGCTTTTGGTGATGCTGGCGCAGGATGTCTTAAAGCGGCATCCAGGCGGTACGATCATTGCTGACGTCAAGGCCAGTCAGGTGCTGTTCGATGCTGTTGCCGATGCTGGCGGCAAGCCGATGATGTACTGCACCGGCCACTCGCTGATTAAGGCGAAGATGGCAGAGGTGGGGGCGCCGCTGGCGGGGGAGATGAGTGGCCATATCTTCTATGCCGACGGCTATTTTGGCTATGACGACGCCATGTATGTAGCCATCCGGACTTTGGGTGTATTGGCGACGGGGCAGGGGACGCTGGCAGATTTCCGCCTGACCTTGCCCGTGGTGCTGAACACGCCAGAACTGCGCTTCACCTGCTCTGAAGAGCGCAAGTTTGTGGTGCCGAAAGAGGTGCACGAACGGTTGGTGGCTGCAGGCGCGGATGTGAATGCTACAGATGGTGTGCGGGTCAACACAGCCGATGGCTGGTGGCTGCTGCGGGCATCGAACACGCAAGACGTGTTGGTCGCGCGCTGTGAGGCATTGAACGAGGCCGGGTTACAGAACCTGAAACTGGCGTTGGCCAGTCAATTGGCAGCCAGTGGTGTGGAATTGCCGGAAGCGTTTTAGGCTAGAACTGGCAGCGTTAGGCTTTGCGAACCTGTTTTCGCAATCATAAGTGGCTCCGTTTAAAGCAGATAGTAGTTTCCGTAACAGGCCATAAGGCGGACGACCTGCGTACGGTTTTTCGTTCCGGTCTTGCTGAATAGCGCTTTCACCTGGGCGTTGATGGTGTTGACGGAAACTCCACGCGCTTCAGCGATTTCAGGATTGCTCAAGCCCTGGCCAACAAAGCCCAAAAGTTTAGATTCTGTTTTCGATAGAGTGTAGCGTTCTGCCATTAGCTGGGGGTCAAAGGCAACCTTCTGCGTTGTGTCGAGGCTATAGAGGACGGCGCCGTTAAAGGCGCGGCTTCCCAACTCATCCGTGCGCTCCAGCGGGGCGATTTCGATGCAGAGCGCGCCGATTTCCGCGGTGTTGGCGATATCCGGATCATCACCGACTGTGATTGCCTCTTTGCGTGGTCTCGCGCCGAAATGGCCATGTTTATGCACGTCAGCCACCATCTGATCCAACCATTGGCGGTCGTGGTCCTGGCTGAGGATCAATCGACGCTCCCGGTCGATACTGAGGGCGCTGTAAGCATCCACCTGGCGGTTGAACTCGTCATTTGCCAGCTCAACGCGTCCAAAGCTGTCCAATATCGCGACGCCGATCCTCAAGCGATTGATCCCGGCCATCAGGCGGGTTTGGTTGGCCTCCAGTTGTTTAACCGGGCGAGACAGATCGATGGCTTTGGCAATATGCTGCATCAAGGGTCGAATGCTGCTATGGGCTTCTACGGTCAATGGCTGTTTCAGGTGGACGGAGAATCGGGCGCGGGCCAAGTTGTCTTTGTCTAGCAAACCGCCAATACGCTCCGCGACGCCAGCTTCGCGCAACCATTTAATGCTTGGGCGGGAAAAATATTCTTGTTCATAGCCGCGGGCTAGTTCTTCTTCGCGGATCAGGTCAACGCCATCTTGGGCTTTTGATAAGATCTCATATCGTTTTTGGTCTTTAAACTCTGTATCACTGTATACCTTAAGGTATGCATTAATTTTGTCTTGGTCGAAATTTGAGCTCATATAGGGGGTAACAATTTGCCGGTCACCAGCAATGCCGTCAATTTCCGAGATGATGCAACCATAGGCACCTATATGCCATGCAAACCTATCGAGGACGTTGGTCCATCTGCGACCGTCGCCAACGATGGCATAGATTTCGCTGATCAGTTTGTGTAGGTCATCATCCATTGGTGGTTGTGCTTTTTTACCGGGCGGCAGAATAACAACATATGCAGGTGGCCGCCGATAGACAAGGTGATACAGCCTGTTGTGGCAGGCATTTGGGCTGTATCGGGCTTACCCCTTGCGCTAGATTGAAGGTTACATAGGCCAACTTAGGAGACCGAATCTATGCTCGACACGATTGCTCCGCGCTACTCTCATCTGGCGCCGCCGGACATGCTGGATGAGCTGTTTTGGAAGGATGGCCTGGAGCCGGAGGACGAGCGTATTTGGGTTCCGAATGGCCCGGGCCGGTGGTCCAGGCCGCTGTGCCTGAATGTCAGCCAGGGCTATTGGGTGCACATCACTAAGGTGACGCAGGCCGGCGTGGTCTCGCGCCATCGCCACCCGGCACCGGTGCATGGCTTTGTCCTGTCCGGGCAATGGCGGTACCTGGAGCGGGATTGGGTGGCGACCGCTGGCTCCTATCTGTTTGAGCCGCCAGGCGATGTTCACACGCTGGTGGTGGATGAAGGCGACCAGATGGTGACGCTGTTCCACAATACTGGTGCGCTGCTCTATTGCGATGAGGATGGCAAGACCATCGGTACCACCGACGTATTTGACCGAATTGCTGCAGCACGTAAGCATTACGAGTCAGTCGGGCTGGGCACAGACTATGTGAAACGCTTTATTCGGTAGGGTGTGTGCTAGCGGTTCGGTACGAAGCGAAACGCGATCATTCCGACGGCCATCGCTGCCGCAAAGATGAATGATTGCGTGCCGCCGACGCTGAGGCCGGCAATTGCTGGGCCAGGGCATAGGCCCGAGATAGCCCATCCCACACCGAAGATTAGCGAGCCGATGATGAGTTTGGCATCGACGGTGCGGCTTGTCGGGATGCGCAGCACGCCACCTAGGAATGGCTCGCCACGCTTGCGGGCTAGGTAGTACCCGGGAATAGCGGCGATCAGGCCACCGGCCATGACGAAGGCGAGGGTCGGATCCCAATCGCCGGCGATATCGAGGAAACCGATGATCTTGGCTGGGTTGACCATTTGTGAGACGGTAAGACCGACGCCAAATAGCGTGCCGGCAAACAGGCTGGCGAGAATTTTCAGCATGGGCTCAGCCTCCGATCACATGGCGCAGGATGAACACGGTCGCGAGGGCCATTCCGAAAAATGCGGCGGTTGCTGCCAGGGAACGCTCTGACCCACGGGCCAGACCGCAAATACCGTGGCCGCTGGTGCAGCCATTGCCAAGGCGGGTGCCGAAGCCAACAAGCAATCCGCCGATGATTAGCAGAGGGGTGCTGGCCTGCATGATGATTTCAGGCATGGCACCAGTGACCATTCCGGTCAAAAGCGGCCCGACGATCAGGCCGACGATAAAGGCCACGCGCCAAGCGATATCGCCTTGATCTGGCGACAGGACACCACCTAGTATTCCGCTAATTCCGGTTACCCGACCATTCAGCAGGACGAAGGCTGAGGCTGAAAGGCCGATTAGCAGCCCCCCAACAAGGCCAGATATTGGGGTGAATTGGTCCATGTCAGCCTCTCGTTACGATTGAATACGTTCAGGGAAACTAGCCTGCGGGTAAAACTGTACCTACAGTTTATCGAACTTGGCACAATTTTGACATGATCTAAATCAATCGAAAGGTGCAACTAACGTATTGGGTGCGTTGAAAAAATGGTTATCGAATAGCCTTGTCAGCTAGGTTGACGGCCTCAACAATCCTGCGGGTTGCTTGTGCTAGCAGGTACACTCGCCCACCGATATCGGCATAGGCCTCTCCCGGACGTGGTGCTGGCATGCGGTTCGTCCGGACGATAATGCGGTATTTTACATTGTCCGGCAGATGATCGCCACGTTTCCAATCCTTGCGCTGCCCAGGGGGAACGCAGGAGCCCTTCTTGGCCAATCCAGGTGGGCATTTTGCCTGGGCATCAGCAATGCCGAACGCACCGCTGAGAACGACGCCAAGGCTAAGTGCGATACTCAGGCGTAACAGGCGGGTCGTCATTTGGCACATGCGGGCCTCCTATCAGGCAAAGGCGGTTGGCCGAGGGCTGTGATCGCCGTGTGCCATCATCTCATGCGCCAATTGTGTCATCATTGCAGCCTGTACTTGGCTGCCCTCCGGCAGGTCGTAGAGATTGTGCATCTCGTCCGGATCCGCGGCGCGGTCGAAGAGTTCGCCGTGGTCCAGGCCATCGTAAATGGTCAGGCGGGCCGCCTCTGTCACGAGGGTGCGCATGCGCAGAGACTGACCGGTATGGACCATGTCGTGCACCTGATCTTCCTCAATCAATACCGATTGGCGCACAGAGCCGGTAGGATCATCCAGCAAGCCGCTGAAGTCGTGGCTCTGCATGCCGTGGAAGCCGGTCACGTCCGCCATGGATAAAACCGTCGCGGCGAGATCGATGGAGCCGACCAGGGCGTTGCTGACACCGGCGGTTTTGCCTGGAGCCTTGATCAGCATTGGCACGCGGATGCAGCCTTCATAGTGCATGGCGCCTTTCAGCATCATGCCATGATCGCCGAACATATCGCCGTGGTCAGCGGTGAAAATGATGATGGTATTGTCGGCTAGGCCAGACGCTTCTAATGCCGTCAACACGCGACCGATGCCGTCGTCTACCATAGTGACCATGGCATAGGCGCGAGCTGCCATCTCCCGATACTCGGCCTCGGTGGGGGAGAACGGATTGACGTGGGCGCGCAGCGGCTGTCCGCGTTTACCAAGCATGCGTTTGTACTGCGGCGTGGAGCGCTCGTGTGGGTCGTTGAACGTGGCGGGTAGGGGCATATCCGCTGGGTTATACATGTCGAAATAGCGGCCGGGCGGGGTGAAGGGATGGTGCGGGTCCGGGTAGGAGCAGACGGCGAAGAACGGCTCATCTGCGCGCTCTGCGGCGTGTCGTTGTAGGTATTTTTCGGTGCATTCGGTAATGTAGGTGGTCGGGTAGACCTCCTCCGGCACTGATGTGCGCCAGACGTGGACCGCTGGGTTGCGGACCTCTTCGGCGTTGGCCGAGCCGCGCAGCGCCGCGATGTCGAAGCCCTTTTCCTTGGCCCAGTGCTCATAATGGCCGGTGCAGCCATCAGAATGGCCAACGGACAGGTCGACCTGTTCAAAGCCGTAATAGTCGTCGGGCATCTCCACCGGACCGGCTTTGTGGCGTTTGACGTCCTCATAGCGGTCCCAGCCGTCTGGCGCGTCTTCAACGCGCGCGTCCTGTGGTGGTAGATCGCCCATGGCACGGGCCAACATTTCGGGTGAGCTGCCCATGTTTTGCAGGTGGCACTTGCCGATATGGGCTGTGCGATAGCCAGCAGCGCGTAGAGCGCCGGGGAAGGTGCGGGCCTTGGGATCGAGCGCGATGCCGTTGTAGCGGGTGCCATGCACCGACGGCATGCGCCCGGTAAAGATGGTGGACCGGTTCGGCATGCAGATTGGGTTGGCGACATAGGCCTTGTCAAAGCGCATGGATTGCGCGGCGAGGGCATCCAGGTTGGGTGTTTTGACAACGGAGTTGCCGCCAAAGCCGGTGAAGTCGGGCCGGTGCTGGTCGGTAACGATCATGAGGATGTTGGGGCGTTTGGCCATGGTGAGACTCCGGCGAAGGGGCAAGTTGTGGCCTCTCCCGCCGTCATTGCGAGACCGCGCAGCGGGCGTGGCAATCTAGTCGGCTCCAGCCAGAGCCATCTGGGTTTCCGCACCTACGGTTCGCAATGACGGTTGGAAGGGCGAGCGGTTGGGCGCTAGTTGCGGAAGGCGATGGCTTCGATTTCAGTGGCTGAGATGCCGACATTCTTGGCAGCGCCCACCATCTCCGCCCAAGTCTCATCATCGACGGGCACGCCGTTGGCCTCCCGGTCAGCCTTGGTGGCGCGCTCTGGGTCGCCAGGGATCAGCACAGGCTCTGCCGGGTTGGCCGGCGGCGAGGCTTTGACGTGGGCCAGGGTAGCGTCAGTCTCTGAGTCAAAGAACGCTTTGGTCACCAAACGCATCGGGTCGATGATGACGGAGAGCATGCCGTTCAGGATGGTGTCATCCTCGTGCTTGTTCTCCGGGCGGCAGGTGCCGCCGCCGGTGAGCACGCCGCCGAACAGCTCATTGATGACGCTGAGGCCATAGCCTTTGTGCCCGCCCATGGCCTGGATTGCGCCCTTGGGTTCAGCGAACAGGGCGTTCGGGTCGGTGGTGGGCTTGCCATGGCCGTCTATCAAATAGCCTTCCGGCATCTGCTCGCCCTTGTTCTTGGCAACGCGAACTTTGCCGCCGGCGACAATGGACGTAGCGAAGTCCAGCACAGTCGGTGGGTTGTTGGCGGTGCCGGGCAGAACGGCGCAATAGGGGTTGGTCGTGAAGCGCGAGTCGGTGCCGCGGAAGGGCGCTACCAAGCCATCATGGCCGTGGACGTTAACATGATGCATGGAGACCAGGCCCGCAGCGGCACATTGCTCACCCCATGCACCGATGCGGCAGAGGTGAAAGCTGTTGCGGATAGCGACGACGCAAACGCCATGCTCTCGCGCCCGCTCTATCCCCATCTCCATGGCTTTTTTGCCAACGGTCTGGCCATAGCCATGGTTGGCGTCCAGCACCAGGGTCGTGCCCTCATCGCTGACCACGGTGATCTCCACATTCGGCTTTAGCTCACCGGTTGGGATGCAGGCGACATAGCGTGGCAGCATGCCAATGCCGTGCGAGTCGTGGCCAGTGAGATTGGCGGTCACCAGGTTATCCGCGACCTGCGTTGCCTCCGCCTCGCTGCTGCCGGCAGCGGACGCAATGGCATGGCAAACGGCGCGCAGATTGTTGTGGTTGATGCTGGGCATGGGGCAGGGCTCTTTGGCTAGGCGTGAGATTGGCCGCCATGATAGCGGCTATCGGCCAGCCGTCTAGCCAGGGAAAAGCCTCAGGCGGCAGACTGCTTTGGCCCCTCGCCATAGGTGGTGCCTTTGATCCAGGCATCGACGTATTGTTGGATGGACAGCGTCCAGGGGTTTTGCATGTTCTCGTCGAAATACTCGAACAAGACGCCATCGGCGGCAGCGTGCATGGACAGCAGGACTGTGCCGCCATCATCCCCGCCGCATTCGTTGTGCGGGTGAGCATCAGCGGCAGACAACGCGTAGTCACCCTTGGTGCGGTGCACCTGCTTGGTGGAGCCATCGGGCAGCAGGTCGGTAATGAACTGCTCGCCTTCCAATATGAGCGTTGCGGTTGCGGCCACATGACGGTGCCTGCGGCAATGACCGCCACCCTTGCCATAGCGCAACAGCATATCCAGCCGCCCACTCTCCAAATCATAGCCGAGCAGGCTGTATTCGAAATCAACCTTGTATTCTGAGTTTGATAGGTCGGCGACGTGGCGCCATTCGACCGCAGCAGGATCGAAGGATTCGGAGATGCGGGGCATGGGCGGAGCCTTCTAGGGTCGGTATGAGCTTTACCGAACCGTAGCAAGCGGTGTCCCACTGGCACAAGGGATATGGCTTGGAGGCATCCAGTAGGGTCGGGAAACTGGCTCTGGCGTATCGCGCCCGAGACCTTTTCATTCAGTATCTGGCATTGCGTTTCCAGGCCTATCAGCAAATATCTAATCGAGCGCAGGACAGAAGGAAGGCCGGATATGAAGATCAATGCTGATTTCAGCCAACGGGTTGTGGTGCATGGCGACTCGGTTGAGTGGGTCCGCTCGCCTATGGCAGGGGTTGATCGCCGCCCTTTGGACCGCATTGGTGACGAGGTTGCGCGGGCGACGACTATCGTTCGCTATGCGCCAGACAGCCATTTCTCGCCGCATACGCACGATGGCGGCGAGGAGTTTTTGGTGCTGGAAGGCGTGTTTGAGGATGAGCACGGGGCGTTTCCGGCAGGCTCCTACATTCGCAATCCACCGACCTCGCGACACACTCCGGGCTCTACGCCGGGTTGTATGATTTTTGTGAAGCTCTGGCAATTTGATCTGGCTGACCGCAGCCACGTGCGGATCGATACAGCCAAATCCGGCGCGGTTGAGCCGGCAGGGCGGCCGGGCATCATGGTTACGCCACTGTTTGACGATGGCCAGGAGCTGGTGCGGCTGGAGCGATGGGCGCCGGGCACGGCTGGCCGAGTTGACGCGGTGGGTGGCGGCGAACTGCTAGTGGTGGAGGGGAGCGCCTCTGAATCCGGCGATGCACTGCGTCCGCAGTCTTGGGTGCGGGTTCCCGACGGCGGCACGTTCGATGTGAAGGCGGGGAAGGCAGGCGCGGTTTTCTGGCTGAAAACCGGGCACCTCCGCCATATTACGGCGCCGGAGGCCTAAATCAGCAACAGCGCCGCCAAACCCAGAAACGCAAAGAAGCCGACCACATCGGTCACCGTCGTCAGCAGCACAGACGAGGCGATGGCGGGGTCGATCTTGAAACGGTCGAGGCTGATGGGAATCGCGACACCAAAGAAGCCGGCGATGACCATATTGATAATCATGGCTGACGCTATGACGATACCCAGCATCGCGTCGCCGAACCATAAGCCGGCAAACCCACCCGCTATGACGGCAAATGCCAGGCCGTTAATGCCACCGACGATAACCTCTTTCCAGACGATCCGCATGGCATTCCTGCGGTTGAGTTGGCGCATCGCCATAGCGCGGACGGCAACCGTCAATGTCTGTGTCCCCGCGTTACCGCCCATGCTGGCCACGATAGGCATCAGGACGGCTAAGGCCACGATCTGCTCAATCGTTGCCTCGAACATGGATATAACCGCCGAGGCCAAAACTGCGGTGCCGAGGTTGATTAGCAGCCACTGGAAGCGCGCTTTGGTCGTGTCCCAGGCGGCCTCATACAGGTCACCCTCGCTAACACCAGCCATGCGCAGCAGATCGTCTTCATGCTCCTCGTCGATAACGTCGACGATGTCGTCAATGGTGACAACACCCAATAGCCGGCCATCATCGCCGACAATGGGGGCGGATGTCAGATCTTTTTGCCGGAACTCGTGGGCCAAATCCTCCTGATCCATGTCCACAGCAAACGCAATCAGCGGCGTCTCCATAATCTCGCTGATTTGCACCGGGCGCTTGTTCCGGAGAATGCGGCTGAGGGCGATCTGGCCAATGGGCTGGTGGCGCGGATCAACTACGAAGATATCGTAAAAATCGTCCGGCAGGTCGCTGGAGGCGCGCAGGAAATCAATGGTATCGCCAACGGTCCAGAAGCCTGGGATGGCCAGCAGGTCGCGCTGCATCAGGCGGCCGGCGGTGTATTCCGGATAGGTCAGGCCTTGGCGCAGCAACACCTGATCGGCTTCCGGCAGACGCGAGAGCAGGTCTTCACGCTGCTCAGGGTCCAGGTCGGCGACGACCTCTAGCGCGTCATCGGACTCCATATCCGCGACGGCGGCGGCCAGTTCTTCTGGCTGCAGCGCGTCCAGCATGTCATCCCGGACAGCGCCATCGACCTCCGCCAACACTTCGCCGTCGAGCGTATCACCCAACATTCGCACGAGCGAAGCACGCTCGTCAGACGACAACGCCTCGACCAAATCTGCCACATCGGCGGGGGGGAGGGGATCTACATAGGACTGAACGGCGTCAGCATCGCCTGCGTTCAGCGCATCGCTAACCTGGTCAATCCATTCAGGACTCAAGACCAGCGGTGCGGGTTCCTCATCAACCAGCGGAGTCGGCTCTAGCTCCTGCGTATCTGCCATTGGCTGATCCTCCGGTCGTGCGGTTAGGGGCGGTTATTGTTCGTGAAATGAAATCCTGATGTGTAGATCGTACGGGCCGGAGCCGCACGCAATAGGGCTAACGTCTGATGCGGCCTGCGAGGATGAATGTCGCCGCCGATCCGCACCCGCTTTCGCGATTTCGTTCAATGTGTTCAGGGCGGGGTCCGGTAACGGGTTGATAGTGCGTCGACAGGTTGAATATTATTTCTCATAATATATCTAGTAACTTTTACTCACAATCGCCGCATTGACGAAACTCTGGCGAAAGCGCTAGGAACTGCCGGACCACAGCATCCGGATGGGTGGCAGAGTGGTTGAATGCACCGGTCTTGAAAACCGGCGTGCGTGTAAGCGTACCGTGGGTTCGAATCCCACCCCATCCGCCAATTTTTTGGTTAAATAATTGTTTTACATGTGAAATTTCAAATATGAAATTTCGAACAATCATAAAAACCACCATTAGAAAAATGCGCTTCAGACGCTTAATCTCCGAAGGTGGCCCTCGGATTTTGAGCGAATTTCTGACGGTTTAAAGCGCAACCTTGCCAATTCGGTTTAGTTCCTGCCACGTCCCCTCCCCCTGCAACCTCGCCAACTTCCTGCGCACTATCGCGACGCCGGAGGCGATCAAATCCTGGTCGCTAACCTCCCTCCGGGAACGCTTGATCAAGACCGGCACTCGACTGGTCAAACATGCGCGCTAGGCCGTCTTCCAGATGGCCGAGGCCGGTCTACCGAGGTCTGTCTTCAAAGGCATCCTGGCCCTGATCAATGGCCTGCGCGGGCCGCCAGCGATAAAGGCTGCTGCATGATGGCGGCCACCCTGACAAAACTCGGCAAAGAGGCTGAGGCTGACCGCAGCACAGTTCAACACGCGCTGATTTTGGCGGTTTGTAGCCCAATTGCCGGCATCACGTGCTCAGCACGCACGGACGGCGCTCTGAACCCTCGATTGGATGGACAAACTGGGTCAAACGACAGGGGTATCGACGATAGCCTGCTCGGAGGCAATTTAAATGGGAAATGCCGGGTAAGGGCTTGACAGCCCCATTGACACCTGAGTAACAACTTTTGTTAAGGTAGAGGCGCGTTCTTTCATCCTCTCGAATCCTGAGTTTGATCCTTTGCACATCAAAAAAACGCCATAGTTTGGGAACGGTTGCATGGCTAGGTTTCTAACTTCCAAATCAGGTCGCAAAATTCATTTATGCACTGTTGCTGTATTATTGCTTTGTGCCTTCATGTCATCAGGTCGGGGTTTAGCTGCTGACCAAGCGGCAGAAAATGATGCATCGCGAGAACAGACCTACGATCGCCTGTTTCAATCGATGCTGAGAGACCCTACCAATCTCGATATTATGTTTCGCTATGCCGCCGTCGCGACGAAAATGGAAAATTATGAGGCGGCGATCAGCGCTTTAGAGCCTGACTCAAAAGTTCAGTTGCAAGAGCAATACCTTGTCAGGCGTCTGGTCATGAGGCGAATGTTGGCGACATAGGCCCAAGCGGTCGAGCTTTCGATTGTCGTTTCCCAGTCTTTGGCCAATCGGCGGCAGCGGCCAAGCCAAGCAAAGGTCCGTTCAACCACCCAACGCCGAGGCAA
>CALKDI010000156.1 GCA_938084065.1 uncultured Alphaproteobacteria bacterium
GTCTTCCTAGAGCCAGTGGCGATGGTGCTGTCCAGAAAAACAGGCCGTCCGGTCAAGATGCAACACAGCCGTGAGGATGTGTTCGAAGGCACAGGGCCAGCATCTGGCATGTCTGCCATTCTGAAGGTCGGCGTGACCAAAGCTGGCAAGATCACAGCGGTGCAGGGCGCCTACAACTTCCAGGCGGGAGCCTATCCGGGATCGCCAGTTGGCCGTGCCTGCACGTTCTCGTTCTCGAGCTACAAGATCCCGAACGCTGACATTAAGGGCCTCGACGTCGTATCGAACCGCCCGAATGTTACGGCCTATCGGGGCCCGGGTGCGCCGCAGGGCAACTACGTGTTCGAAAGCATCCTGGACGAGATTGCCGACAAGCTTGACATGGATCCGTGGGAATTGCGCAGGCAGAACCTGCTTGGCCCTGACGAGCCAACCATCTACGGCGCCAAGATTGGCGACGCGGGCATGGAAGAGTGCATCGCGGCGGTGGAAAACCATCCGAACGCCAAGGTCCCGCTGGGCCCGAACCAAGGCCGCGGCATCGCCGTTGGCTATTGGGGCAATGCGGGCGGCGAATCCAGCGCCCAGCTGCACATCAACGAAGATGGCACGGCGCTGGTCATCACTGGCCACCCGGACATCGGTGGCAGCCGCGCGTCCATGGTCAACATTGCGTCGGAGATGCTAGGCATCGATTACCGCAAGGTGCGGGCACAGATCGGTGACACCAACAACATCGGCATCAGTGGTGTGACCGGCGGTAGCCGCGTGACCTTCGCAGCTGCAATGGCAGTCGATCAGGCCACTGGCCAGGTTATCAAGACGCTCAAGTCGCGTGCGGCGCGGATTTGGGGCATTGATGAAGCTGCAGTTGAATGGCGTGACGGCGCGGCCCACCCGGCCGGCCAGAACGCTGGTGATTTCGAGCCATTGTCTCTGGAAGATTTGGCAGCGAAAGCCGAGTCGACCGGTGGTCCGATCACGGCGGCCGTCTCTCTCAACGCAACCGGCCACATGGGTGCCTTCGGCGCTCACATGGTCGATGTTGAGGTTGACCGGGAAACCGGCGCTGTAAAGATCCTGCGCTACACCGCTTGCCAGGATGTTGGCCGCGCCATCCATCCTGACTATGTGGAAGGCCAGATCCAGGGCGGCGTGGTGCAAGGCATCGGCTGGGCGCTGAACGAGGACTACGTTTACAACAAAGACGGCCACCTCGATAACGCAGGTTTCCTGGATTATCGTATGCCGGTCGCCTCCGACCTGCCAAAAATCGACACCATCATGATCGAGGTGCCGAACGTGAAGCATCCGTACGGCGTCAAAGGCGTCGGCGAAATTCCGCTGGTTCCGCCATTGGCCGCCATCGGCAACGCCGTCTCCCATGCTATCGGCATCCGCATGACCGAACTGCCAATGTCTCCGCCGAAGGTTTTGGCGGCGCTCAACGGCTCGTAAAAACCAAAGTCATCGCCGGTGCTACGGTACCGGCGATGACTGAGACCCAACTGGCATAAACGTGTCAAAGTCCTAGGGCAGAGCCTCATCTATATGGATCGCGCTCTGCCCTAATTTTTTGAGCCGTAAGCGCTACCCAATTAATCTCACCTTCCACATTGCGGAATGGCAAAAGACAGTTGGCCTAAGGTCTCATACCGTCTTATCTGTTCTGGACGATCAGTTTTGCGGCAGATGCACAATCTGCAGGCGGCTCAAGTCCAGGGAGGAAGCAAAACGCCAAATATCTCGTGCCGTTAAGACACGACAAAAGGCAAGACCGAACGCATCGGCCTTGCCTTTTTTTGATTGTGACGATTCCGCTCGTGCTGCTCTAATAGCCGCCAGCGATATCACGGAACGAGAAAACGTCCATCTCGATTGCGACGAACAATGCCCCCCACAACACGATGGTAAGGCCTGTGGTCACCGCTGCCTTGAACCAGATCCGTGCACGCACTGGTGCCCCCTGATCCTCGCCTATCGCAGGGTTCGCGTTGCGCTGCACGCCCCAAGGCAACACCGTAAACAGCACCAACCACCACATGATGATGAACGAGACAATGCCGGTGCCAATATTCATGAGGTTACGCCTGCTCTAGTTCAACCAGGGTGCCGCAGAAGTCCTTGGGGTGTAGGAACAGCACCGGCTTGCCATGAGCACCGATCTTAGGCTCACCATCGCCCAGCACACGCGCGCCCTCACCTTTCAGGCGATCTCGGGCGGCGAGGATATCATCCACCTCATAGCAGACATGGTGCATGCCTCCCGATGGCGATTTTTCCAGGAATGCTGCCACGGGCGAGCCCTCGCCATATGGCTCCAACAGCTCAATCTTGGTGTTGGGCAACTCGACGAATACGACGGTCACGCCGTGGTCAGGCAGGATTTCCGGTTCTGTCACCGTTGCGCCCAGCGATTGCCGGTAGGTTTCCATTGCCGCCTTCAGGTCGGGAACGACAATCGCAACATGATTTAAACGGCCTAGCATGAGGGACTCACTTCCCTTTTTGAGTGGCGAACAAAGACATCAGACATCGACGGTAGCATCAACCCGTAACAGGTGGACGGTAACGACCGGCCGCTTGTTGAAACGATGCTTCAGGAACCGGCGAACGGCGGTGCGCACCTTTTCAGACTTGGCTTCCATGTCCCGACCGCTGCTTTCGATCAAGGTCTCCTCGATCACATCAGCCAAGTCATCCAACAGCTCTTCGTCGTCGCCATCGACCAACCCGTGAGCGGAGATCTCGAGGTCGGCGACCAAATCGCCGGCTCGGTCCAAAGCGGCGCTGACCATAACGGCACCGTTCTCCAGCACCCGTCGACGATCCCGCAGAGCCTCCCCGCCTAGTGACACGACTCGTGAGCCATCAACCGCTTGACGACCCGTGCGGATGCGTCCGATGTCAGTGGCGTGGTCCTTCTTGATGCGCAGCACCGTGCCATCGGGGGCCTGAGCGATCGACGGGATGCCGCATTCCTCGCCCAGCTTGGCATTGGCCATCAGATGCGCTGTCTCACCATGGCAAGGCACCAGCAGTTTGGGCCGCACCCACCCATACATGTCACGCAACTCATCGCGGGCTGGGTGGCCCGACACATGAATATTGGCTTGATCTGAGGTCACGATATGGACGCCCAACGCGATCAGGCGATTGCGAATCCGACCGATAGCCCGCTCATTTCCGGGGATATCCTTCGAGGAGTACACCACAGTATCGCCGGGCATCAGTGTAATGTGCTGGTGCTGACCGCTCGCCATTCGTGCCAGGGCAGCATTAGTTTCGCCCTGGCTACCGGTGCATAGGATTACCGTGCGTTCCGATGGCAGATAGCCCAGATTGTTCTCCTCGACGATCTCTGGCAAATCCTTGGGCCAATAGCCAGTGGCCGTTGCAACCTCCCGCATCCGCCGCAGCGAACGCCCGACAAGGCCGACATGCCGTCCCTCCGCCGATGCTGCACGGCAAATGGTAACCATTCGCGCAACGTTGCTGGCAAAGCTGGTGAAGATCACCCGCCCAGGTGCGTCGGCGATCTGTTTCGCGATGTCTGGTGCCAAATCCGCCTCGCTGCCAGTCCGCCCCTCAACCATGGCATTGGTCGAGTCGCAGAACATCGCCAGCACACCCGCATCGCCCAACGCCTCAAACCGCTTTGGCTTAAAGCCTTTGCCGACTACCGGGTTTGGATCTGTCTTCCAGTCACCGGTGTGCAGCAGCGTACCAATGCCAGTGCCAATCGCCAACGATTGCGCCTCTGGGATGGAATGCGGTACGGGCAAGTAGCGCAAATTGAAGGGGCCGATCGAGAATTCGCCGCCGCTGTCAATCGTTTGAACCTTGACGTTGCCGCTGCCGTCTTCCTGCAGCTTTCGTTTCAAGAACGTAGCTGTAAACGGCGTTGCATAAACCGGAACACCCAGGTCGGGCCCAACGTAGGGAATAGCCCCCAGATGGTCCTCATGGCCGTGGGTTACGACGATTGCCTTCAGTCGCTTACCCAACGCCTTAGCCGGGGTCAGGTCTGGCAACAGGACGTCGACGCCGGGTTCCTGATCATCGGCAAAAGTGATGCCGCAATCGACCATGATCCACTCGCCATTGTGGCCATAGAGGGCGGCGTTCATGCCGATCTCGCCAATGCCGCCTAGCGCGCAGAACAACACCTCATCCTTACCGGGAACCGGCAATTGGCCGAGAAATTGTTCAGCTTGGGAATTCTGTTTCTTTGGTTTTCTCACGAGCAGTTCAGCCGGTGAATTTCGAGCAACCCACGCAGGGTTAAGTCTTTATCGGTCAAATCAATCACATCCGTTGCATTGAAAAAGTGTGTGGAGAGGCCGCCAGTTGCAACCACCTTGGCCCCCTCCATATCATTCTCAGCCTTGATACGCGCTACGAGTCCTTCGATCAGGCCTACATAGCCCCAAAATATGCCGGACTGCATCGCACCCACGGTATCCGTTCCAACCACCTTTTGCGGTCGGCGCACGGCAACCAGTGGTAGCTTCGCAGCTGCCATGTGGAGTGCCTCCATCGACAAGTTAACCCCTGGCGCGATTATGCCGCCCTCATAAGCGCCACTGCGACCAACCACATCAAAGGTCGTCGCAGTGCCAAAATCGATAATGATCAGCGGGCAGCCATGAGCAGAACGAGCTGCTACAGCGTTGACGAGCCTGTCTGCACCGACCTCTCGCGGGTTGGGCACGTTGACGGACATCCCCAGTTCAACGCCTGACTCACCAACAACGAGCGGTGCGATATCAAAATAGTTTCCGCACAAATTGGTGAGGTTGAACATCGCCGCTGGAACCACGGTCGAAATGATCGCCGCGTCAATATCGGCAGGCTTCAGGCCTTTCAAGCTCATCAATTGGATCAGCCACACCGCGTATTCATCCGCCGTGCGGTGCGTATCAGTCGCTGCCCGCCACAGCCCGCGCTGCTCCTCGCCCTCATAGATGGCAAAGACAGTATTGGTGTTACCTGCGTCGATGGCCAACAGCATGGGCTACAAACGTCCAAAGGTCGGTGGAGAAAGACGAAATCTATGTAAAGATTTCACCGGAGACGATATGCTTCTCTAGCCCGTCTGGCCCCCTCACCACAAGCGCGCCATCCGGCGCAAGGCCTTGATAGATGAGTTCCTGCAGCTCCTGCCCTTGTGTAATCCGCAGCACATCGCCTGGCTTGTGAAGTGTGCGAACGGCCCAGGCAGTGCCAATGACCTGAAAATCATAGCGCCGCCAACGGCTCCACCACAGATCGAACGCGGCCAGGTAGGCGGCGAGTGCTGTTTCTGCCGGCACCTGTAATCCCAAGGCGGCGAGGTTGGTGGCAGGATGCCGTGTGTCGGATGGGTGATGCGCCAGGTTCAGACCGGTGCCAACTACCAGCCAGCGCGTCGCCGGCCCTTCCGCCTCGCCTTCCAGCAAAATGCCGGAAATCTTGGCGCCGTCGACCAGCACATCGTTTGGCCATTTCAGGCGGATACGACTGGAGGTTACGCCCAGCTCTGGCAGAGCGCTGGCTAAAGCTACCGCGGTTACCAGCGCGCCCTGTGCGGCGAAGTTGATTGGCACCCGTGGACGTTTGACTATGGAGACGGCCAGATTGCCCGGCGGCATGCTCCACTCGCGGCCATGAGTGCCGCGGCCGGCGCTTTGGTGTCCGCTCCAGAATACAGAGCCATCGACCGCGCCGGCTCGCGCCGCCGACTTGGCTTCATCATTGGTGCTGCCGACGGTCTCATAATACCGAACGGCGTAACCGGGCGGTATTTGAGACTGAGCCATCAGCCGCCGAACAGCGATGCCGCAGCGGCGGTCGCCGGTCCGGCAATTGGACCAGGCACGAAGATGAACAGCAGGATCACGGCGGAACAGGCCAGCAAGATGGCCTTCATCTCGCCACCAATGTTGCGGTCCAACGCCTCTACCGAGTCATCGAAATACATCAGTTTGATGATGCGCAGATAGTAGAAGCAGCTGATCACACTGGACAGCACGCCAACCACGGCCAGCACATATAACTCGGAGCCTACTGCGGCTTGGAACACGTACAACTTGCCCCAGAACCCGGCCAGAGGCGGCACACCAGCCATGGAGAACATGAACGCTGCCAACGCCGCCGCCATCAGCGGGTGACTGCGAGAAAGGCCGGCTAAGTCGTCAATACTCTCCACCATGCGACCGCCACGGCGCATCGACAAGATACACGCGAACGTGCCGACATTCATGAACAGGTAAAGTGCAAAGTAGATCAGTACGCCGCTAACGCCCGCCTGCGTGCCTGCCGCTACACCGACCAGGGCATAGCCAACATGGCCGATAGAGCTATAGGCCATCAGGCGCTTGATACTGGTTTGCGCCACTGCAGCGAACGCACCCAGGATCATCGACGCGAGCGAGATGAAAATGATCACCTGCTGCCAGACGTCCACCATATTGCCAAACGGGCCGTACAATACACGGATCACCATTGCCATCGCCGCGATCTTAGGCGCTACAGCAAAGAATGCCGTGATAGGTGTCGGCGCGCCCTCGTAGACATCCGGCGTCCACATGTGGAATGGAACGGCGGAAATCTTGAAGGCTAGACCAGCGACCACGAACACAATGCCAGCCGCGACGCCCAACGGCACGCCCTCGCCACTGTTCAACGCATTGGCAACCGCGTCAAAGCCGGTAAAGCCGCTGAAGCCATAGACCAGCGAACAGCCATACAGCAGCATGCCGGATGACAGCGCGCCCAG
>CALKDI010000157.1 GCA_938084065.1 uncultured Alphaproteobacteria bacterium
TGCCCTGATCTCACTGTTTGACGAAAAGGCAATGTGTGGCCTCGGCCGCGGACTTTCTGAAACCGGCAAGCTGCACCAAGAGGGTGCTAAGGCCGCAATTCAGGAACTGCGGCGGTTCGCTCGGGTTGCCGCGGACGAAGAACCGGAGGCGCTGTGCCCCTTTGCGACGTCAGCGGTGCGCGACGCCAGCGACGGCCGCGAATTCCTGCAGGCCGCCGCGCAAGAGACCGGGCTAAAGATCGAGGTGTTGTCGGGTCTGGAAGAGGCCCGGCTAGCGGCGGAGGGGGTGGCCGGCGCAGTGCCTAACGCTACCGGACTGGTCGGAGACCTGGGCGGTGGCAGCCTGGAGCTGGTGCGTCTCGAAAATGGGGCTGTGCTGGAACAGGCGACACTGCCAATTGGCGCGCTTCGCCGGGCTGCCAACGCACCATTGGCCGAAACTTCAACCTGGATCGATACAGCGCTGGCCGAGGTTTGCTGGCTTAAAGATTGTGCAGATCAGCCATTCTACCTGGTAGGCGGCGCCTGGCGCTCTTTCGCCCGCGCGCACATGCTGCAAAACCATTATCCACTGCCTGTCATCCATCAGTACACCATGTCAGCCGACAGCGCCTATGAGATGGCATCGCTGTTCGGCGCGATGAGTGAGCAATCAGCCGACCTGTTGGAATCAGTCTCCAAACGCCGGCGCGCAATCATGCCGTACGCCGCGCTTATGTTATCCCGCGTTATCAATCGCGCCCAACCGGATAGTGTAGTCGCGTCCTCTCACGGGTTGCGCGAGGGCTATGTGCACGACCGCTTTGGCAGCAGCAACAGCGACCCTCTGCTGGACTATTGCCGGCTGGCTGGCGCCTCCACAGCGCGCATTCCCCCGGCGGGAGACCGTGTGTTCCAGTGGCTTTCACCTGTTTTTGGTGAGGCCAAACCAGATATTGTCCGTTTGATCAAAGCGGTCAGCTGGTTGGCCGATGTGGCCGGACGCGAACATCCCGACCGTCGCGCCTACATTGGATACTCCCGTGCACTGAACCTGCCCTGCGTCGCCCTGGACCACGCGGGCCGCGGATTTTTGGCAGCAGCTGTTCGCTGTCGCTATAGCGGCGCGCCCAAAAATGGTGAGTTAGATGAGGCCCGGCAGCTGACGCCGCCGGACGACGTCGAGACGGCGATCCGACTGGGGGTTACATTGCGGCTTGGACAGGCAATCTCGCCAACTGGCCGCGGATTGGCGGCGACCAATTTGGCCTTGGATCAGAAACATCTGACCCTATCCGGCCCGGCAGCGCTGCTGGCAGGCGAAACTGTCAGCAGGCGATTGGCAGCGACGGCGACCGTGTTTGGCCGCCAACCCCGCCTATCCTCTACATCTTGACGAAACTGCCCGGCGCATCTTCCAAAGGTTTGAGGCCGTTTGCGCCCGGCGTTCGAGCATCCACCTGATCACCAGCGTATTGGGCAACCCAGGTCTGCCAATGTGGCCACCAAGACCCCTGATGCTCCGTCGCGCCCTCAAACCAGGCGTCGCGATCTTCTGGCCAATCATTGTTTAGCCAATAGCTATACTTCTGCGCCGCCGGTGGATTAACGATGCCAGCGATATGGCCAGAAGCGGCCAAAATAAACTGTTTCTCGCCCTGATAGTTGCGGCAGCCCTTGTAGACCGCCTTCCAAGGCGCGATGTGGTCCTCTTTGGTGCCAATAACCGTCGACGGTGTCTGAATTGCCCGCAGGTCTAACGGCGTCCCTAGCAGCGTCAGCGCACCCGGCTGTGCCAGTTGGTTCTGCTGGTACATGTTGCGCAGATAGAAGCTGTGCATCGCCTTTGGCATGCGGGTTGCGTCGCTGTTCCAATAGAGCAGATCGAAGGGGAACGGGTCCTTGCCCATCAGGTAGTTGTTGACCACGAACGACCAGATCAGATCGTTAGCCCGCAGCATGTTGAAGGTCGAGGCCATCTGATTGCCATCCAGATAGCCCTTCTTCTCCATCTCTAGCTCGATAGACTTAATCTGTTCCTCATCGATGAACACGCCCAACTCGCCCGGCTCGGAGAAATCCACCAGAGAGGCAAAATAGGTGGCGCTCTTGATCCGGTCGTCACCAATGGCCGCCATGTGCGCCAGCGTCGAGGCCAGTAGTGTGCCGCCCAGGCAATAGCCGATAGCGTTCACCTCACCAGAGCCAATATCACGCTCGATGGCATCGAGTGCTTCCAGCACACCCTCGCGCATATAGTCTTCGAAAGTGGCATTCGCCGATTCGTCTAGAGGATTGACCCAGGACAGCACATAAACCGTGTGCCCCTGCTCCGACGCCCATTTCACGAATGAGTTTTTCGGCTGCAGGTCCAGGATATAGTATTTGTTGATCCATGGCGGCACGATCATCAAGGGCCGCTTGAACTGCTGCGGTGTCGCCGGCTCAAAACATAGCAATTGCATCAGGCGGCCTTGGTGAACGACCTTGCCCGGTGTCGTCGCAATATTCTTGCCAACCTCAAACGTACCAGCCTTGGTTTGGCTGATTTTCAAGTTGCCGTCCCCAGCCTCCAGATCCTGGAGCAGGTTGTTGAGCCCGCGGATCAGGTTCTCGCCGCGTGTTTCAACGGTTTCACGCAGCACCTGCGGATTGGTCGCGGCAAAGTTGGTCGGCGCCATCGCATCGGAGAACTGGCGGATATAGAAATCGACTTTCTGGTGCGTGTGGGCGTCTGGAAATTCGGTCTGATCTACGTTCTGCTGCAACCACTGGGCGGCCAACAGATATGATTGTTTGATGTAGTCGAACACCAAATTCTCCGACCAATCATCACCTCTGAAACGTTTATCGCCCTTGTTAGGAACCGCAACAGGCGCAACCTCTTCGCCCATCATTCGCCGGGTCGTGGTCTCCCACAATTTCATGTAGGATTGCCACAGCTCTGTCTGCGCCTCGACCATCTTGGCAGGGTCGGTCATCATTCGCTGGGTCATCTCGATAAATGCGCGACCGATACCAACCGGATCGAACTGACTGTCCATATCCGGCTGCGCTTGTTTTCCACCCTGTCCGCCCGTTGCACTCTTCGCGTTCTTCGCGAGGAAGTCCGTGACCAATTTCTGTGAGCGTTCGGCGATTTCTGCCAATTCTTTGGACATATCGCTGGGCTGAAATGGCTGATTTGACATCGCGTTTGGTCCCTCATGCGCCTATCAATGACTTGCCCTGCCGCCAAACCATCCGTATGGCGTGACATGCAATCACAAGCGTGTTGGCAGTATGGCTAGAATGTGAGGCATTGATTTTGGCCCGTCTATTCGACCTTCTCTTTATATGCGAACGTCCAATGGTGGCGGCAAGTCTTGCTGCGACTATTGTCTTGAGCGCGTGTGCGCCGGAAGAAAACCGCATCGCAGCCGCTGTCCAATCGGGATCCGATTGGATGAACAATGTCGAACAAGCGCCTGCGCCGAACCCCTGGCGGTTGAGCGACCGCCCGGGCCTGAAATCCGGCGACTATCCATCACTCAGCAATGTCCCAGATCGCCCAACCAATCTGCCGGACCCGAATGAGGTGAATGCCAAGATTGCGGCCCTGCGCCAGGATACAGGCAGATCCGGCCAAGGTCAGCACCTACGGCCAGATGCAACATCCCTTGGCAGCCCGCCTGCTGCCAGGATCACACCGATTTCTATTCCAAGGTCCGGGTCCTCCCGAACGCGCACGATGGCACCGGCCCTAGCAAGACCAGCAGCCCCCAACCTTTCCGCGCCATCTGTGGCCGGCGAACCGCCCAAGACACCCCCAGTCATCAGCCCTGCTCAACGGCGAGCCACAAGCGGAACAGCCGGTCCCCCACCACAGGCGATTGCCCGCGACAACACCTTGGATTTCAACGCGGAAAGTCCGCAATGGTTCGATGCCGAGCGCCGCGCCGCCGTGACCGCTTTTGCGCAATCACAGGCACAAAACAACAGCCTTATCCTGCTGATGATGGAGGGCCCTGAATTCTCTGATGTCACTGTCAATCCGGTGCGCGATCAGCTAGTTTCCAGCGGCATTCCGCAGGATCGAATCAGTATCAATTTCCGAATAGCTTCGCTGCGTCGCGTCCGCTTGCGAACACTCGGCCAATAGCGGAACGATTCGCCCCTATTTCCCACCCAGCAACCGCAAAGCAGCAATCGCACGATGTCGACCCTCTCTGACCGCCTGGAACAGCAGTTCCACAAGATTAAGCGCCTGCCCCCGTACCTCTTCGCCGAGGTGAACGCTATGAAGGCGGCCGCGCGTCATGCAGGCGAGGACATTATCGACTTTGGCATGGGCAACCCGGATCAGCCGACGCCACCACACATCGTTGAGAAGCTGCGGGAAGCCGCGCTGAACCCGCGCGCGCATCGCTACTCCACCAGCAAGGGTGTGCCCGGGCTGCGCCGCGCGATCAGCGCCTATTACGAGCGCCGCTTCAACGTCTCCATCGATCCGGAGAGCGAAGCAATTGTAACGCTTGGCTCGAAAGAGGGGCTGGCAAACTTAGCCCAGGCGATCACCTCGCCTGGTGACGTGCTGCTGGTGCCGAACCCCAGCTACCCGATCCACCCATTCGGCGCGATCATCGCTGGCGCCTCGCTGCGGCATATCCCTGTCGCCGATGGTTATGATTTCATGACCGAGCTAAAGCGCGCCGTGCAACACAGCGTGCCAAAGCCGGTGGGATTGATCATTTGCTATCCATCGAACCCGACCGCGCGGGTGGTGGACCTGGATTTCTATGCCGAGGTCATCGACTTTTGCCGCTATCACGGCATTTGGGTGGTGAGCGATTTGGCATATGCCGAGATCTATTTCGATGACAAACCACCGCCGTCCATCCTACAGGTGCCAGGTGCCAAGGATATCGCGGTGGAGTTCACGTCGCTGTCCAAAACCTACTCCATGCCGGGCTGGCGCATCGGCTTCTGCTGCGGCAACCCACTGTTGATTGCAGCGTTAGCGCGGGTGAAATCCTATCTGGATTATGGTGCGTTTACGCCGATCCAGGTGGCGGCTACCGCGGCATTGAACGGCCCACAGGACTGTGTTGCCGAGATCCGGCAGCGCTATAAAGAACGCCGCGATGTACTGGTTGAAAGCTTTGCGCAAGCCGGCTGGAATGTGCCGCCGCCGCCCGCCAGCATGTTTTGCTGGGCACCGCTGCCGTCGGCGTTCAAAGAGGCCGGCTCCATGGCTTTTGCCAAGATGGCGCTGACCGAGGCGAAAGTCGCGGTCGCCCCGGGCGTTGGCTTTGGCGAGTATGGTGAGGGCTATGTGCGCTTGGGTCTGGTGGAAAATCGCCATCGAATCAGGCAGGCTGCGCGCAATCTCAAGTCTTTCCTAGCCAGCGACCCTGAGCGGCTGCTGGCTCAAGCTGCGGAGTAATCGAATGAGCGCAACACCCCTGAGGATCGCCGTCGCCGGTCTCGGCACTGTCGGCGCGGAGGTGGTACGCATCTTGGCCGCCGACGCGGATCTAATAACGGCCCGTGCTGGGCGCCCGATCCAGGTCACCGACGTATCCGCCCGCGACCGCAGCCGCGACCGCGGCATCGACCTGTCGCCCTACACTTGGCACGACGATGCGACCGCAATGGCAACGAATGCTGACGTGGATTTGGTTGTGGAGCTGGTTGGCGGTGCTGACGGTCCGGCGCACGCAGTTGTGCGCAACGGCCTCGCCGCTGGCAAAGACGTTGTAACGGCCAACAAGGCGATGCTGGCGAAACACGGCGTTGCGCTAGCGGCTCAGGCTGAAGATGGCGGCAAAACCCTGGCCTACGAAGCGGCAGTTGCCGGCGGCATCCCCGTGGTTAAGGCCTTGCGGGAAGGGCTGGCGGGCAACCGCGTCTCTGGCATTTCCGGCATTCTGAACGGCACCTGCAACTTCATCCTGACGACAATGCGCGAGACCGGGCGTGGCTTTGCCGATGTCCTGAAAGAGGCGCAGGACCTGGGCTATGCCGAGGCCGATCCGGCTTTCGACATTGATGGCAATGACGCTGGTCAGAAACTGGCAATCATGGCCAGCATCGCCTTCGGTATTCCAGTCGATGAGCAGGCGGTCTACCTGGAGGGCATCACCTCCGTATCCGCCGACGACATCGCCTTTGCCGATGAGCTCGGCTATCGCATCAAATTGCTCGGCATCGCTCGTCAGACCGACGCAGGCATTGAACAGCGGGTGCATCCGGTCATGATCGACCGCACAGCGCCACTCGGTCAGATTGAGGGCGTCACCAATGCTGTTCAACTAGAAGGCTCAGCCGTTGGCACCATCGTGCTGACTGGCCCTGGAGCAGGCGCTGGCGCGACAGCATCTTCGGTTCTGGCCGACTTGGTGGATATCGCCGCCGGGCGCGTTGGCCCGACATTCGGCATTCCACATACGCAGATGCGCGCTCTGCCAACGGCACCGATGGAGCAGTTGGTCAGCGCGTTCTATCTGCGACTGATGGTATGGGATCAGCCTGGCGTCATTGCCAGCGTTGCCGGTGCACTAGGCCAGCATGGTGTTAGCCTTGAGTCCGTGCTACAGCGCGGCCGCGATCCCGGTGAGGTCGTGCCCGTAGTCATGGTTCTGCACGAGTGTGAGGAGCGGGCCATTCGCGCGGCACTGGATGAAATCGAAAAACTGGACGCAGTCGCAGAAAAGCCGACTCTGATCCGAATTGCAGGCCGTTAAAGACACAAAAAACATAGGAAACATCATGACAGCGATGAATCATGTAATGGCCCTGGAGGCCGTGCGGGTTGCTGAGTTGGCTGCGTTGGCAGCTTCCAAGCTGATCGGCCTTGGCGACGAGAAGGACGCCGACCAGGCTGCCGTAGATGCCATGCGCACCGGCCTGAACGAGATGGCCATCGACGGCCGCGTCGTCATTGGCGAGGGCGAGCGCGACGAAGCGCCGATGCTGTTCATTGGTGAGGAAGTCGGCTCCGGCGGCCCTAAGGTTGATATCGCTCTGGACCCGCTGGAAGGCACCACAATTACGGCGAAGGCAATGGCTGGCGGCTTGGCGGTGTTAGCGTTGGCCGATCACGGCAACTTCCTGCACGCGCCGGATGTCTACATGGACAAGATCGGTGTTGGCGGCGGCTTGCCAGCCGGCGTTGTCGATTTGGACAACACGACGGCCGTTAATCTGCAAAACGTTGCCAAGGCCAAAGGCTGTGATGTCTCCGACCTAGTGGCCTGCATCCTGGATCGTCCGCGACATGAGGAGCTGATTGCCAAAACCCGTGAGGCCGGCGCGCGCATCGCGTTGATCACGGATGGCGATGTCTCTGGCGTGATTGCAACCACGGTGGCGAGCAGTGGTATCGACATTTATATGGGCTCTGGTGGCGCACCGGAAGGCGTATTGGCAGCGGCGGCACTGCGTTGCATCGGCGGTCAGTTCCAAGGCCGGCTGATATTCCGCAATGATGACGAGCGTGGCCGCGCTCATCGCATTGGCATTACCGACCTGAACCGCAAATACACGATGACCGAATTGGCCAGCGGCGATGTGATCTTCGTTGCAACCGGCGTGACCTCCGGAACGATGCTGCGTGGTGTGAAACGAATTCCGGGTGGCGTTGAAACTCAGTCTATCTCCATGGTCTCGGCCACTGGAACTGTTCGGACTATCGAGGCGACGCATCGGTTTGACACCAACCCTCGTTTGGCGCGGTTTGCCTGATATGACTGAGGGCGAAAACCTCGCCCTCAACGTTGCGCAATCCCTAAAAGGTAAGCGCTGGCTGTGGCGAGGTGTGGACCCTCGCCTCGCCCAGGCCATCAGCCAACGAGAGGGCGTGAGCGAACTGGCTGGCCGCCTGCTGGCACCACGCGCTGGATCGCTGGAGGGCGTGGCGGATTATTTGGAGCCGAAGCTCCGCAATTTGTTGCCCAATCCCTCCTTCTTTGTCGGCATGGACGCCGCCGCCGAACGCACCGCTGCCGCCGTTGCCGCGGGTGAGAAAATAGCCCTGTTCGGCGATTATGACGTGGACGGCGCCACCTCCTCCGCCCAGCTTTTGCGCCTGCTAAACTCCGTTGGCTGCGAGCCTGTGGTGCACATCCCCGACCGGTTGATGGAGGGTTACGGCCCGAACATTCCGGCGCTGGAGGCCTTGGCGGAAAATGGTGTGCGCCTTGTTATCTTCTTGGATTGCGGCACAACCGCCTTCGCCCCGCTTGAAGCCGCCGAAAAGCTGGGGCTTGAGGTCATCGTCCTCGACCACCACACGGCGGAGCCGGTGTTGCCGCCGGCCCTTGCATTGGTCAATCCCAACCGTCTGGATCAGGAGCCGGGTTTTGGCCAACTCGCAGCCTGTGGCGTTACCTTCCTGTTCTGCGTCGCCCTAAATCGCGCGTTGAAAGCCGTCGGTCATCCGCCGCAAATTGAGCTGATGAGCCTGCTGGATCTGGTGGCGCTGGGCACAGTCTGCGATGTGGTGCCGCTTACCGGGCTGAACCGCGCCTTCGTGCAGCAAGGGCTGAAGGTCATGGCTAATCGCCAGAATAGTGGCTTGGCGGCGCTTAGCGATATCTCTGGCATCAAAGACAAACTCACGTCCTACCATTTGGGCTTTTTGCTTGGCCCGCGGATCAATGCGGGCGGGCGACTGGGTGATTCCTCTCTGGGAGTGCGGTTGCTGTCGTCCGATGATCCCGGCTATTGCTGGCCCATCGCCGAACAGCTCAATGAATTGAATGCCGAGCGCAAGGCGGTTGAAGACGATGTGCTAGAGAACGCCCTCGCCGCGGCAGAAGCACAGCAGTCACCTGTCGTGCTAGTGGATGGCGAGGGCTGGCATCCCGGTGTGATCGGCATTGTCGCCAGCCGGCTGGTCGAGCGCACAGGCCGTCCCGCCTGCGTGATTGGCTGGGAGGAAGACGGCAAGGGCAAGGCATCTGGCCGCTCGCTCGCCGGCGTCAACCTTGGGCAAGCAGTGATCAATGCAAGGCAGGCGGGGCTATTGCTGGCTGGCGGCGGGCATGCCATGGCGGCAGGCTTCACCATTGAGCGCGAGAAGCTGGCCGACCTCCATGCCTATCTGAACGAGCACCTGGGTGAGACCATCGCGGCGGCTCAGAAAGATGCCGCTCTGACACTGGAAGGCGCACTAGGCGTCGATGGCGCGAACGCGGCTTTGGCCGATATGGTGGAGCAATTAGGCCCCTATGGCCCCGGCAATGCCGAGCCTCGCTTCGTCATCCAAAACGCCCAGATCGCCTTTGCTGATACCGTCGGTGAGAGCCATGTGCGCGCCCGTCTTGGTGGTGCTGGCCAGGGCAAGCTTAAAGCCATCGCCTTTCGCGCCCGCGATACCGCCTTAGGCGAGGCTTTGCTATCAGCACAAGGCCGGCCACTGCACCTCGCAGGCCGGCTAAAGCGCGACCGCTGGACCGGCGGCGATGCGGTTGAGCTGCATATCGAAGATGCGGCTTGGCCTGAGGGCGGTTGAGCGGCTAGCTTCCTGGCAACGCCCAATCCGACGGAGATCCTCACTCAATGACCATGACCCTCTACCACTGCTCGGGCGCGCGCTCGGTCTGGCCCTTGTGGACGCTGCTGGAAATGGGCGTACCG
>CALKDI010000158.1 GCA_938084065.1 uncultured Alphaproteobacteria bacterium
CACCACTGATTGACGCTCCGCGACAATCACCAGCGACAAACCTCTTGCCCCTGATAGATCAACCGTCCACATTCCATCCGTCGCGGCCAAGGATTCTCATCTTGTTTGTCGCGCTGCTCTCACCCTGATTGACGCGCTACACAGAGATCGGACACATCAGTGTCGGCCACGGTTTTGTACAAGTGTTCTATAATCTCAGGACCAAGTTGAGGCCACGTGAGCTTCACGATACCGCCAACATTCATGCCGTATTCCTCACCAAACTTCGCGAGGTTCAATTCGGGTGGCTGCTGGTCGTCCCACTTGTCCATGCTATATGGGAAATACGTTATCGCGGTCTCAATTGCCCTCCTCACAATAGCCGATGGTGTTGTCAGGCTAGCTCGGGCTTTATCAAACTCACTGTAGATTTGCGTCGTTATCGTGTGCTGCTTGCGCTTGGCTATGGATTGATCGCTGGTGCCGGATGATCTCTTGACCTGCTTCTGATTCTTGAAGGCTTGGCGTAGGTCTATGGGTATCGTGCAACAGACGTACCATTTGCCTTTTGCCCGTGATAAAGTCGTCGCAGGGTATTCCATAATGTCCGCCTGTAATGTCTCCGTAATGTCCAATGTGGTGGAAACCATAAGGAAAAACAAGGGGTTCCCTATTTTATGCATATCGTCGTCATCGTCTCGAACGAGGGTGATGCCGTCTTCAGCACGTTATGGTTCGCTAACGGATGAAATCCGGCCATAAGAGCCTTTTTCAACGGGCTGCTAGCATAATTGCCAACAGCGGACATAACGCGCCCATGAGGATACGCCCATGCCCCTAAACCTTCGCCAGGTCGGCCCGTGCTTCGCCGCCGAGGCTTCCGGCATCGACATCACCCAACCGATCACGCCCGAACAGGCGGACGAAATTCACGCCGCCATGAACGAATACGCGGTCGTCGTCTTCCGCGAGGTTGATCTGACCGATGAAACGCAGATGGCGTTCACTCTCAGCCTCGGCCCGATTGAGCCGCCGGTGACGACCAATCTGCGCAGCAAGGACCAATTGCGGATATCGAAGAACTTCGCAGACGTCTCCAACCTGGACGAGAACAACAAGCCATTCGAGCGCGACGACCGCCGCCGCCTGTTTGGCATTGGCAACCGGCTCTGGCACTCGGACTCCTCGTTCAAGGTAGTGCCGGCGAAATACTCGCTGCTGCACGCACGCTCCGTGCCGTCAAAAGGTGGTGACACAGAATTCGCCGACATGCGCACCGCCTATGAGGCACTTGATGATGAGACCAAGACGGAGATCGATGGCCTGATCTGCGAGCACTCGCAGATGTACTCGCGCCGCCTGGTCGGATTCAGCGATTTCACGGCGGAGGAGCGGGAGAAGATGCGGCCTGTGCGGCAGTCCCTCGTTCGCACCCACCCGGATACCGGTCGGAAGTCGCTCTATCTAGCCTCGCACGCGGGCGAGATCATAGGCTGGCCTACGCCGGAAGCCATGTTGTTGTTAAGCGACCTAACTAACCATGCGACCCAGCGCGAGTTCGTCTACAAGCACCAATGGCGCAAAGGTGACCTGGTGATCTGGGATAACCGCCGCACCATGCACCGAGCTCGGCCATTCCCCAACCACGAACCGCGCGATGTTCGCCGGACGACGCTTGCGGGCGAGGGGCCAACGGCGGAGCAGGAATCCGTGGTCGCTGCAGAATAAAATGTGATTGGGATGGAGGTCGCTCTCGGCAGAAAAGTGGTCGGGGAGCCCGGGTTCGAACCGGGGACCTCTAGTTCCCAAAACTAGCGCGCTACCAGACTGCGCTACACCCCGACAAGAGCGAGGAACAGCATCTACCCTTCTATTCGCGGCTTTGCAAGCTGTCGTAGCTCATTCCAATAGTACCCTGCGACGCATAGCGCCAAAAAGCCCTCTGTGGAGATGATTGTGACTGCGGTTGCCGCGCCAAAGAGGTGGGCTAGAAACCCCACGTGTAGGATGCCTAACGGCCCAAAACCAATACACATGGCCAGCACGCCCATCACCCGATTGCGCCGCTCTGGTGGAGTGTTGAACAAAATCAGCGCACTTTGCATCGTAGCAAATCCGGCTATGCCGAAACCACCGAAGAACAGCACCGGCAGCGCGATCCAGAATGTGCCAGAGAGCGAAAAAACCAGAACTGCCGCCAGATAGAATAACGAGCCGAACCAGAAGATGCGCCCAAACATCGCTGGGGTTGAATTGAAGGCGATCAAGAGCGCGCCGAGGAAAGCGCCACAGCCCTCCGCCGACATCAGTATGCCGATGGGGAATGGTGTCAGACCTAGCTCCACTTTGCCGATGACCGGCACCATGGAGACATAAGCAAAGCCCCAGAAATTCACGATGATCGTGACCACGAGGGCCGCCTGCACCAGCCGCGTCGCACGAATCGTTGCCATGCCCTCGCGCATCACACTGATGATAGAGGTGCCGCGTCCCGTTGTTTCTGTGCCGGACTTGACCGGCAACAACAGGATTGCAGCCAGACCATAAAGCAGGAACCCCAGTGCAAATGCACCGTATAGGCCGATGAACTCCAGCAGCATTCCGCCAACGCTGGGGCCCAGCATGCGGGTGAAGTTGTTGGTGGATGATTCGAGCCCCATGGCAGCGCCAATCCGCTCCGTCCCGGCGATATGGCCGATGAGCGTGCGCCGCACTGGCATCTCCATTGCCCAGAACACGCCGGAGATTGTGGCGCCAATGCCAACATGCACCAGCGTGATGGTATCGGTGTAGGCCAATACCGCCAACACAACGTAGACCACCGCAATGGCGATTACCCCGCCTAACAGCAGCCGCTTGCGGTTCACCCGTTCTGCCCATGCGCCAATTACCGCGCCGAACAGCAGCATGGGAAACATGCGCAGGAACAGCATGGACGCCACGACCAGCGGGTCACCAGTGACCTGATGTGTGTAGACGCCGACCGCTAGCACATCCAGCCAGCGCATGACGCCGACCAGCGCACCAGCCATCCAAACGCGGCGGAATTCAAACTCTTGCAGCAACGACCAGGGGCCAATCTGGGAGGCTGGGCTGCGAACGGGGGTGGACACTATGTTTGGACGCTTTCCTCGGACGGGTAGAGCTTGCTATGCTCTTTCGATCATTCAACGCCCGAATACGGGCGCTGTCACGCCCGTTCCTAGTGCAAGAGCCCAAAGAATGCCCATTATCGCCGCCGAACCCCTCCGCGCAGTCGTCCGTGCCATGTGCAAAGCCGCTGGTTCCGAAGATACCGAGGCCGACCTGGTCGCGGATAATTTGGTGATGGCCAACCTGTCTGGCCATGATTCGCATGGCGTTGGCATGCTGCCTGCCTATTTCACGAACCTTCATGCCGGCGGGCTCAAGGTCAATCAGCACGCCGAAGTCGTGCGCGACGAGGGCGCGGTGATGGTGGTGGACGGCCATTCAGGCTTTGGCCAGGTCATCGGCAAGGAGAGCATGGACATCGCCATCCAGCGCGCGAAGGAACGCGGCGTCTGCGTGCTGGCGATCCGCAACAGCCACCATCTCTGCCGCATCGGCGCGTGGGCGGAGCAGTGCGCGGCGGCAGGCCTTGTGTCCATGCACCACACCAATGTCACCGGTCATGGGGGGATCGTGGCGCCGTTCAGAGGCTCTGACGGCCGCTATGTCACCAACCCCTACACCGCGGTGATGCCGGCGACGGAGAACAACCCGGCGACCCTGCTCGACTTCGCCACCAGCTTCGTCGCCGCCGGTAAGATCCGCGTTGCGCGCAACAAGGGTGTGGAGGCGCCGGATGGCGCTTTGATCGACCACACTGGTAAGCCGACCCGCGACCCGAACGTGCTCTTTGAAGAACCGAAGGGTGCCCTCACATCCTTTGGCGAGCACAAGGGCTATGGCATGGCGTTGATCAACGAGCTGTTCGCTGGCGTCCTCTCTGGCGGCGGCACCTGCCGGCCGGAGTCGATTCGTGAACCCTCGGCGACGATCAACTGCATGCTTACTATTGTGATTGACCCGACCCGCTTAGTGGAGCGCGCCTTCTTCAATAGCGAGACCGACGCGACCATCGCCCACGTCAAAGCCTCACCGCCTTCTAACCCCGCCGAGCCGGTGCTGGTTCCTGGCGATCCGGAGCGGGCAACGCGTGTGGAACGTGGTGCGAACGGTATCGAAGTTGACGCGGAAACCTGGAGCCAGATCAAGGACGGCGCTGCGTTGTTCGGCCTGGAAGGGGCGGAGATGGATTGTATCGGCGGTCTTGCCTGAGACCCGCGAATTGAAGCAATAGAGAAACGCCAATGCCCTTTTCCAAAGCCCAATTGGACCAATACGAAAACGACGGCTACGTCTCACCCATTGACGTTCTGAAGCCGGCGGAGATTGCTGCCTGCCGCGCCAGTCTGGAGGCTATAGAGGCGCAGAATGGCGGCCAGCTATTGCCGGCCCAGCGACCCAAATCGCATCTGTTGTTCAAATGGCTCGACGATTTGATCCGCGACCCCCGGGTTCTCGACCCGATTGAGGAGCTGATTGGCCCCAATATCCTCTGTTGGAACACCATTTTCTGGATCAAGGATGCGCACTCAGAGACCTTTGTCTCCTGGCATCAGGATAACACCTACTGGGGTCTTTCCAGCGACAAGGTGCTTACAGCCTGGTTGGCGCTGTCGCCGGCTCGGGTTGAGAATGGTTGCATGCGCGTGATGCCTGGCACGCACAAGGGCAACACATTGCACCATGAAGATCGTTTCCATGACGATAATATGCTGACCCGCGGCCAGGAGATTACGGCGGGCGTAGACGATTCTCGGGCGGCCTATATGCCGTTGGAGCCGGGGCAAATGTCGATCCACAACTATCGCACTGCCCATGCCAGCGGGCCTAACCTCGGGTCCGACCGGCGAATTGGCGTCTCCATGCACTTCATGCCAGCCGACACGCAGCAGGTGGTGGGCGACTGGGATTCGGCGGCACTGGTTCGCGGCGTGGATCCCAATCGCTCGTTCGAGCATACCCCACGGGTCAGCTGCGATCTGGACCCGGCCGTACTGGAGTTTCAGGCCAAGGCCGCCCAAGCCATTAACGCGATCGTCTATAGCGGCGCTGCAGTGAATACCGCGAAGCTGTAGGGCTGACGGCGATCGGGGGCGGCAGAGTTTCCTCGCCCCTAATGGTCTCGGAAGTTGTTATTCACGGTTCGGTCACCGGCCATCCACTGGCGCAGATACTCGTGCGCGTTGGGCGTGTGGTTGGCGAATATCTCCTTGGCGTCGACCGCATCCGCCGTGAATTCCAGGTGAAAATTGTTCGGGTCGGTCACATAGAGCGAGACGCAATAGCCGTGATCGATCTGACGAGTCTTGTAGCCAGCTGCGTCGTGCCGCGCTTTGATGGCGGCTTGGGTTTCGCTGTCGCATTCCATGGCCAGATGGCCGGGCGATTTCCGCCCCCGCGGGTTTACGTCTTCGTCCTGCCAATCGAAGAATGCCAGTGCGCTGCCGTCGCCCAATTCAAAGAACGTATGGCAGTACTCAACTCCGGCCGGAGTCTTTTCTTTCCAGCAGGCTGTCATGGGTAGGCCAACAACCTCTTCATAGAACTGGCGGGTGGCCTCCATATCCTTCGTGACCCAGGCAGCATGATGCAGTCGGTTCACGCGGGCGCGCGGCGCGGATTTGGGGGGTGAGGATGACATGGCGGTTCTCCCATACTGCTGGCCATCGGCCTTGATCAGCCGAACAGCAGTATGCAGATTACCAGCCGATAGTCCCTATTTGGAACCCCTCAGGCATGGGGCCTGGGTCACGTCCGGGATGGGGCTGAGCGGAGGCTGGAAAACGGAGCTAAGCCGCATCCGCCAAAATCACTGCCTCAGGTGCTGCCTTACCCAGGATGAGGTCCGCGGCCTTCTCACCGATCATCAGCGTCGCTGCGTTCAGGTTGGCAGACAGCATCATCGGCATGATGGAGGCATCGGCCACCCGCAAGCCCTCCAGCCCATGTACGCGCAACTGGTCGTCGACCACCGCGGTTGGGTCTGTGGTGGGGGCCATGCGGCAGGTGCCCATCAGGTGGAATGTGGTGGTGCCACGTTCCTTGGCGAAAGCCAGTAATTCATCATCGGACTGCGCGTCGACGCCGGGGAATTCCTCGTTGACGTAGTAATGCATCATCTCTGGCGTTTGCAGCAGCCGGCGGGCCAGGCGCATGCCGCCGAGCAGCACCTGCCTATCCATCTCATCAGCCAGATAGTTCGGCTGGATCTCGGGCGCCTCAAAAGGGTTAGCGGAGCGAGCGAGCAGGTGGCCCGAGCTTTCCGGCCGTTGTTGCCATGGCGCGCAGGTGACGCCGGGGAAATCGTCCAGCTGGCTCTGCACGCCTTCCTTATAGCTGGCCGGCGTGAAGGTCATCTGCAGGTCATTGCCGCTGACCGCCTCGTGGCTTTTCCAAAAGCAATGCACCAACGAGGGACAGAGACCCAGAATGCTGGATTGCCCCGTGAAATACTTGGCGATCTCACCCAGCAGCGGCAGGCCTTTGGCTTTCTGGTTGATCGTCCAGGTGTTCTGCACCCGCGCCACCATGCGGACGGCGTAGTGATCTCGCAGGTTCTGGCCGACGCCCTTCAGGCCGTGGCGAACCTCCACGCCGATGCCAGACAGGTGCGCCGGATCGCCTATGCCGCTAAGTTGGAGCAGTTGCGGCGAGGCTACTACGCCGCCGGAGAGGATGACTTCGCGGCGGGCGTTCACGATCTTGCGGGCGCCTTTTTGGTCGTACTCAATGCCAACAGCGCGCTTGCCATCGAATAGGATTTGCGTCGCATGGGCGTGGGTAATGACTTCGAGGTTCTGGCGGCCCATCGCCGGATGCAGAAACGCGCGCGCGGAGGACACCCTGCGGCCGTTTTTGATAGCCCGCTGGAAATAGCCGACGCCGTCCTGCGTTTTGCCGTTGTAATCTGGATTATAGGGGATGCCCATGCCGACCGCGCCCTTAATGAACGCTTCGCAGAGCTCATGCTTCCAGGGCGTGTCAGTGACGGTCAGGCCGCCGTCGCGCCCGCGAAAGGTATCGTCGCCCTGGCCTTCTTTGCGCTCGGTGCGGCGGAAATAGGGGAGAATATCAGCATAGCCCCAGCCACGATTGCCGCGCTGCGCCCAGCCGTCATAGTCTGCCCGCTGGCCGCGGTTGTAGATATGGCCGTTGATTGAAGACGATCCGCCCAATGTCTTGCCCCGCGGCGCTGCAATCCGCCTGCCGCCTGTCCACTCGCTGGGCTCCGACGAATAGAGCCAGTTCACTGAGGCGTTGGTGAGCGTCTTCATAAATCCAGCGGGGATATGAACGAACGGGTGCGAATCTTTGCCGCCTGCCTCCAGAATGCAAACTGAGTGCTTGCCATCGGCGGAGAGCCGGTTCGCCAGCACGCAGCCAGCCGAGCCGGCGCCGACGATGACGTAGTCGAATGTTGAGGTAGAGGTGTCATCGGACATAGCGAGGCGATCCTAGGATGGTCGTTAAAAGCAGAGTTGGCAGTGACTTTGTGACAGTAGTCAGCGCACCTTGCCCCGAGGGTCAAGCCCGCTTGGGATCGCTCTTGCGTTGCCCCTGCCGCTTGGGCTCTGATTGGGGCTCGGCGGCGGTCACCTTAGATGAAGGAATTTCCGAATGCCCGACTATGTGATTATCGGTGGTGGCGTCAATGGCGTTGCCTCAGCATGGCATTTGGCCCAGCGTGGCGCGTCCGTCACGGTGCTGGAACGCTGGACCGTAGCATCGGGCGCGTCTGGCGGTCCCGGACGCCGCGGGGTGCGGGCCAATTGGCGCGACCGGAGCGAGCTGCCGTTGATGGCTGAGGCCTATAAGGTATGGACGGGTCTGCATGAAACACTCGGGCAAAATGGCCTGTTCGAGCGCACCGGCAACTTGAAACTGATCGGGCGCGAGCAAGACTTGGGCCCTGCCCACGCCCAGGCCTGGCAGCAAAACCGGCTTGGCATCGAGACACTGGTCCTGGATGCCTTACAGGTGCGGGAGATCGAACCGGACGTTGAGCCCGACATTGTCGGCGGGATTCTCTGCCCACAGGACGGAGTATCTGACCATACCGCGACCACCCGCGCCTATGCGGCAGCGGCACGACGCGCTGGTGCTGAGATTCGGGAGGCAGCTGAGGCAGCTAGCATTATCTACGACGGAGCGCGCGCGGTCGGTGTTCGTCTTATGGATGGATCGAGCGTGGAGGCAAGCGCGGGCGTGTTGGT
>CALKDI010000159.1 GCA_938084065.1 uncultured Alphaproteobacteria bacterium
CCGCCGGCGAAATTTGCGAGAACTTCGTTTCAAATCTCTGCGTTTGGCCGGTAATCTTCCTGCTTTGAAGGGTCATTTGACCACGTGGCGGAAAAATATTCTCTGCTGTTTACGAGTTTTAGAGTTTTCACACAGTCTGGAACGGTTCACATGCAAAAAGTTGGGGGCTTTCCTTGCCAAAGGTGGCGCGGCAACGACGTGAGCAGCACTGTGGCGCTAAACTTCAACACCTCCAATAAGCTCCAGCGCGATCGAGCGTCATTGGGGCATGGTTCGTCCGGGCTGAGCCGGCGGACTGACACGGATCCGGCCAATGCGGTTTCAAGCGCCCATGAGGCGCGGAGCATGGGGAACGTCCGGTGATCTGCCCGATTTCACGAACACTCGGTTGATCTTCCAACCAGCAGGCCGTTTGCGTTACAGTCTCTATCGTTTATTGGCATCCGGCGAAAGAACGATCTGACCTGAATCCAATGCGACGCGCGCATTTGGCAAAACCGGAACTGACCTGCGAAACCCAGCTGCGTGATACGGGCACCGCCATTCAGGCCAGAGATGAAGATACGATCGAGCCGTCTCTGATCAAACAGGCTCAACGCCAACTTGATGCGGTCAAATTGCTTCGTAAACACAACGCCGGTGGTCGACAGGTTGGCAGCATCTGCGGATGGAGAATTCGCGAACGAGCGAGACAGCTAACACAACCAGCACGACCGCGCTGGCAGGGACCAAAAAGATAACAACTTTGTGCATCGCGTATCTATTACCATCACGATGTAAACCGGTCCAAGTAACGTTGATCCAAGCAACATCGTGACGAGCCCATGCCTCTCAAAAGGCTGACTTGGCAAGGTCCTGCAGGCAGCCATTAGGGACGTGTCGCCGAAGGGGGGTGTTCTTGCGTTGTGTGCGTTTTTGGTTATATTGATTACGCAAGAGATGAGAGGTGCTACGCCGTGTCCCGAACAACAACGATGACCGTCCGCCTCGGTGGGGCCCTGAGTGACTTCGTGTCCGCTAACGTGGGCGATGATGGGTCCTATGAGAACGTCAGCGAATACATTCGCGACTTGATCCGGCGTGACAAGGAACGGACCGAGGTAGCAGCCTTCAGCCGATTGAAGGCCGAACTGACCCATGCGTTGGCCGCACCGGAGAAATCCTATCAGTCGCTGACGGCAACTGAGGTGATTGAGCGGAACTGGGCTTGACCTGGTGCCCGTCATTCGTATCCAGGAAGGGGCGTCCCATCGTCTCGATGACATTTACCGCTACACCCGAGACAGGTGGGGTGAGGATCAAGCTGAGAAATGTATCACTGGCCTGTTTGAGACCTTTGACAAGATAGCGAGCCATGGCGTTCCATCAAAGCCAATCCCAGGCGAGTTCGGCGTCGATGGATTCTTCCTTCGCTACGAGCGCCATTTCGTCTACAGGCGTCATCTATCGAATGGCGACATTGGGATCGTGACCATCTTGCACGAGCGGATGCATCAGATCGATGCCTTCCGGGATGACTTTGGACCGGGCGGATAAGCTGAATTTCTAATGGTAAGCAGATTTGCGCTGGGCTTCGCATGGGTCTCTAAGAAGCCGACACTGACACGAGAGGGAGTTCGCTGCCTGAGTCATTCCCTCCATATGGAAGTGGCTTCGAACCACAGCGCCTGATGCTCAAGAAGCAAAGACGGTGCTGCGAGAGCCTCATCTGTTAATCGGTGACATGACGGCCCGGCATGGACGATCCCTCCAACGCGGAAAAATCAACATGTACCCGAGTCGGCCGCGACCGTCAGGCCCACCCTGTAAGGGGCCAAACTCGGGGTTGGATCCTCATCCTTCTTGTCGCGCTGCATCAAAAGCAATTCGCCGACGCTATTCTCGCTTTCATGCGGGAAACCATCCCGCGCGAATGGAAAAACGTCCGGGACATTGTGTCAGACAACTTCAGCGTCACTCCCCATGATAATTTTCGGGTTTTGGAGTGAGTATGGTATACTATCAACATATTAGAGCGCGCAATGATTTGCATAATACCACTTTTAACACAGATTAACACACCGACTGCCGCTTCCGGCGGCTAAGCGACGTCGGCTTCGCTGACAGAGCTTCTTCTTTTGCGCCCCTTTGCCTTCGGCGAACCCGCGCCCCGCCCTCCTCCAGCCCGCAAAACCGCCTGTCGCGCGCGACGTTGAGTGCCCGTGCTTTCGGGTGCATCCGTGGTATTGCGGGGTCCATGACATTCGCCCGTCTGATAGGCCATGCCGCCCCTTACCGGGTGGCGCTGGGCATCATTGCGCTTCTGATGCTGGTGCAGACGGCGTCGGTTCTGGTGCTGCCCTGGCTGGGCGGTCAGTTGGCGGCTGGGTTTCTGGCGGAAGGTACGCTGGCCGAAGATGCGCTGGACACCGATCTGATCCTGATCGGGATCATCGTGCTTTTCGGGGTCCGCTCGGTGCTGGCCTATGCGGTCAGCTGGAAGCTTGCGGACACCGCGGCCCGGATCGTCACTGATCTGCGCCAGAGCGCCTACGAGCGGGTCCAGATGCTGCCGCTGGGGTATTTTCGGGCGCGCCGGCAGGGCGATATCCTGTCCTCGGTGGTCTACGAGCCGCAATATCTGAGCCAATTTTTGACGATGACACTGCCCAGATTCGTGCCTAACGGGCTGGCCGTTCTTGGGGCGTTGGGACTGATGGCGGGGATCGACCCGCTGCTGGCCAGCCTGGTCGTTGGGCTGATGCCATTGTTCTATCTGTCTGTACGCCTGATCGGGCGGGGCCTGCGCCCGCTGGCCAGCCGGTTGCGCGATGCCCACGCGGATTTGGTTTCGGTCGTGGATGAGAATTTGTCGATGATGCCGGCCATCAAGGGGTTCACCCGCGAGACGCGCGAGGCGAGGCGGCATCTTGCCATCGCCCGGCAGGTCCAGGCGCTCGAGGTCCGGCAGGCGCGGCTGCAGGCGTTTCTGGATGGTGTCATCCGGTTCCTGGCTGTGGTGGCCATGGTGGGCATTCTGCGCCTTCTGGGCGAGCGGGTGACGGGGGATAGTCTGTCCCTGCCGGAGTTCGTCAGCTTCCTGCTGTATGCAGCCGTTCTGACGTCGCCGTTCGCGGAGCTGTCGGGTGTGTGGGGCCAGACCCAGAGGGCGCGCGGTGCGCTGACCCGGTTGCAGGATGTGCTGGGCGAGCCGCTCGAGAGCGCGTCCGGTCTGCCACAGATGACCCCGATCGTCGGACGAATCCGGTTCCAGGACGTGCATCTGACCTATACCGGGCGCCACGCGGCTTTGCGCGGGGCAAATTTGGACATCGCGGCGGGGCAGACTGTGGCGTTGGTCGGCCCGAACGGGGCGGGCAAAAGCACGCTGATCAATCTGCTGATGATGTTCGACAGGCCCCAGAAGGGCCGGGTGATGATCGATGATGTCGATATCGCGGAGGTCGATCTGCAAAGCCTGCGCCGCCAGATCGCGGTCCTGTCCCAGACCGTTCTGCTGTTCAACACCACCATCCGAGAAAACATTGCCTATGGCGGGGCAGGAGAGAATGGCGGCGCCAGCGAAGCCGAGATCGAGCAGGCCGCCCGGCGCGCCCAGGCTCATGATTTCGTAGTGGGTCTGCCTGAGGGGTATGACACCGTGATCGGCGACCGGGGCGTCCGGCTGTCCGGCGGTCAGGCCCAGCGCATCGCGCTGGCCCGGGCCTTGCTGAAAGACCCCGCGATCCTGGTGCTGGACGAGCCGACGGCGATGTTCGACCCTGAGGGCGAGGATGCCTTCATCGCCGATGCCCGCGCGGCGTTCGCCGACCGCACGGTCCTGCTGATCACCCATCGCCCCGGCAGCCTGGCCCTGGCTGACCGGATCGTGACACTGAGCGATGGCGTTGTGACCGGGGATACCGGTGGCGATCCGCTGGGGTAACCGATCCTCCGGGAGTTTGGCGTCCTTCACATGACGACGCGCGGCTCCAGTGGTCCGTTCAACGACGGTCTGGGCAGCATGACCAGCGCTAAAGAACTGGACTAGACCACATGTTCGCCCAAGGTAGGGCTACCCGTCTCATAGTATGCCAGTTCGAGGGTTGCGCCGTAAGCGGTGCGAGCAACCCACATTGCTGATTGGGGCATAACGCGGTTGAAACGATCCTCCAGAGGAGGATCATGCGATGAAACGTTTTGTCCAAAGCGACATCCATTTGTTAGGCGAAGTTCGCGGCTGTGTTTCGCG
>CALKDI010000160.1 GCA_938084065.1 uncultured Alphaproteobacteria bacterium
CGCACCGGGTGGGGCAAGTTCTTCATGACCGACAACGACAAATACCTCTCCGGCGAGCCAGGCCTGAACGAAGCCGCCGCGCACTTTCTGACCAGCCAGGACGTCGTCGCCATCGGCGCGGATAACATGGCGGTGGAAGTCCTACCGGCAGAGAAGCACGAGATCCTGATGCCGGTGCACCAGCACTGCCTGGCGGAGGCCGGCGTCTATCTGGTCGAGAATCTGGCGCTGGACGCTCTGGCCAAGGCTGGGATTCACAGCTTTTGCCTGGCGATGATCCCGATAAAGTTCAAGGGTGCTACGGGCTCGCCGGTGCGCCCTGTCGCCATGGTTTAACAACACCCATCTGTTCAAGACATCTCTCAGGAGGAACCCTCATGCGCCTCGTACGTTACGGTGAGACTGGTGCCGAAAAACCCGGCATGCTCGACGATGCTGGCCAGTTGCGCGACCTGTCTTACGTGATCGCGGATATCACCCCGGATCAGCTCGACCCGATCGCGCTGGACATCCTGCGCTCAATTGAGCCAAAAACCCTGCCGACCGTGTCTGGAAACCCCCGTCTGGGTGCGCCGGTCAGCGGTATTGGCAAGATGATTTGCATCGGCCTCAACTACAAAGATCATGCGGATGAAGTGGGCAAGGCACCGCCGGATGAACCGCAGATCTTTAACAAGGCGATCAACTCGCTCTGCGGTCCGTTTGATCCGATCATCCGGCCAAAGAACAGCCAGAAGCTGGATCACGAGATTGAGCTGGCCATCGTGTTCGGCTCCACCTGCCGCTATGTGTCAGAGGCAGACGCTTTGAACTATGTCGCTGGCTACGCGACGTTCAACGATATCTCAGAGCGGAGATTCCAGCTGGAGCAAGGCGGTGGCTCAACCAAGGGCAAGAGCGCCGACAATTTCGCGCCGCTCGGGCCCTGGCTGGTGACTGCCGATGCGGTGCCGAACCCGGACAATCTAGCGATCTGGTGTGAGGTTAATGGTGTGCGCTATCAGGATGGCACCACCTCAAACTTGGTGTTCGGTGTTGCCCGCTGCATCTCCTACCTCTCGCAGTTCATGACGTTCTTGCCGGGCGATGTGCTGGCGACCGGCACCCCCGCTGGCGTCGGCCATGGCGCGAAGCCCAACCCGCGCTACATGCAGCCGGGCGACGTGATGCGCTGCGGTATTGAGGGCCTGGGCGACCAGGAACACACCGTGGTGGATTACAGCGGCAGCTAGAGAGGCACCCAAAACGCAATCGCCGCCGCAGACCTTCTGGCTTGCGGCGGCGAAATCGAACGACCTGTTAGGGTCGGAGACGCGAACTACTCGCGGTTGCCGAACAGGTGCAGCAGCATCATGAACATGTTGACGAAGTCGAGGTAGAGCGTCACCGCGCCCATGATCGCCAACTTGCCAACCGCGGCACCCTGCGCCCGATACTCCAGGAAATCGTTCTTGATCCGCTGGGTGTCATAGGCCGTCAGACCGGTGAAAATCAGCACGCCCAGCACCGAGACGGCGAACTGGATGGCTGAGGAGCCGACAAAAATGTTCACGACGCTGGCGATGATGATGCCGATCAGGCCCATCATCAAGAAGTGGCCCATGCCGGTCAGGTCACGCTTGGTGGTGTAGCCCCACAGCGACATGACAGCAAACAGGCTGGCGGTGATAAAGAACACCCGTGCAATGCTGCCAGCGGTGAAGTTCGCAAAGATCGTGCCCATGGAGACGCCCATGATCGCGGCAAACGCCCAGAACAGCACCTGCAGCGTGCCAAAGCTGAACTTGTTGACGCCCATGCTCAACGCCAAGATAAAGCCCAGCGGTGCCAGCATAATCAGCCATTTCAGCGGCGAGCCATAGATTGCAGCCCCCAGCGCCGTCACGCCGACCACATTGCCATCTTGTGTCACGAAAGCCATGGAGAACATGGCCCACGCCACCAGCCCGGTGACCAGCAAGCCAGAGCCCATGTAGTTGTAAACGCGCAGCATGTGCTTGCGCAGGCCCTCATCGACGTCGGCGGCATACGCGCCCGGACGGACCCGCGTTTGTGTGCGTAGATTTTCAAACGCCATCGAAATTGTGTCCCCTAGTTGGTGGGTTGGAAGCGTCCCTGGATAACGGCTCTAGCCGTTTGGACCAATATATTGGGGAAGTTGGCCCGCAACGCAAGACCTTGGGCGCTTAAGTTTGCGTGTGATCTGCCTCAGGTGCCGGCTTTTTTTCAGGTTCCGCCTCGGGTTCGGGCTCCTGAGGGATACGGCGGATCAAAATATCGCCGTTCGGCAATACCTCTGGCAGTTCATACTGTGGGATGGCGCGCATGACATACCGCAGTGCCCCCAGAACTCTCTCAAGCGCCTCATCCACCTGCTCACCAGCAGACGTATCGACCAGAATTCGATCCTGCGCCACGGCTGGTGTGGCCAGGGTTAGTGCTAGAAAGAGGGCGGCAATAGACTTCATGGCAATGACACCTAAATGAGTGAAAGCGGCTGTCGCCTCTTCATATAAGTGCCCGATCCATCACGCCCACCGAAAATTTCCCAGCCGCTACGTCAGTCCGTTCTGGAAGCCATCCATCAACCAGCCGTTTTCGTCGTACTCGCTCATGCATTGATCGGCCAGCGCAATGCATTCGTCCATGACGCCGTTGTTCTGGCTCTGGGTCAGCGTCTGGCCTCTGGTCATTTCCCAATTGCCGGCATAGTTGATCTCATAGAGTTCGTGCCGGCCGCCGAATTCAGTACCGACCGCGTCCCAGAGAAGCTTGAGCGTCTTAATTCGCTCCTTGTACTCGATATCAAAGCTGCCGCGCACATACTGCTTCAGGTAGGCATCGACGGTCGGATCGCCAAAATCCTTGGAAGACGACGGCAGATAGATCAGGCCGCTCGCCAGGATCTTGTTGGCGATGTTGAGAACCTTCGGATAAATCTCCGGCGCGAAGACGCGGTAGGCGGAGGCGGATCGCTCATTTGGCAGTACGTGGCCATTCTTCCATGGCCGCGGTGAAGCTGCCATGCTTTCTGCCAGCCCCCACATCATGTTGCGATAGGCAACAACCTCACCCATTTGCACCTTGGCGCCAGCTGATTCACTGGAGCCGGTGCAACGCAACGCCTTCCAGATCATCCCGGCCAGAAAATCCAGCTTTACCGCCATGCGAATACAGCCATGGAACATCGCTCCGACGAAAAACCCAGACTGGGGATAGAATTTCATCAACATGTCCAGGTCACGATGAACCAGCACGTTTTCCCATGGGATAAAGGCGTTGTCGAAGATGATAATAGCGTCGTTTTCGTCGAACCGGCTGGACAAAGGGTAGTCGTAGGGCGTGCCCATAGTCTTGGCTGCCAGCTCATAGGATGGCCGGCAGATCAGCTTGACGCCAGGTGTATCCATCGGCGCTATGAACATTGTGGCCAAGTCGGTATCCGTGATTTCAGCGGACAGGTTCTGGCCCAGGAAATTGTAGTGCGTCAGCGCTGAACCTGTTGCCACGACCTTTGCGCCAGAGACATAAATACCCCCTGCAGTTTCCTTATCGATAGTGACGTAGACGTCCTTCACGCTATCGGCGGATTTGTGCCTGTCGATAGGCGGATTGACGATGGCGTGGTTCATGAACAGCACGCTTTCCTGGGCGCGCTTGTTCCAGGCGCGGGCGTTGTCGGCCCAGGGGCCATAAAACTCCGCATTCGGCCCCAGCGTATTAAGAAAGCATGCCTTATAGTCCGGGCTGCGACCCATCCAGCCATAGGACAGCTGAGCCCATTTCTTAATCGCATCCTTCTGACCCTCCAAATCCTCGCGGGATTGAGCGGCGCGAAAGAATTTGTGAGTGTAACCGCCAGAGCCCGTGTCGGTCTCGCGGGTCAAGATATCCTTGGTCGCCGGGTCATGCAGCGCATCGTACAGCCGGGCAATGGAGCGGGCGGAGTTGGCAAACGCCGGATGGGTGGTCACATCCTTCACCCGCTCGCCATACAACCAGACCTCGCGCCCATCCCGCAGGCTTTCGAGGAATTCAGCGCCGGTAAAGGGGCGATTCTTGCCGGCTAAGATGTCTTCTGGGCGCATGGTCGGGGCTCGCTTGCAACTGGACGGGCGATCGATGCCAAAACCTTATCCGACACGGCGCAGCCTGCCTAGAGCCCGGCCTCAATCCCGCAACAACGCCTCCCGCCACTTCACCGCAATCGTCACCGTCGCCAGGATGCCGATGGCGCAATACACCAGCACCATGTTGACATAGCCGACATTGCTCACCAGCCAGCCGCCAGCGAGCAGGCCTATGGGCATGCCATATACCGCCAGCATGCGAACGCCCATGACCCGGCCCCGCATCACCGGCCCAGCCGCATCCAGTAGGGCGATGGTCATCGTCAGCATGGAGACACCTTGGCTGAAACCGATCAAGCCCAGCAGCACATAGGCCTGCCATGGCTCCGTCGCTTGCCCGAATGCCAACAAGAGCAGATACCAAACCACGATATAGCCGACGACATACCGCCCGCGCTGCTTGGGTCCGCCCGTCACTGCGATCACCAGAGACCCGATCACCGCGCCGATACCGAACATCGCCATCATCTGGCCGAGGCCGGTTTCATCCAGGCCGAAAACCTCTTTCGCCGCAAACGGCAGCACGCCCATGGTGATCGGGAAGGCGCACATGTTGACCAGGAATGCGTAGAACATGAACGCCTTGATCCGCGGCGTTCTCCAGGTGAAGGCTAGGCCGTCCTTGACCTCGCGAACGATCTTGAACGGCTCGCTGCCGCGGTCCGGCTTAACCCGGCTGGTGCCAAGCGTCAGCAGCAGGCTAATGGTGTAGAACGCTACAACGCCGGTATAGGCGTAGCCCAGACCAACAGTGGCAAACAGCCCGGCACCGGCCAACGCGCCGGCAATCCGCGCGGTATCCATGGTCATCCGACTGAGCCCCATGGCTGAGCCCAGCAAGTTCGGGCTCATAGTATCACCGATCATCGAATTGCGCATGACCAGGTCAGAGGGGCGGACCAGAC
>CALKDI010000161.1 GCA_938084065.1 uncultured Alphaproteobacteria bacterium
CTGCCGTTGGTATTACCCCCTTCGCGCGCCTATTCAATCGGCACAAAGATCGAATGGCGCATCTTCTCGGAAATCGCCTTGGAACAATGGCCCTTGCCATGGGTGTCCTCCACCAGGATCACCTCACCCGCGGCGATAATCCGGACCTCGCCATCGCTCGCCGTGATCTGCACGCCTTCATCCAGGTTGATAATGTACTGCCGCCGCGGCGCCGGATGCCAGGCATAGTCGTAGGTGCCCGGTGTCTCGCGGAAGATAATGCCAGTCGCTGGCAAGGTCGCCGATGTCTGGCCGCCAGGGCCCTGATTTTTCCACTCGACTTCGATATCGCGAAAATGGGATTCGCCCTGATCGTCGACGTAGAGATTGTGAATGCGCATGCCAAAAGTCCTTTTGTGCGGGAAAGACCTGAGCTTACCGCAATGCCATTGGATGGCCAGCGTGGCGTTGCCAAAAAAAAATTGAAAAAATGCATTCTGTTAATTGACAAGTGACGAGAGTATGCCAACATGTAATCACAGAATGACAGACACCCGGTGCACCGCTGATGAAGCGGTTAACTACGAAGGGCAACAGTTGTTCTGCTATGCGAACATGGCCCCATGTTCGTAGACGGTACCAGGAGGATGCTTTACGCATGAGTCCACCTGCTTATCACCTGCGGTCACTCTGAATAGAGTGACCAGTTCTGGCCAAAGATCGCTAACGCGTCGGCGGACAGGGCAAAAACAAGCGATTGGGTTCCGTTGCCAGGAGGATGCTATACGCATGGTTCCACCGGCTCAGCACCTTGGGTTGCTCTAGCACGAGACAGCCCGGCTCTACCAAACAGTGGCGAAAGCGCTGGCGGTAAAGCGAAACACAAAAATTCGTTCCGATGCCAGGAGGATGCACACGCATGACCCCGCCGGATCAGAAGCACCGCCCTTACTAGCCAGGTAAGGGCAAGGCGCGGTGAGCACGCTGGAGGGCAACCTCGGCAATGCCACCGCGTTTTTTTTTGGCCACGTCACGGACAACCTCGGCGATGATCAATCACCCAGCCCCTTTTTTCTTCACCCTGAGCCTGTCGAAGGGTAGAGGGCCACGAAGAAAACGCCCTTCGACAGGCTCAGGGTGAAGAAGAAAGGGGGCTGCAAAGGTTAGCAGCCGCCACTGTATCCCCCCCTAAATCCGCACCGCCCGCAATCGCAGCGCATTGCCAATCACAGAGACAGAAGACAGGCTCATCGCCACCGCCGCCAGCATAGGCGACAGCAGCAAGCCAAACACCGGGAACAGCACCCCCGCCGCAATTGGCACCCCTACTGCATTGTAGCAGAAGGCAAAGAACAGGTTCTGACGGATGTTGCGCATGGTCGCTCGCGCCAGGTGCCGCGCGCGGACAATACCGGTCAGGTCGCCCTTGACCAGCGTAAAGCCGGCACTTTCCACCGCCACATCCGCGCCATTGCCCATGGCAATGCCGACATCCGCCGCCGCCAGCGCCGGCGCGTCGTTCACGCCATCGCCAGCCATCGCGACCTTGAGCCCATGCCCGTGCAACTCCTCCACCACAGCACGCTTGTCCTCCGGGCTGACATCGGCCCGCACCTCGTCAATCCCCAAACGCTGGCCAATCGCCATTGCCGTGCGCTGGCTATCGCCGGTCGCCATGATGATCCGCAGCCCCGCCGCCCGCAGGCTTTGCAGAGCATCCTCCGTCGTTGGCTTGATCTGGTCCGCAACCGCGACGATTCCCGCAACCTGGCCATCCACCGCAACGAACATTGCAGTTTTCCCCGCGGACTGCAGCGCTTCTGCCTCGGCCGCTAACCCCGCATCGAGGCCGCCAAACTCCACCATCATCGCCTTATTGCCCAGCGCCACCGCACAGCCATCCACCCGACCAAGCACGCCCTTGCCAACCACAGCGGCAAAGTCCTCTACCGCAAACACATCTACAGAGCGCGCCGCCGCACCCGCAACAATCGCCTCCGCCAGTGGATGCTCAGAGCCTTTTTCCAGAGACGCCGCCAAGCCCAACAACCGCGCCTCATCCACCGCGCCCGTCACCAACACATCGGTCAGCGACGGCTTGCCCTCGGTCAGCGTGCCGGTCTTATCAACCACCAGCACATCCACGCCGGCAAAGCGTTCCAGCGCCTCCGCATCGCGGATCAGCACGCCGTATTGCGCACCACGCCCGGTCGCGACCATGATCGACATCGGCGTAGCCAGACCCAGAGCACAGGGGCAGGCGATAATCAGCACACTCACCGCCGCCACGATGGCATAACTCAGCGCCGGCGCAGGGCCGAGCAGCCACCACGCGGCAAACGCCAGCACCGCGACGCTCACCACCACCGGCACGAACCAGCCGGCCACCTTGTCGGCCATCGCCTGGATCGGCGCGCGGCTGCGTTGCGCGCTCGCTACCATGGTAACGATCCGTGCCAACGTCGTCTCCGCACCGACCCGCTCCGCCCGCATCAGGAACGAGCCGGTCTTGTTCAAAGTGCCCCCGGTTACCGAATCGCCGTCAGCTTTCTCCACAGGCATCGGCTCGCCGGTCAGCATGCTCTCATCGACGGAGGAATGCCCCTCGACCAGCGTGCCATCCACCGGCACACTCTCGCCAGGCCGCACCCGCAACACGTCACCGGCTTTGACGTCCTCCAACGGCACATCCCGCTCGCCCGCATCCGTCACCAGCCGGGCGGTTTTTGGCGCCAGGTTCAGCAACGCGCGGATCGCGTCGCCGGTCCTATCCCGCGCCGTCAACTCCATCACCTGCCCGAACAGCACCAGGATCAAAATCACCGCCGCCGCCTCAAAATACACCGGCGGCATGCCGTGGGCCGTGTGCAGAGAGGCCGGCAAAAGGCCCGGCAGCAGCACACTCACCAGGCTAAACAGATAGGCAGCACCGGTACCAATAGCGATCAGGGTCCACATGTTGAAATTGCCCGTGCGGATCGAGGACCAGCCCCGTCGGAAAAACGGCGCGCCGATCCAGACCACCACCGGCGTTGCCAGCAGCAATTGCAGCCACACATGCAGCTGCGGCCCTAGCCAATGCACAAACGGGATGCCCACATGGCTGCCCATCTCCAGCACAAACACCGCCAGAGCCAGCGGCCCACCGATCAGCAGGCGACGGCGGAAGTCGATCAATTCCGGGTTCGGCCCCGCATCGGCAGTCGGCGTCATCGGCTCCAGCGCCATGCCACAGATCGGACAGTCGCCGAAGGTGTCCTGCACGATCTCCGGGTCCATCGGACAGGTATAGAGCGTACCCGCTGGCATCGGTTCCACCGCAGGCCTATCCCCCAGCCAAGCCTCCGGCTCAGCCTCAAAC
>CALKDI010000162.1 GCA_938084065.1 uncultured Alphaproteobacteria bacterium
GTCCTCCTCTTGGGTTGCCTGCTATAGATTCACACATTTCCCGAGATTCGAATCCCAAATCTTTCCGCCAGCGCGCTTATTTTGGCTCCTGTGGCATTTCAGACTCACTTCAAAGAACAGAGCGTTGAACAGCCCTGGGTCCTGTGTGCTGCTTGGGATTGCAATCGTATTAATTGCTCGAAATATTCGATGGAAATTAGACCCCGAAGATGCCCCAATATCCAGTTTAGCCAATGATTTTGTGAATGTTGTATACGCGATTGCGCTTGGTTTGATGGTTGTTGGTGTTCAAGGCGGTTACTCAGAAGTTCAAGAGCTTGTCATGCATGAGGCTTATACGGTGGGGGAAGTGTTTATCGACGCCTACGGATTGTCAGAGCCGACCCGGAGCAATGTTCAGAATTACGCAGAAAAATATGCAAATTCCGTCGTAGATGATGAATGGGATAAAATTCGTGAAGGACGTCGCGAGGTTAGCACGAGTAACATCATATTGGACAAGTTGATTTTTGAAATTGTCAAATTTAACCCAGGCACTAATGGAGAGGTTGCTGTACATGCTGAGATATTAGCGCAGGTTAATCAATTGCACGATTTTCGCCGTGAACGACTGCATATGGGGTCTGAAGGGTTGGGGGTTGTTACTTGGCTTGTCGTGATATGTGGCGCGATAATAACCATCGGATTGTCCGGATTTCACCGAACTGAAAGTGCGAGCACACACTATTTAATCATATCAATAATGACTTCAATGCTTGGGCTTATGATATTTCTAATTGTTGCAATGGATAGGCCGCTATGGGGGGATTTCAGCATTAGCAAATCGCCGTTCACAGAGGTGTTATCGGATATTGAGCGATGGAAGTCCGATTTCGGGCAACCCAATAATTTCATAATAAAACGTTAGGGTAGGCGCGCGATATCCCCCGCAACCTGGCACGATTTCAGTCTGCACAAGGTTCTGTGGCAGTTCTGCAGGGTGTGAAAGAAGAGAACGATTTCATGCTTGCCGGAGTCTCAGCTGATCACAGGTTGGGCGTTGGACGCAGAGACTATGGTCTGTTATTTTCCGTTTAGCTTATGATTGCCTCCGGGCATCAAAGCTCAACCTCGAATGAGCCGGAGGTTCGTATTGAGAGACTTCGTTTATGGCGGGTCTGTCGATACAACCGCTGCACCGTCGATCGAGATGAAGGTTAGAGTGACGAATTGGGAGCAGGCAATGAACCTCGGCGCATTTTCGATCAGTTTGGCAGTGAAGGACTTGCAGGCCTCCAAAGCCTTTTATGAGCGGCTCGGCTTTGTCGCCCTCATGGACCCGCACCCCGACGACTGGGTGATCTTGAAGAATGGCGACCACATCATTGGACTGTTCCAGGGCATGTTCGAAAAGAATATACTGACTTTTAACCCTGGCTGGGACCAGAACGCAGCGGAGGTCAATCCGTTTGCCGACGTGCGAGAGTTACAGAAATCGCTAAAAGCGGCTGGCGTCACCTTCGCGCAGGAAGCCGATGAGACCAGCGAGGGTCCGGCCAGCTTTGTCGTGCACGATCCGGACGGCAACCCCATCCTCGTCGACCAGCACCGTTAAACCGGACAGGAGCCCGGATGTCTTTCATCGAAACCTATCGCGGTGTCATCACGCAGGCCGACTGCGATCACCTGGGCCATATGAATGCGGCACGCTATGTCGGGCTCTGCGGCGACGCCGTCATCGCGCTGCAGACCATGTGGGGTGTGACGCCGGACGATGTGCGCAATGGGCGGCGGATTTCCTTTGCCGTGGTCCGGATGGAAAGCGACTTCACCGCCGAAGTGCAGGTGGGCGAGGCCGTGGTCATGAAGACAGCGGTGCTGGCGGTCGGCGGCAAATCCATGCTGTTGCGGCACCAGTTGCTGCGGGCGGACGGCGTAGTTGCTTTCGATTCCCAGTTCCGGGCAGTGCTGTTCGATCTGGTCAACCGCCGCGCGGCAGAGATACCGCCCCAGGTGCGCGCCAAGGCGGAAGCGATGATCGAGGTCTAGCAACCTAGAACAGCCGTTCCATTGTTTGACGGTACGACTAGACTGCCTACTGCATTATCCAAGGAAAACCGAAAATGCCCTATCTCGAAACCTACCGAGGGGTTGTGAACCAGGCGGACTGCGATCACCTGGGGCACATGAATGTCGCCCGCTATTATGGCATCTGCGCCGATGTGGGCATCGTACTGCAGAATGAAATCGGCCTTACACCGGAGGACATCCGCCATGGCCGTCGGATCGGCATGGTGGTCGTGCGCAACGAAAGCGATTTCAAAGCCGAAATACTGGTCGCCGAGCCTATCATCATGCGTTCCGCCATTCTGGAGATAGGCAGCAAATCTTTGCTGTTTCACCACCAGTTATTCCGGGCAGACGGCGTGATCGCCTTCGACACAACCCAGCGGGTGGTCCTATTCGACCTGGTCAAGCGAACCGCGGCAGAGATCCCGCCAGATGTGCGGGAAAAGGTAGAAGCAATAATGGTGACGGAGCGGGCCTAGCTCGCGAGGGCGGGTTGCTTTCCGGTGGTATTCGCAGCCGCGTCTTGGGGGGAGCTTGGCCGAAGCGATAGGGTAAGAAGTCGTTAACCTTTCGGGCTCCCCAATTGGTTGGGTTCCGGTCAAAGAGGGGTTATATTGTGTCCATGGCTACGGTGACGTTTGACAAATTGAGCTACTCCCAGACTTTGCGCAACGGTGGTTTCACGCCGGAGCAGGCGGAGACGTCGGTGCACACGCTGGACAGCGCCTTGCGGGATTCTGTGGCGACTCGGGCGGATGTTGAAGGCGCCAAGGTGGAGCTCGACCACAAAATCGATGCGTCGGTCGCCGCATTGGAGAATCGGCTTGATGCCTCGGTTGCAGCGCTGGATCACAGGATTGATCATTCGGTAGCGGTGCTCCGGCAGGAGATGGTGTCTCAGCGTCATGATATGATGAAATGGATTATTCCGCTGTTCTTGGGACAGGCGGCTTTGATTGTGGCGATGACAAAGCTGATATAGGGTGATGACGAGGCGTTTGCGCCCGTCTGCGGGGAGGCAAACATGAGCATGCGCGCGTTTAAATTTTGGCTCGTTGTTGCATTTGTTGTTCAAACGATACTGATTGTTGCCCTGCTCAAGTTTCTGTAGCGGGGGACGACAAGCGTTTCTGCGCGGTGTAACCTGTCGGGAAATGCAATTGCCAATCAGGGAACGCCTCACATGACCACCCGCAAAAAACCCGAAGACCTCCGTTCCCATCGCTGGTTTGGCGTTGATACGATGCGTGGCTTCGGCCACCGCTCGCGCACCATGGAGATGGGGTTTGCGCGTGAGGATTTTGCTGGCAAGCCGGTGATCGGCATCATCAACACCTGGTCAGACACCAATACCTGCCACTCCCATATGCGCCAACGGGCCGAGGAGGTGAAGCGGGGTGTCTGGCAGGCGGGGGGCTTCCCGGTGGAGCTTCCGGCGATGTCAGTCGGCGAGCAGATGACGAAGCCGACCAGCATGATGTACCGCAACTTCCTGGCGATGGAGACGGAGGAGTTGCTGCGCTCGCAACCGATCGACGGCGCGGTGCTGATGGGCGGCTGTGATAAGACCACGCCTGGCCTACTCATGGGGGCGATCTCCATGGGCCTCCCAGCGATCTATGTGCCGGCAGGTGCGATGCTGCGTGGCCATTTCCAGGGAGCGACGTTGGGCTCTGGCACCGACGTGTTCAAGTATTGGGCGGAGCGCCGGGCCGGCAATTTGTCGGACGACGACTGGTTCGGTCTGGAGGAGGGAATTGCACGGTCCGCCGGCACCTGCATGACCATGGGCACGGCCTCCACCATGATGTCGCTGGCGGAGGTGCTGGGCTTTACGCTGCCGGGTGCTTCCAGCATTCCAGCCGTCGACTCCAATCACCAGATGATGGCCAGCCGTTCTGGCCGTCGCATTGTTGAGATGGTGTGGGAGGATCTGACGCCGGCGCAGCTCTGCACCCAGGAGGCTTTTGACAATGCCATCACGGTGGATATGGCGCTCTCCGGCTCCACTAACGCGATGATCCACCTGGTCGCCATGGCCGGCCGGGCGGGCATCGACCTGCCGCTGGAGCGTTTCGATGAGATCAGCAAAAAGACGCCGGTGCTCTGTAACCTGAAGCCGGCGGGCATCTACCTGATGGAGGATTTCTACTATTCCGGCGGCCTGCGCGCGATGCTGGCGCAGATGGGAGACATGCTGAACCTCGATGCGTTGACCGCCAACGGCAAGAAGCTGGGCCAGAATATTGAGGGCGCCAAGATCTACAATGAGGAGGTCATCCGCGTCCGCTCCAATCCGTTGTCGGAAACTGGTGGCACGGCTGTGCTGCGCGGCAATCTCGCGCCGAACGGTGCGGTGATCAAGCCGACCGCTGCGGAACCGCATCTGATGAAGCACACTGGCCCGGCGGTTGTGTTCTCCGACGTTGACGACATGTATAAACGCATCGACGATCCCAATCTGAACGTGACCAAGGACTCTGTCCTGGTGCTGCAGAACGCCGGGCCGAAGGGCGCGCCGGGCATGCCGGAATGGGGCCAGTTGCCCATCCCGAAAAAGCTGTTGGAGCAAGGGGTGCGCGACATGGTCCGCCTCTCTGACTGCCGCATGAGTGGCACAAGCTATGGCGCTTGCGTCCTGCACATCGCGCCGGAAGCAGCCATCGGCGGCCCGTTGGCGCTGGTGCAGGAGGGGGACATGATCACCCTGGATGTGGAGGCGCGTGTGCTGCGTCTGGAGGTGTCGGACGAAGAACTCTCTGACCGCATGAGCCATTGGATCGCGCCGGAGGAGCCCTACACCAGAGGCTATGGCCGCCTGTTCCTGGATCATATCACCCAGGCCGACAAAGGCTGCGACTTCGACTTCCTGCACGCCGGCGGCCCGACGCCAGAGCCAAAAATTTACTAAAGCCGCACCCCTTTTTCCCAACGTCAGGCCTTATCCGTGAGCGACATTCCTGTTTGCGAGACGCTGCTGCCAACCCAATCCGGCGCAGTGCTCACCATCTTGTTTAACCGCCCGGACAGGCGCAACGCGCTGACCCACCAGATGATGGTGGAGTTGACGTCTGTGCTGCAATGGATTGCGGCGCAAGAATCCGTGCGAGTCGTTGTGCTGCGCGGCGCTGGCGGCAATTTCTCGGCGGGTGGAGATTTAGATGCCATGCACAGCCTGCCGCCCAAGCCGACATCCGGTGATGATCCGCTGGTGCCAGCCTATCGCGAGATGGGGCATGCTCTGACTTTGCTGGATTCTCTGCCGCAAGCGGTGATAGCTGGCATTGAGGGCGCTGCTGTCGGCGGCGGGCTCGGCATGGCGTGTTGCGCTGACTATGTGGTGTCGGTGGCCGATGCCAAATTCGGTATGCCGGAGGCGAAGTGGGGCTTTATCCCCAGCCAGATCCTGCCCTTTGTCGTCGGTCGGATTGGTCAGGGCGCGGCCAGGGCCATGGTGATCACCGGGCGCATCGCTCGCGGTGAGGAGGCCTTTCGACTGGGCATTGCCCACGAGTTGGCGAACGACACGGGTGACTTGCAGGCTAAGCTCGATCGCGCCGTCGCCGACGCCTTGCTGAGCGCACCACATGCCCTAGCGACCGCCAAAACCCTGGTGCGGCTAGCGCCAACGCGCAGTCCTGAAGAGACCCTGCAAGACGCTGCTGAACACCTGGTGCACCTGCTGCGGCAACCGGAGGCTCAGGAGGGCATTACGGCATTTTTGGGCAAGCGCAAGCCGTCATGGGCAGTGGAGTAGTGCCAAGGGTATCTGCAGACGGCCCTTATCAACCCACTATAGCCTCCCCGGACTTGATCCGGGGTCCACGCCTGAGAACTAACCATAGACTGCCCGCTTTGTAGGATAGTCTCAGGCATGGGTCCCAAATCAAGTTTGGGACGAGGGTTGTTGTTGCAGCTAGCGACAGCTTGGCAACGGCCTGCTGAGCTCACAACAACCCCAGAACCCGCAACTCCTCCGCCAACTCCGGCGGCAGTTCGTCTGTGTTGGTGTCCGCCAGGTCTGCCGGTGCGTCCGCTGGCTTCAGATAGCGCCAACCTTGGAACGGTCGGTGCGCACGCGGAGCGGTTGGGATTAGCTCTGGCTCCAGCACGATGGCGCAGCGGCGCTCGCCCTCCTGGTTCTCGCGGGGCTCAAAGCCATGGATGCGTTGGCGGGCCAGGATCACGCCTTTGATCACCCAATACATAGAGCCGCCGCCAGCCAGCAGTTCTTCTGCGCGGCGGGGGAAGTTGCGGGTCAAGTGGCGGTTGTAGTCGCTGCCGGTCTCGGCGCGGCGGTAATCCTGCCAGCGCGCGAGGCCCTCTATGGACTCGGTGCCGACGGAGAGCTTGATCATGTGCAGAGTGGGCTGGGTCATGGCGCTTAAGGTAACGAGTCCTTAACCACCCTTCCAGCGATTGACGGCGGGCAGGTCGATTTCACCCAGGCTCAATCCATCGAACAGGTCCAGCGCGCGGGCGCAGGTGTAGTCAACCAAGTCTGCCACACTCTCCGGTTTGGCATAGAAGGCAGGCATGGGCGGCGCGATGATCGCACCGGCCTCGGTCGCCGCGGTCATAGCGCGGAGGTGGCCCAGGTGCAGCGGCGTCTCACGTGGCAACAGCACCAGCCGCCGCCGCTCCTTCAGCACCACGTCGGCAGCACGGGTCAGCAGGTGGGTGGTCATGCCATAGGCAATCTCCGCCAGCGAGCGCATGGAGCAGGGCGCGACCACCATCCCTGCCGTACGGAACGAACCGCTGGAGATGGCGGCCGCGATATCGTCGGGACTATAGCTGGCATCGGCCAAGGCTTGCACGGCAGCGACCTTGTAGTCGGTCTCATAGGCCAGCGTGATCTGGGCCGAGCGGGTCATGACCAGATGGGTCTCAACCGGCGTTGGCTGCAACATCTCCAGCAGCCGCACGCCATAGATGACGCCGGACGCACCGGAAATGCCGATGATGAGCCGAGTGGTCATCGGCCAGCCAGCAGGTCTTTGAGGATCGGGAACAGCTCGGTCGGGATCCGCTCGATAAAGTCGGGCTTTGGGCCGCCGGGCGCTGGTGTGGGCATCGGGTGCGGGATGATCATGTCGATGCGGTGGCCGAGGCTCAGCACATCCGCCAACTGCTCGGCAATCATCTGTGGCGTGCCGTAGAGGGCAAAAGCATCGGCGATCTCATCCGACAGGAACGAGACGACCTTTACGGAGGCCTCCAGGTCGGCGGCGTGATGGAAATCTGGCCAGACCTGCTTCTTCAGTTCTTCAACATCGAGGCCGTCCCAGGTGAAGCCGGGCGGGTCGAACAGCATCGGCGAGTACTCGAAATAG
>CALKDI010000163.1 GCA_938084065.1 uncultured Alphaproteobacteria bacterium
GTTTAATGTCCCGCCGTAACTGCACGAGCTCCGCCGCCTCAGCCTTGTTCTGGGCAATCGCCGCGGCGGAACCCGCCGCCAGCTGCTCCAACTGCCAGGTTTTTAACTGCCCTGACGTAACGCCCAGCTCAGCCGAAAGACCGGCATAGCTCATGCCTGGCTCTGACAACCGCGTTATCGCTTGCTCTTTGTACTCTGGCGTAAACCGCCGTCGAACTTGCTTCGTCATCGCGATCTCCCGGTGCAAAAGGTACACTAACCCCTGGTCCGGGCTTTGGGGGCAAGGTCACTTGCGCCTTGAGCTACACTGGCGGCCGGTTCACCGCCACGTTCAACTCCTGCTCCACCGCCCAGGCAACGCGGAAGCACATGGCTTCGTCAAACGCCTTAGTGACGATCTGTAATGCCAACGGCAGGCCATTGCTGTGCAGCCCGGTCGGGATCGCGATGGCCGGGTTGCCGATCAAGTTGAAGGGCGCACGGGCCTGCCGGGCATAAGTACGCTCGACCTCTTGCATATCCGACAGGTTCGCTGGCGTTTCCATGCTGGAGACCGTAACAGCCGCATCCAATCCCTCCATCGCCTCATAGAACGCAGCGACCAGCTTTTCGCGCATACGGGTGGCATCAACATAGTCTGCTGCCGTCAGGAACGCGCCGGGCAACAGCCGCCGCCGCGTCGTTGCCGAATAATCTTCAGGGCGGGTTTTTAGCCAGTTTTGGTGGATTGCATAAGCCTCACTCAGGAGGATCACACGGTTGCAGGCGGCGTATTGTGAGAGCGGCGGCAAGCGGATGACCCGCACCTCTGCACCCAGGCTTGTCAGCAGCGAGGCGACGGCCTCAATGCTGGCCGCCATCTCTGCGTCGGCTTGCATGTCTTCGGTGTAGAAGTGCCGGATCAGGCCGATCTTCAAGCCCTTCACACCATTTCGTAGAGTGGCGATATAGTCCTGCACGGGCCGTGGGTCGCTCGCCGGATCGTTCGGATCGTGCCCGGCAATGGTCTGTAATACCAGCGCGTTGTCCTCGACCGTCCGGGTCAGTGGCCCGACATTGTCGAGGCTGAACGACAACGGCACCACGCCCATGCGGCTCACCCGGCCATAGGTTGGCTTGATGCCTACGATGCCACAGCAGGACGCCGGGTTGCGCACGCTACCGCCGGTATCCGAGCCCAAGGCCATCGGCACCATGCCAGCCGCCACGCTCGTGCCCGCGCCAGAGGATGAGCCACCCGGATGGTGCTCTGGGTTCCACGGGTTGCGCGCTGGCGGAAAGGGCAGGTCGAAGGCCGGCCCGCCAATGGCGAACTCGTGCGTCGAGAGCTTGCCGGTGATGACACAGCCTGCCGCCTTCATCCGGGCGGTGACGAATGAATCAGACGTGGCAATGTTGTCGATCAGCAGCTTGGAGTGCGCCGTTGTGTGCACGCCCTCCAGGTCGATAATATCCTTCAGCGCCACTGGCACGCCGTGCAGCGGCCCCTTGATATCGCCAGAGGCCACCGCGGCATCCGCCGCTTTGGCTGAGGCGCGCGCCTGATCGCCCAGCACCCGGATATAGGCGTTGAGCTTGCCATCGATCTTCGCCGTCCGCGCCAGCAACGCGTCCGTCAGTTCGACGGAGGATAGCTCCCTCGCCGCAATTTTCCGGCCCGCCTCAGCCGCGCTCATATAGAAAAGGTCGTCACTCATGCTCATTTCCCCGCCAAATCGGACAGGCGGCCCGCCTGAAAGACATGGCTCGGCTCGTCGGTAAATATCGGCTTGGCGGCCATACGCTCGACCAAGCCTTGCGCCGAGGAGAACGCCTCGCGCACGTCATCGGGGAATTGGGCGTGCGTGGCTTCTAGCCCGGTGCGGGCGAGGATGGAGGGCCATTCTGTGTTCATCGATCAACTCTCGTTAGCTGGTGGATTCAAGGGTGAGGTACAGCACAGTGGCTCTTTTCACTTAGCCGCAAACCCCGTTTAGCCAAAACCGAGCCTCAAACCATTGAGGCTCGTTCAAACTCTGCCGATTTATTTGCCTTTGTCATCCTGTTTAACCTTATCACGAAGGGCATTAAGGTTTTGGCGAAAGCCATCTGCATCGCCATAATCGATGAAGTTTCGGTAGCGACCGTGAGGGTTGCGGATGCGAAGCGCATGTTTGATCGGACACCAGTATTGCTCCGTTCGGCTGGCGACCTCGCGAGCATAGGCAATGACGCCGTTCGCGTAGCCGCAATAAGCACAATTCAGCTTCTCGATGCCGTTGAGGTAGGCCAGACGGTGCCGGTCCTCAACGACATAATCAGATCGCTTCACCCGCTGCATGCCCCAAGCGGTGAAGCAGATAACCTGAAAGATAAATAGGGCCAGATCAAGCAGTGCCAGCGGAATAAAAAGCCCATAGACCGCTGGCGCAATGAGCAGCGTGGCGAGGGGCGAGCGTCGCAGGAACGAAAGCACGCCAGTTTTTATGGCCTTGTGCTGAGCGACCACACCCTCCTCGAACACCGCACGGCGTTCTTCGAGGCGGTAGCGAAACCGTTGGCGCTGAGCGCCTAATTTTTCTTCTAGTTCATCTTCCAAGCGGACCAACCGGCGGACAAGATCTTCGATTTCATCATCCATCAACTGTTGTCCTTCGCCTGTCAGGTCGAGCGCGCACAGAGTTCTGTCGGCCACTGAACAGCAGCAGCATCCTCGGAGGCGGTGGTGACAGTGTCAACGATGCATCAAACTGCCCGACTTTTACGCCGCCTCATTGGGCACGAGAATGTCACCGAGACTGACAATCCGGAGAAAATTATTGCAGCCGGAAATCGAGGGTTCCAAACGATGGAATCAATCTACTAGTTCGGGTATCTTATGAATGAAGGCCCACATCCGGACCCAAGGTCGCGGTTTGCCAAGCCCCTTATCATAGACCCCACTCTCCTTTAGTCTGGAGGCAACCAAACAGTTCATCCACTCAGAAGGACTAGGCACTCATGTCGGTCAATCATATGCGCTTCGGTATCTTCCTCGCGCCGTTCCATCCGAACAACGAGAACCCAACCCTGGCCATCGACCGCGACATGGCGCTGGTCCAGCACCTCGACACCCTCGACTATGACGAGGCCTGGATTGGCGAGCACCATTCCGGAGGGTTCGAGATCATCTCCAGCCCGGAAATCTTTTGCGCCGCTGCCGCCCAGGTGACCAAGCACATCAAGCTGGGCTCCGGCGTGATTTCGCTGCCCTACCACAACCCGTTCATGATCGCGAACCGCGTGACCCAGCTGGACCACATGACCCGTGGCCGCTTTATGTTTGGCTTCGGCCCCGGTGCGCTGGCGGGTGACGCCTACCGCATGGGCGTCGATCCGGAGCAGTCACGCCGTATGATGCACGAGGCCATCGACGTGATCATGCCGCTGCTGCGCGGTGAGATGGTCAATGCCGAGACCGATTGGTTCAAGATGCAGGACGCACGCCTGCAATTGCCGGCGTACACCGAAGGCGGGCCGGAAGTCGCCGTCGCCTCCAGCCGCTCCCCAACCGGCGCGCTGGCCGCTGGCCGGCATGGCACCGGCATGCTCTCCATCGGTGGCACCTCGGACGCCGCGTTGGAAGCCCATTCGAAGAACTGGGCCACTTGCGAGGAAACTGCGGCGCAGAATGGCCAAACCGTCTCCAGAGATAACTGGCGCATGGTCACGCTGATGCATGTGGCCGAGACCCGTCAGAAAGCACGGGACAATGTAGCGTTCGGCCTGAAGCAGTGGACGAAATACTTCTCCGACGTGGCCACCTTCCCGATCATCCCGCCGGGTGTCGACGATCCGATGGAATACCTGATCGAAAGCAAGTCAGCGATGATCGGCACGCCCGACGACGCCTGTGAGTTCATCGATCACCTGATGAAGGGCACCGGCGGCTTTGGCGCGCTGATGCAGTTGGCGCACAACTGGGCCGATTGGGAGCAGACCAAACGCTCCTACGAGCTGATCGCCCGCTATGTGGCGCCGCACTTCCGCGGCAGCAACAGCCTGCGCCAGTTCTCCTACGACTACTCGACCCAGAACCGAGAGAAGTTCGTGAACGCAGCCGCCGCTAGCGTCGAGAACGCCATCAAGAGCTACGAAGCCCAATCCGGCAAGGAGTGGACCAACCCCCGCGGCCAGAAACCCCAAGCAGCAGAGTAACCCTCACTCACATCTGCTACCCGGAGCTTGCGGAGCAAGTTTTTATGCTCCCCGGAGGTGGCGGAACCGCCATCCGGGGCCGCTATCGGCGTGCAAACACCGCCACTTGAGTGTTCGCGAGATACAGCGATCCCGGCTCACCACTCCGCGGCGGCCGGGAAGCGCTTGCTCTTGTTGGCGAAGCGCCCAATCGACACTCGCCCCTTGTGCCCAACGCCCATTGGCGACATATCTGCGGCTAACATACCAACACCCGACCTTTGGAAATGCCCA
>CALKDI010000164.1 GCA_938084065.1 uncultured Alphaproteobacteria bacterium
GGGTTTGCTGGCAGCCTCATTGGGCCTATCGCGCATGTTCGATGATGATCTGGCGCAGTTGGAGGCCGGCATGATGCTCTATGATGCCTTCTATCGCTGGTCACGCGACGCCACCGGCGAGACCCATGACTGGCCGCAGCACACATCCCCAAGCGCCAAGAAAAAGAAGGCTTGAGCCCCATGTCAGAAAAAACCCCTGACCACGGCATACCCTTTGCGGATGCGGTCCGCGTCTGGTTGCGAATTGCAGCACTGAGCTTTGGCGGACCCGCCGGCCAGATCGCCGTGATGCACCGCATACTGGTGGATGAGAAGCGCTGGATCGGCGAGGGCCGGTTTTTGCACGCGCTGAACTTCTGCATGCTGCTGCCGGGGCCGGAGGCGCAACAGCTGACCGTCTATATCGGCTGGCTCTTACACCGGGTGAAAGGCGGACTGGTCGCCGGAATATTTTTTGTGCTGCCAGGCTTTGTAGCCATCTTGGCGCTGAGCCTTATCTATGCCGGCTATGGCAATGTCGGCGTGGTCAACGCGCTGTTCTTTGGCCTGAAGGCTGCGGTATTGGCGGTGGTGATCCAGGCGGTGATCCGCATCGGCGGCCGGGCGTTGGGCAATGGCGTTTTGATCGCGATCGCGGCGCTGGCGTTCGTCGGCATATTCGCATTTGCCATCCCGTTTCCGCTGATCGTGTTGGCGGCGGGGCTAACCGGCTTTATCGCCGGCAAGCTTGGCTCGCCTCTGTTCGCTGCAGGAGGAGGCCATGGCAATGCTGGTGCGGGACTAGCGGACACCGAATCCGCATTAGGCGAAGGCGCCCCAGCGCATGCCCGGCCATCGCTGGGCTGGAGCCTGCGCATGAGCGCGATCCTGCTCACCCTGTGGCTGGCACCGATTGCCGTGTTGTTGGTGGCGTTGGGTGCGGACAACGTGTTTAGCCAGATAGCCGTGTTCTTTGCCAAGATGGCGGTGGTGACCTTCGGCGGTGCCTATGCCGTCCTCGCCTATGTGGCGCAGGAGGCGGTGCAGAACTATGGCTGGCTCAATCCGGGCGAGATGCTGGACGGCCTCGGTATGGCGGAGACCACGCCCGGGCCGCTGATCATGGTGACGGAGTTCGTTGGTTTTATGGGCGCATTCCGTGGTGACAGCGGCCTGAACCCGTATCTGGCGGCGGTGCTGGCGGCGATCCTCACCACGTGGGTGACGTTCGTGCCGTGCTTCCTCTGGATCTTCCTGGGTGCGCCATTCGTTGAGACTTTGCGCGGCAATGCGGCGGTGGCCGGCGCGTTGACGGCGATCACCGCTGCTGTCGTCGGCGTGATCCTTAACCTGGCGATCTGGTTCGCGATCCATGTGGTGTTTCAGCAGGTCGAGGTGTTGCAGGCTGGGCCGGTGACGATGGCGTATCCTGTGCTGGGGTCGGTCAATTTGGCCGCTTTGGGGCTGACGCTAGCCGCGACGGTTGCGATCTTCGCGGCGAAGCAGCCGGTGTTGCGGGTCATCGCTGCTTGCGCTGTGGCTGGGGTGGGGATTCATTTGGTTTCGGCGGTTTAAGTGCTGTTGCGCTCGACCCCTAAAACCGTTTGTGCATGTAGTAGAGCACACCACCTGGCGGCATGCCGTCAATCTGGCCAAACACGCTAAACCCCTGCTTTTCATAAAAGCCGCGGGCCTGAAAGCTGGCGGTGGTTAAGTGCGCGCCCGCCATACCGCGCGCCCGGGCCCTAACCTCAGCCTCGGCAATTAGAGCAGCGCCTAGGCCCAGGTGGCGGGATTGGGCTTCCACCCACAGGTGGCTGATATAGAGCCAGCCCCAGGCCGACCCGCCGTTCAGGCCGGCAATCAGGCGACCGCGGCGCCAAAGCCAGCGGGGCTCAGCATGGGCAAAGACGGACAGTGGCCGCCAGTCATCTGGGTGGCCCTCACTACTATTGTGTTGGCCGAGGGCCATAGCGACGTCCCGCCGTCGGCGGTCGTCATCCCGCTCGCAAACGCCCAATTCCCAGTTTCGAGCCAGCATGCCCTGCCAAGCCTAGCTTTGGCCGGCAAACGGGTCGAACGGCGAGGGGAAGACGCCGCGCGGTTTGATGTAGTCATAGGGCGCGCGCGCCAGAAATTGGCCGTGGCCAGCCTCGCCGACAAAGTCGCCGCCGTCCGCCACCACCTTGCCACGGCTGAGCGTCGTCACCGGCCAGCCGGTCACCTGCCAACCTTCATACGGCGTGTAGTCGATGGCGTGGTGCAGGTCGGCCTGGCGGATCGTGACCTGCTTGGTCGGGTCCCAGATGGCAATATCGGCGTCGGAACCCGGCGCGATGGTGCCCTTCTTTGGATACAGACCAAACAGCTTGGCCGGGTTGGTGCTGCTGAGCGCCACGAATTGCGAGATATCAATCCGTCCGCCGGTGACGCCTTCGTTGAACAGCAGTGGCAGGCGCGTCTCCAGGCCGGGCAGACCGTTCGGGATTTTCGGGAAGGGCGTGCCCGGCCCGTCCGGCAGCTTCAGATCGCTGGAATGCTCACTGGCGACGGCGAAGTTGGTCGGCGCGTGGTCGCTGGAGACCATGCCGAGCACGCCGGTCTTCAGATAGCCCCACAACGCCTCAATATCAGCCGGGGTTCGCGGCGATGGAGAGCAGACATACTTGGCGCCCTCACCATTGGCGCGGTCCATATCGTCGGCGGTCAGGGTCAGGTATTGCGCGCAGGTCTCGCCGAAAATCTTGACGCCACGCTGCTGGGCGCGGTGGATTTCCTCAGCCGCTTCGGCGCAGGTGACGTGGAAGATCTGGCAGGGGAAATCCAGCAATTCCGACATGGAAATCACCCGATGCACCGCCTCGCGCTCAACCACGCCCGGTTTGGACCACGCATGATATTTCGCATCCGTGAGACCGGCGGCCAGCAGTCGTTCCGTCTGCCACTTGATCATATCGTGATGTTCGGCGTGCAGCACCATGAAAGCCTCATTCTCGCGCGCCAGGGCCATCAGCTTCAGCACGCCGTCGTCGGTGACGCGGTTGCTGTCATAGGTCATAAAAATCTTGATGGAGCGATGGCCGTCGGCGATCAGGCTGGGCAGCGTCTCCATCACGTCGTCGTTCGGGTCGTTGACGATCAGGTGGAAGGTGTAGTCGATGGCCGCTTTCTTGGCCCGCTCGTGATAGTCCGCGGTGCTGTCCGCCAGCTTCCAGCCCACCCGCTGCGGCGAGAAGCAGATGACGGACGTGGTGCCGCCGCAGGCCGCAGAGCGCGTGCCGGTCAGGAAGGTATCGGCATTCATCTTGCCGGAGATCGAGCTCGGCTGCTCAATATGGCAATGGCTGTCGACGCCGCCAGGCATGACATACTTGCCCTGGGCGTCGATCTCGTTCCGGCCGGCGGGCAGGTTCTTGGCAACCGCCGTGACGACCCCGCCCTGAATGCCAACATCGGCCAGCATGATATCGCTGGCGGTGGCGACGAGGCCGCCGCGGATGACTGTGTCGAACTCGGCCATAATGTTTGCTTCCCTCAGGATTGCGCGGATTTTGCATATCCTAGCAACCGCTCAGCGCAGGGGCAATCAGGCCGAGGCGGTTGAGTCTGAGAGGCTTAGTTCAGGCGGATGGCTGCGGCCTGAGTTCGGGCGTCAGCCATAGCTTTTTGCCATGCCTTCCGCCGGATCAGCTTGCGGACCCCACGGCATGATCGGATAGCGCAGGCCAACCTTGGCCAGGCCCGCTAGCCCCTCAACACCGCGGGCGAACTCGTGCGGTGGCATGGCGACTAGCATCTCATCATCGGCGACACCGCCATAGCGGCGCTCAGCGAAGCAGGGCACGCTGATGGACGTGTCGTTGGTCAGCAGCGCCCGGCCCCAGCTATCGGCGCACGCGCTCTCGCCGGTGATGGTCATGTCGTAGCGGCGGTAGCGCTTCCACTGCAGGCCATTCACAAAAAGGATCATCTGGCCCGGCGTCGCATAGAACAGCACAATATCCGGCGGATCGAGCCTGCCGGAGCGCAATGGCGAGACCACAGTGCCGACCCAGGCGCCATCGTCGTAGGGCGCGCGCGGCATGGTATCCTGATGGCTCTTGGCTGCCTCGCGGTTCTCAAACCAGACGCCGTCCATATGCTCGCCGTTGAGGCAGCCTTCATCGGGTATATCCAGGCCCATGACACCGCCGCAATTGCCGCCAGGGCGCACGTTCTCGGTACCGATTCCCAATGTAAAGCCAGCGATCCGGGCCTGAGTTACCAACTGGCAGGTGGTGTGGAATCGCCCGGCCTTGGGGCGGCGCAGGCCCTGGACGGACTCAAACTCTTCCTGGCTTTTGAAGCGTTTCATGCCGATGGGCATGGTGCGAATTTTCAGGTGATCGACCAGCTTTCCGGCGAGTTGCGCCAGCTGTTCTGCGCCAACCTGGTATTCTTCGGGGATCGGGTGGCCTTGGGCATCAACTGTGGCACCGGGCATAGGGCTTTCCTCCGTTGGGGTTTGCGTGAAAGAATGCCCGACCTGACGCGCGAACGAAAGCCCTGAACCATGCCTTTTGCTGAAACAGCCCACTGCAAGATTTACTACGAAACCCATGGCGACGCTGCCCACCCGGCCGTCGTGCTAGCCCATGGCCGCGGCGGCAACGCGGCAAGCTGGTTCCAGCAGGTTCCGGCTTTCGTCGAAGCCGGCTACCACGTTGTCGTGTTCGATCACCGTTGCTTTGGCCGTTCCTACTGCCCGCCAGAGCATTTCGACCGCGGCGAGTTCGCGAACGATCTGGCGGCAGTGCTGGACGCCGCCGGCGTGGCCAAGGCTGCCATCGTCTGCCAGTCCATGGGCGGCTGGACCGGCCTGCGCCTGACCATAGAGCGCCCGGAGCGGGTCTCGGCCCTGGTCCTGTCCAACACAACGGCGGGGGTTTCGACCGCTGCGGCGGATGCAGCGGTGAACGAGGCGCGCAAAGCGTTTGCCGACCATGGCATCGCCGCCAGTGCGGTCGCGCCGGACTTTCCGAAGCGGGAGCCCTCGCTTGCCTATCTCTATGCCCAGATCGGCAGCCTGAACGTGCAGTTGCGCGACGACCTGCACTCCACCTCGCCAGCTGCGACGGCGGTGGAGGAGCTGGCAGGGCTCAGCCTGCCGGTGCTGCTGGTCACGTCAGACAATGACAGCATTTTCCCGCCAGCCGCCATTCGCGACATCGCTGGCAACATCCCCGACGCCGCCTTCCAGCAATTGCCCACCGCTGGCCATTCACCCTATTTCGAAACGGCAGAAGCCTTCAATGAGGCCGTGTTAGCGTTTCTGGCGCAGCATTTGGGCTAATCGCGGCGCGGGCACGTGCAAAATCTTCACCCTGAGCCTGTCGAAGGGTGAGGCGGAAACGGAAACAGCCTGGGAGGCTGTTTCCCCGGCGAACGGCGTGCCACGATAAAAACGCCCTTCGACAGGCTCAGGGTGAAGAAAAAGTGGGCTGAGAGCGTCATACCAACGGCAGGGGTTCCTGACTTTCCAACCAATTTCTTCACGCTGAGGTGCGAACGTAGTGGGCCTCGAAGCGCCGGCGGCCTTCGAGGGCGCCTGCGGCGCCATCTCAGGCTGAAGGAAACTTGACGACAGGTCGATAATTCCCGCCGTTGGTATTAGTCGTCTCTGCCGGCGGCACAATCGCCCACTCGCCAGCCGGCGAAGCGCTGGTATAGTGGGCCTCGTCTGGTTGGCCGCGTGGTGAAATGGTAGACACAGCAGACTTAAAATCTGTTTCGCGTATGCGAGTACCGGTTCGAGTCCGGTCGCGGCTACCAGCTTTTCAGACCTAGAGGCTACCGCTGGCTCAGATTTGAATCCAATTCGTCTGGCCGCAGCGCTAGGCTGACATAAACCCGGAAATCCTCGGCAGTTTGCCCTTCTGCCAATGGGAAGTTGAGCTTTAACACTTCCTCAAAACCCGCCCGGCGTGATGTGCCGGTAAAGGTTGCCGCCAGTCGGTAGACCTGCCGGTTCAGGAAAGTCTGATCGGCGCGGGTCACGGCAACAATGTAAGCCAATTGCTGTTGGCCAGAGGGCGCTGCCGGTCCACGCTCGGCGATAACGCGCAGGCCCATGGTCATCGCCAGTTGCCGGGGGTCATTCTCCAACAGACAAGATGAGCTGACATCGACAATTTCCGCCGACAGTTCCACATTGGTCAGGTCGCGCTGAGCATTGGGGCTATAGCGTGTCATGCTCGCACCCTCGCGCAGCATTCCGGTCGGCGGGCAGCTGGTCGATGTCGGTCCGGGGCCGTTGACGAGGCTGCAACCACTCAGCAATAGCGCAGCCATCGCACCTAGGCCGACGCGACGAAGGATGCGGGGGGATGTACGGGGCAGTGTGCGGGTTTTCGGCATTGGCCTCTCACAGGGTCGGCATGCTAGATGTCGCTGCAGCATAGGCGCAGCGCTGACCGCGGCAAGCTTTGCGGTAAACTCACGTCAAAGAAAAGGTCCTGCGATGACCAAACCCCATCTGACTGTGCTTCTGGCGGCACCCCGTGGCTTCTGCGCTGGGGTTGACCGGGCCATTTTGATCGTAGAGCGCGCTTTGGAAAAATGGGGCGCGCCGGTCTATGTGCGCCACGAAATCGTGCACAACCGCTATGTGGTCGAATCATTGCGGGCCAAGGGTGCCGTTTTCGTCGATGAGTTGGATGAGGTGCCAGACGATGCGCCGGTGATCTTCTCCGCACACGGCGTGCCGAAATCCGTGCCGGCGGAGGCAGAGCGGCGCAAGCTGGTCTATGTCGATGCCACCTGTCCGCTGGTCAGCAAAGTGCATCGCGAGGCAGAGCGGCATTTCACCCGCGAAGGCCGACACCTGCTGTTGATCGGCCACGCGGGCCATCCGGAGGTTGAAGGCACAACTGGACAGGTACCTGTTGGGGCCGTAACACTGGTGGAAACCGTGGCAGATGCGGAGCAAGTGTCCCCGCCTATGGCCGGGGGTTTGGCTTATGTCACGCAGACAACTTTGTCGGTGGATGACACGGCCGCAATCATTGCCGTGCTGCAACGCCGGTTCCCAGATATCCACGGCCCTAAGAAGGAGGATATCTGCTACGCCACCACCAATCGGCAAGAGGCCGTAAAGGCCAGCGCAGCCAAGGCCGATGCCTTATTGGTCGTCGGATCGCCGAACTCATCGAATTCAAAC
>CALKDI010000165.1 GCA_938084065.1 uncultured Alphaproteobacteria bacterium
ACAGCAGATCGGCTCGCCAACTACATCGCACTCTGTTGCGTGGTCGCCTGGAGAATATCCTGGTTGACCATCCTCGGACGCCAGGCGCCAGCAGGCTCACCCGAGGCCGTCTTCACGCATCCCGAACGCATCCTTCTGGAACGCGCAACGCCGCCGAAACGCAAGAATGCCCCCAGAGACCTCGCATTCTACATGACAGCCCTGGCCCGCCTCGGCGGATATCTGGACCGCAACAGCGACCCGCCCCCGGGTACAACCGTCATCTGGCGCGGATTCACCCGGTTGGCAGACCTCGACGAGGGATTCCGGGCAGCACAAACGGGACGAAAAATACTTGTGGGTAATTGAAAGGCGTGCGCATCGCTTACCTTCAGCCTGAGGTGCTGCGCGAAGCGGAGCCTCGAAGGCGGCACGCCACGCTCTGGCATGCTGCGCTCTGGCATCGCCCCTTCGAGGGCGCTCTACGAGCGCCACCTCAGGCAGAAGGCCGGTGAGACGTCTGGGTAGCGGAACTGTGTTGATGAAGGGATGATGGAAGGTGGAAACTCTGTGCCACTGGTTTAAGGCTTAAGGCGCAACGCCCCGCTCCAACCGCCTGGCACACCACCAACTCGCCGTCGCCATCAGGGCTGCACAGGCCAGGCACGCCGAAAGCCCGCCCATCTGATAGCTGAGGCCAGACAGCAACGTGCCGAGCAGCCGGCCCGCGGCATTGCTCATGTAGTAGAAGCCGACATCCATCGTCACCCGCTCCGCCTGGGTAAACGCCAGGATCAGGTAGGAGTGTAGGGAGGAGTTCAGCGCGAACACGCCGCCGAACACCAGCAACCCAGCGACCAGCACGCCGGTCAGCCACGCCGCTGGCGCTCCGCCGCTCAGCCAGACCAGCGCTGCCAGAACCGCCGGGATCACCAGCAAAACACCGACCCACAGCCGCGCCAACGCGACCGCGTCCGCCACCGATTTCTCCCGCGCCCGCAGGATTTTCGGTGCAAAGCCCTGGATCACGCCATAGCCGATGATCCACGCCGCCATGAACGACCCGATGGCAAAGAACGCGGCCCGGTCACCTGCTGCCGAGCCATCGGACAACACGCCATAGAAATAGATCGGAATACCGACCACAAACCACACGTCCCGCGCGCCGAACAAGAATAGGCGGGCGGCAGACAGGCGGTTGATGTTGGCGTTCTTCGAGAACACCTCCGTAAACTTAACCTTCTTCTTGCCCCGCGGCAGGCCCGCCGGCATGAACACGGTAACGGCGGCAAAGATCACTGCCAGCACCGCTGCCATGCCAATAACCGAGGCCTGAAAGCCCCAAATCGCTAGCAAAGCCGCGCCCAACAGGAATCCCAACCCTTTCACCGCGTTTTTGGAGCCGGTCAGCACTGCCACCCAGCGGAACAAGGCGCTGGAGTCATCGGTTGGCGCCAACACTTTGACCGCACTCTTGGCGCTCATCTTCGCCAAATCCTTGGCAATGCCGGAGACGCCTTGTACCGCCATGACGAACACCACCGATGTTGTCAGTGACCAGCCTGGGTCCAGTTGTGACAGCGCCACCAGCGCCGCGATCTGGAAGCCTAGCCCCGCATACAGCGTCGTCGTCAACCCAAACCGCGCGGCGATCCATCCGGCAGACAGATTGGTGACCACGCCCATGAACTCATACAGCAGGAACAGATAGGCCAGATGCACCGGTGAAAAGCCCAGCGTATGAAAGTGCAGCAGCACCAACATGCGCAACGCACCGTCTGTCAGCATGAACGCCCAATACGCCGCCGTAACGGCCACATAGGCTGCCAGCGCGCTCTTGCGGTCTTGGGGGGAGGTGGCTTCGGTCATGGTCTCTGGCTATTGCTTATGGTTGCGTCAGACCCCTGCCGCCACCATGCGCGCGATATCGCAGAGGCGGCAGACATAGCCCCACTCATTATCATACCACGCATAGATCTTCACCTGCGTGCCGTTCACCACCATGGTGCTGAGCGTGTCGATGATAGCGGAGCGTGGATCGTTGACATAGTCCTGGCTGACCAAGGGCCTGATCTCATAACCCAATATGCCAGCCAGGGCGCCGTCAGCGGCGCTCGAAAACAGGCTGTTGACCTCCTCTACCGACGTCTCGCGCTCCATCTCGAACACACAGTCGGTCAGGGAGGCGTTCAGCAGTGGCACGCGGATGGCATGGCCGTTTAGCCGTCCTTTCAACTCCGGATAGATCAACGTGATCGCGGTGGCTGAGCCCGTCGTCGTCGGAATCAGCCCGCCCAGGGCAGACCGGGCGCGGCGCAGGTCTTTGTGCGGTTTGTCGACGAGGGTTTGCGTGTTGGTCACGTCGTGTACGGTCGTGATCGAGCCATGTTTGATGCCAATGGCCTCGTGCAGCACTTTCACCACAGGTGCTAGGCAATTGGTCGTGCAACTGGCTGCTGTTACCAGGTGATGCTGCGCTGGGTCGTAGAGGTCGTGGTTCACGCCATAGACTAGGTTCAGCGCGGGCTCCTCTTTGACCGGAGCCGAGACCACCACTTTGCGCACGCCGGCATCGTAGTAAGGCTGCACCAGGGCGGTGGTTTTGAAAGTGCCGGTGCAGTCGATCACCAGATCAACGCTCAACTCTGCCAGAGGCAGCGCTTCGATGGTGCTTTCCGTCGTCACGCGGATGGCGTGGCCATTGAGGATCAACTCATGGTCGCATTGTTCGATAGCGCCGGCCCAGCGACCGTGCACGCTATCAAACTCCAGCAGATGAGCATGGGTTTCCGCATCACCGGCCTTATCGTTGATGAGCACGATTTGCTCGGCCAGCCCCTCGTCCACCATACGGCGAAGCAACAATTTTCCCATACGACCGAGGCCGTTGATCGCAACGCGTGGCATGATAGGGCCCTCGTTAGAGTGGAGTGCCGCAGTTTATAGCCACTATGTTACGGTCCTGTTACTCACCGATCGGCCGCGCGCCACTTGTGACCACCTGAAAGCGCCAGTTTTGAGCTTCCGTGCCCTCCAAGTTCAGGTGGCCGGCCAGGAAGTATAGCCGGTCTCGGTCCGGCCCCTTGGCGGTGCAGAACCTGTCCTGCAGATAGAATGGCGGCGTTGCCTGATAATGCAATGTCGCCTGCACCGTCGCCGGCTCACCTGGGATATCGGCCAGCGGGATAACATAGTCGAGTGCGTCGCCGCCTTTCTTGTCCTTGCCGGGCTTATAGTGCGGGTCGTTGTCCACGTGATGCGCGCCGGACTCCTCCGCCAGTTGTGCATTTGCGCCAATGGATTCGGCGAGTTTGATCCGGTCTTCCAGTGGCAAGAAGCCGTCGGGTAACAGACGGTTGTCCTTCACACTGCCACAGATGGAGAGGAAGCTGGTGGTCAGATCTCCGCCGGATACTGGCTTCTTCCCACATTGCGGGTCCGGGACCGGGGCAGGGGAGACGGCCAATTCCTGATAGATCTGTGCCTCATTTTGAGCCGAGACGGTCTGGTAGTGCGGTTGGAATTGCGGATCGCCGGGCGAGAGGCGGGTGCTGCAATCATCGGCCCACCACAGCTCACCGGCAATCGGCTGTCCCTTGTCGTCGACAATCACGCCAGCACCATTGGTTCGCCCGCTGGCCCAGAGTGTCTGGCCCAGACGGTCCAGCACCTGGAACTCGATGAAGGCGCGGCGAAAGCCGACGCCGGACGGGAATTTGTGACCAACCAGGTTGTTGACCGCGACGGTGGCGGTCAACTTGCCATCGCCGACTGCGCTCTTGACCACAGCAATGCCGGCAACCTCCCGATCCGCCTGATCGAGCATCGCTTGTTCGGTGCGCAACAGCGAGGGCAGGCCTTTGCTGGTCAGCATCGGATCGGCGGTGGCGATGCCGAATATGTCCGGGAATTGCTGTGCCATATTGATCAGAAACACATTCAGGCCGGCCAACGTGTGCCGGGCAAAACCTTCGCGCGCTTGAAGGTCGATAGCGTCAGGCCCCAGCGCATTCTCTGCTGCCGGGAAGTTGGTATGCTCCTGAATGCCAGCGATTTTCGAGACGAATGGTTTGCCGTCCGGCCCGTGCGTTTTCATGTGACAATCGCCGCAACTTTTCGGCTGTGTGCCGGCCTTATACGTTAGCCCGGTGGTTGGTTCCGCATCGGTGCGGAAGGCGCTGAACAGCCATTCGGGATAGGTGGTCTGCTCAAAGACATGCCCCAAAATCTCGCCATCGCGCATGACCGGCAAGTGCACCGTGTGGCACGAGCCACATAGCTCCGACGAGGCAAAGCCGCTGTCATATTGTGGTGTGATGCCGAGTGCGTGCTGCATCGGTATCGGCTTTGGCTGTTGGAACGGGCCGTACAGCTCATCCGGCGGGCCAACGAAAAAGCTGCCGGTGAAGGTCTTAGCGAAGCCAGTCAGGGTCGGATTCAGCAAGTCTTGCCGGGCCTTGACGCAGGTGTTCTGCGGATCATCCTGCACCTTGGCCACGATCTTCGGGTCGAGCACCGCATGGTGGCAGGCGGCGCACGAAATACCGTCTCGCGCCAGCGCACCATAATCCGCATGCCTTGCGCCCGGATTGCCGACCGGATAGGGCACAGCGGCAACCATCTCGCGGGTAAAGTCACCGCAAGCGGCCTGGTTGGAGGGATCGCCACTGGCCAGCACGTTGTCGAGTTCAAATTGTCTCTGACCCAGGATGCCGTGGCAGCCTAGGCAAGTATTCTCGACGAAAGCCGGGGTTTCCGGGTGCTTTTCTGTGGCCGGGTGGAAGGTCTGCACCTCGCTGGCCAATTGTGCAAAAAAGATCGGGTCGCGTCCCGCTAACCCCATGGGCGACGACCGCCAGGTGCCGTAGGGCGACAGGTTCTCCAACTGATAGCCGTGTGCTTGGCTGACTGGCAGCGGCTTGGTCATGTCAAATTGTAGGCCCGTTCCGCCGGCATTGTGGCAGCCAACGCATTGGTCGGACGTCACATACTGGCTTTCCAGCCCGGCCACATCGCTTTTGCCCTTCTTCACCCAGACAATGTCGTAGGAGGCCGACGGGAACTTGCTGACTGACTCCCAAGTTGGTGGATTAGCGACGGTCTTGCCGAACGTCGCTGAGAACGCGCCGTTATAGGCCAGCAATGGCTCGCCCAGGCGCTGAACCGGGCCCTTGGGCAGGGTAATTTCGCGGTGATGCGTGGTTGGCGGGGTCGGGTCCAGCGCAAAGTCTTGGCTGAGGAATGCCAGCGGTTCGCCGGCCTCACCTTGGATGTTGTTCAGAGCGGAGAACGTCAAATGACTCTCGGCGGACGCATGGCAGTTCATGCAGTATTGGCCAAAGCCCTGATACGGCAGGCCGTTGGAGGCGCGTGGCGGCCAATCGATATTGCCGCCGCCCCAGCCGAACCAGCCCCAGTACCAGCCATCATGGCTAGCCGCCGAGTCGCGCACCATAAATGCGGCGCCGGACGATGGCAGCAGCTTCAGCGGGTCTACCTTGGCGCAACGGGCCGCGGGGGCGGTCAACATCTCCTTGACGATCATGGCGCCATCGGGGACCGGCGTGTTCGCTGGCGTTGCACCAGAGCCCTCCAGCGGGCGGTTCGCTTTCAGCCAGGCGTAGAAGTCTGGCGAGTACCAGATCACCACCGGCTGGTGCGTGCCATAATACTTGCCTTCCCATTTGCCGTTGATGAACTGATTGGTGTAGGGGCCGGTGTCGCGCACTCGCTTATCCCGCACCCAACCGCTGGCCTCATCGCGATGGCAAAAATTGTTGAAAAACGTCTGTAGCTGCGCCTCATACTCATTCAGCGGCAGCGCCCCGGGGTTGCCAACCACTGGCCGCAGCGCAGCACATTGGGCCGGGTCGGTTGGGGTCAGGGCTGCTGGCTGCAGGTCTGGGCAATCGGCGGCGGCAACCGCCTGACCCAGCATTCCGACGGCTAACAACAGCGATGAAATAAGTGCGAAGCGCATGAGGAATTCGCCTTTTGGTCGTGACTATCCGGCCATGCTGACACACCAAAACACGTTGCGCGAGGAAAAATGGCAGGCTGAATTCTGCTTTTGCTATTGATCCGGCTTGCGTCTCGCCGCGTTTGCTGAGACGCTGTGTGTCGAAGGCCCGCCGCATTTCGGCGACGCTCAACCAAACAAGAAAGGGAAGGCATGCCTAGT
>CALKDI010000166.1 GCA_938084065.1 uncultured Alphaproteobacteria bacterium
AAATCCCATGGCTACTATGCCAAATCATGGTTCCGCATCGGCTTTGACCATCTCAGACACATGCTCAGAAACAACCCCGAAAACGCACTTGCCTGCTGGAACGCTTTGAAACCGCAAAAAATGAGAGTCGTGTAGTGTGAAACTGGGACCTAATGTAAGCATGCTGGTGCATGAGTCCAGTCGTTTTATCCACATTCTTGGTGCGATTTTGGCTTACTTCGATATGCATTGCGAGTCGGTGTCATAGCCACCGTCAGAGGTTTATTTTTTTCTGTGGGTTATAGGGGTACCTAGTTTTGCTTTAAATTGGTGACGCTGCTGAATGAGGGCGATAATGTCGCATACATTTTAAGGCGAGATTGTATGGCTAATCTGAGATGCCGCTAACAGTTTTCCAAAAAAACAAATTACCTGAGCGTTATCAATATACTAAGACCTAATATCCCTGCCCTGTTGGAAATTTTGATATCGCCCCCATGGCCGCGAATGATGGAGCGAGCGATGGAGAGGCCGAGTCCAGTACCGCCAGTGTTCATATTCCGCGATGTCTCAATTCGAGAAAATGGTTCGAAAATCTGTTCATGTAAGTTTTCCGGAATGCCCGGCCCATCGTCCTCAACCAGGATGCCCTGTGGCGTTGTATGCACACGGGCGCAATCGCCATAGCGAACGGCGTTGTCGATCAAATTCCCCAGCGCACGCTTCAGGGCCAAGGGCCGACCAGGATACTGATGCTCCGGACCGCCCAACCACGTCACCGGCTGCCCCATCTCCGCCCGCTCTGCCACGATATCCTGGCAAAGCTTTGCCAGGTCAACCGTTTGCGTAGGCTCGATCTCGGACTCTTGCTTGGCGAACGCCAGGGTCGCCTCGACCATCTGTTGCATTTCGTCCAGAGAGGCGACCATCCGCTGGCGCAACTCCTCCTCATCCACCATCTCCACCCGCAGCCGCAACGCGGTGATGGGGGAGCGTAGGTCGTGGCTGATCGCTGCCAGCATGCGGGTGCGGTCGCTGACATAGCGATGCAGCCGATCTTGCATGTGGTTGAACGCCCGCGTGGTCCGGCGAATGTCGATGGGACCCCGCTCCTCCAACGGCGGCAGAGCCTCACCACGACCCAACTTCTCTGCCGCGGAGGCAAGGTCCTGCAACGGTCGCGTCGCCCGTCGCACCAGCAGGATCACCACCAATGCGCTGCCCAACCCAGCCAGCAAGAAAGAGGCGAAGGCGTAGTGCGGCCAGGGCGGCGTCTCGCGTCGCCTTGTCTCCAGCGTCAGCCATAGCTCGCCGCCGGTGCTGCGGATCGGGACAGCAATCAGCCCGCCAGCGCCCGTTCTGCGCCGTCGCCCTGGCCGCGCATCATCATCACCATCGTCGTCATCCAGCCGCTTCAGCTCAAAGATGACACTGCCTGTTATGCCTTGCGCATTCAGATGCGGCGCCAGCCACGCCTCTAGAAAGGGTGAGGGCGGCAAGCCTGATGGCCGCGGTCGTATGTTGAAGCGCAGGCCGCGGCTGGAGGCAACCCGCAGCATTTGGCGATGTAAGGACCGAGGAGTCGCCTCCAGCAATCGCGCCATCGTCGCCAGCCGCTGCGCCACGTATCGTCCACCCTCCCGCTCGAACCGGTCGCGGCGTTCGTGCATGGCGATGCCAACAACGGTGCCCTGGGCGATCAGCAAGACCAGAACCAGGGCCAGAATCAATTGGCCTGCCAGCCCGCGCGGCCATGGCCTCAAACGTTTTGCCCAGCCCATCTCAGGCAGGCTCCACCGGAACGGCAATCGCGTAGCCACCGCCCCAGTGCGTCTTGATCAAGGATGGGTTTTTCGGGTCAGGCTCAATCTTGCGCCGCAATCGGCTGACCAGATTGTCGATAGACCGATCAAACGCCGCCGCCGCCCGTCCTTGGGTCAGGTCCAACAGTTGGTCGCGGGTCAACACCCGCTGCGGATGGGTCAGGAACACCAGTAACAGCCGGAATTCCGCCGTGCTGAGGACCAAGGGCGTTCCATCCTCTGCCGTCACCTCCATGGCAGCAGGGTCAGCAATCCACGACCCAAAGCGCAAGCGGCCTTTCTCTACCGTCAGCGATTGAGCAGGCAGCGCTTGCGCCCTTCGCAACACCGCCTTGATCCGCGCCAGCAACTCGCGCGGATTGAACGGCTTGGTCAGATAGTCGTCGGCGCCCATCTCCAGGCCAATGATCCGGTCAGTCTCTTCAGCGACCGCCGTCAGCAGGATAATGGGCAGCTGGCCCTGGGCCCTCAGTTCGCGTGTTAGAGACAAACCGTCTTCTCCCGGCATCATAATATCCAGGACGACCAAATCGACGGCGGCATCACGCAACACCCGTCGTGCGGCTGCCGCGCTTTCCGCCTGACTGACGCGATAGCCATTCTTCACCAGATACTTGGCCAGGGCATCGCGGATGTCGCGGTGGTCGTCTACGACCAGGATATGGGGTTCATCACTCATGATGCAGCGGAGATTGCCACGGCTTTGGCCACCATGCGCGCCTAAAATGTATCAGTCTGTATCAGAGGCCCGGTTTCGTGACATTTGAAGACCATTTAGCCGTTTTCCAGGGATCATTCTGCGACAAGTGACTGCCAAATTCTTCTCTATCGAACGGGCAACCAGCCGGTTCACCCTGGGGATTATCCCGGTTTCTAAGAGGAGACGTTAAAGTCATGCAGACCCGTAGCAAGATCCTGATTGCCTCCGTCGGCGGTGCCGTTCTTCTGGGCCTGACCGGTGGCGCACTCGCCAGCAAAATGCACGAGGGCGGTAAACACGGCGGTTGGGGTGGCCATATGAGCGCCATGCTCGCAATGGTCGATGCCGACAAAGACGGCAAAGTCACCCGCGCTGAGGCGGATGCCTTCCGCGACGCCCATTTCGCCAAGTTCGACGCCGACGGCAACGGTTCGCTGAATGACGATGAATACTTTGCTCTAATGGAAGATTTTCGCCGCCAGATGATGCGCGCCCGTTTCAACCGGCACGATGCCGATGGTGATGGTGTGATCTCCAAAGATGAGATGTCTGGCCACACCGGCAAGATGTTCGATCGCTTGGACCGCAACGATGACGGCGTGATTGAGGGCGATGAGATGCGCCGCGGTCGTCACGGACGCCACCACGGCAGTGATGACCATCATGGAAAGGGCAAAAAGGACGACTAACACCAACAGCAATCAGGACGGCTGGCCCCGTTTTACCGGCTAGACCGTCCGCCGTATTCGAGCTCGCAATGGCGGGGAGGGGCACCCAGAACGCACCACCACCCTCGTCGCCGTTGCGGACTCGTTTGGTGTTTGGCTTTGTGTTTAAGAGGCTGGCCGCCGCACTTTCGCCGGCGCTAGCGCCAGGCCCGCCACAGGCGCCCGCATCACGAACACGCTGCCGCAATTCTCGCGCGGCCCGCCGCGGCTGCCGGTGACCACATACAGATCCTGCAGATCGTCGCCGCCAAAGCACACGCTGGTTACCATCGGCAGAGGCACCGGCACCCGCTCACGCAGTGTTCCGTCCGGCTCATAGACCGCGACCGCGCCACCATGGGCCAGCGCCACCCAGACAGAGCCATCGGCCGCCACGGCCAGGCCGTCCGGCGTCTCGCCCTTTTGAATGGTGGCAAACGGCTTCCAGCCGCTGACCGAGCCATCGGCTAGCACATCATAGACCCGCACCACATCCGCCCGCGCATCCGAATGGTAGAGCCGCTTGCCATCGGGCGAGAAGCCCATGCCGTTGGTCAACATGATGCCGTCAGAGATCACACGGGTTGAGCCGTCCAGATCGATCACATGCAGAAAGCCCGGCTTTGGTTCGCCTCCGCCAAAGACCTTAAAGCCCAAATCACCGACATAGATGCGTCCGGCGCTGTCCGTGGTCAGATCATTAAAGCCAACCCCGGCCTCGGTATCCGCGCCGGCTAGCAGCGCGCCCATATTTGTGCCATCGATGTCGGACAGGACAATATCCCGCCCGCCCATGATCAAGCCGCCGTCCGCGTGCAGCGCCATACCGCCAATGCCACGGCGCTTCGGTACCTGCTGGCTGACAGAGCTATCCTTGGCCACGCGAAACACACCGCCATTCGGCACATCGCTATACAGCAGGCCGAGGGTATCGTGCCAAACCGGGCCTTCTACCAGGCCATATCCGGTTGCGAGTTCTTTCATGAGGCGCTCCTGTATTTTGACCGTTTAGCCGATGCCGCGGGTCTGTACCAGATGCCAGCCGATCTCTGCCAAACGCCGGGCCGACTTGCCGCGTTCGATGGCGTCCGGGCTGGAGGCGTTGCCGTCGAGGCCGCGCTTGTAGACGCCCTGGCTGATAGCGCTCAGGCGGAACAGCGACAGGACCACATAGAAGTTCCAACCAGGAATGCCGGAACGGCCCGTGCGCTCGCAATATTTCGCGACGTAGGCTTCTTCGGTCGGAATGCCAACGGCTTCCAGGTCCATTTCCGTGATATCGGCGCGGGCCGGGTCGCCGTAGTGATAGGTCAGGCAGTTATAAGCAAGATCGGAGATCGGATTGCCGAGCGTTCCTAGCTCCCAATCGATCACCGCCAGCACTTCTGGCCGCTCTGGGTGGTAGATCAGGTTTTCCATGCGGAAATCGCCGTGGACGATCGTGGTTTCGTCATCAACCGGCATGTTCTCATTCAGCCAGACGATGAGGTTGTCCATCTCGACCAACTCATCGGTCTTGCTGGCCTCGTACTGGCCGGACCAGCGCTTGACCTGCCGGGCCATGTAGCCGCCAACGCGGCCATAGCCCTCCAGCCCGACGGCGCGGAAATCGACATTGTGCAGCTTGGCCATGGTCTCACCCATGACATCCCAATAGGCGTACCGCTCCGTCGGTGTGACGCCTGGGATGGAGAAATCGCGGAACACCCGGCCCTCCACATGCTCCATAATATAGAACATGTGGCCGATGACGCTGTCGTCTTCACACAGGGCGTAGGTCTTGGCGGCGGGCACGTCGGTCTGCGCCAGCGCGGTGATGACCCTATATTCGCGGTCAACGGCGTGGGCTGATGGCAGCAGCACGCCGGGCGGTTTCTTGCGCATGACATAGCGTTTGCCGGAGCCATCTTGCAGCATGAATGTCGGGTTCGACATCCCGCCGCGGAACTGGCCGATGGTGAGTGGCGGCGTGAAGCCCTCGACATGCTGGGCCATATAGGCCTCCAGCCGGTCTACCGGGAATTTGTGCTGATCCAGCACGGCCTCGGTTTGCAGGGTTGACGAAATTTCACCGGTGCCAGCCATGGTCAGAGGCGTCCTCAAAAGCGTGGGTTATACCAACTACGGAAAGTCTCTACCGGCCCCACTCACAGCCTCCTCCGCGAACTTGTTTCGGGGTCCATGCCTGGGCGCTCAACACAGCGATTACATTCGGTGGGAGAGTCTCTGGCATGGGTCCCGAAACAAGTTCAGGACGGGGTGGAGGGGGGAGGTGGAATGTGGAGCTTCGAAGCAAACTTTCGTTGGCGTTATTGGTTAATGACGATCTTCCGAGAAACTTTGGCCGAGCGTGGCCTCGCACGCAAGACCCCACTCGGCTAAAACGTCTGTGTCGGTCTCTGAGGGCCGGTGTATTGCGGCCAGACCAGAGACTGCGGATTGTGGTGCCAACTGCCCCAGCGCCCATACCGCCGCCGCCCGAACAACGGGGTGATGGTCGGTCAAGTGAGCCTCAATGTTGGGCAGCAGGTAGGTCAAGCCGCTATTGCCCATCGCTATCAGCACGTTGCGGATCAGCCGATCGCGGCCCAGTCGCTTGACCGGAGAGCCCGCGAACAGCTTGCGGAAGGCGGCATCGTCCAGCGCCGCCAATTCTGCCAGGGCAGGGGCGTTTAGCTCTGCCCGCGCCTGCATCTGCACGTCACGGGCGGTCTCGGCGAACTTGTTCCAGGGGCAGACGGCCAGACAGTCGTCGCAGCCGAAGACGCGGTTGCCGATGGCTTCTCGGAATTCGCGCGGGATGTGGCCCTGGTGCTCAATCGTCAGATACGCGATGCAACGGCGGGCGTCGAGCTGGTAGGGTGCTGGAAAGGCGTCGGTCGGGCAGATATCCAGGCATTTTTGGCACGAGCCGCAATGGTCTGGCTCTGGTTGATCCGGCGGCAGGTCCAGGCTTGTTAGTACCTCGCCCAGGAAAAGCCATGAGCCATGGCTACGGCTGACCAGGTTCGAGTGCTTGCCTTGCCAGCCCATCCCGGCCTGCTGCGCCAGCGGTTTTTCCATGATCGGTGCGGTGTCGACGAACAGCTTGACCTCACAGGCATAGGTCTCTGCCATCCAACGGGCCAGTTGGCGGAGCTTCTTTTTGACCACATCATGATAGTCACGCCCAGTCTGGGCATAGGCGCTGATCGCGCCGCGGTCCAGCCGCTGCAGCACGGCGAGCGGATCGACCTCTGGCCCATAATTCAGCCCCACCACGACGGCGGAGCGCGCGCCCGGCCACATTGCTCGCGGGTCGGCGCGGCGGTGCGCGGTTGTGGCCATCCAGTCCATGTCGCCATGGCGGCCTTCGCTCAGATACAGGGAGAGGCCCGCCCTACTCACGCCCGTCGCACGGGCTGGCGCAAAGCCGACAGTGTCGAAGCCCAGTTCTAGGGCGTGGGCGCGGATCGTCTCTTTCGGAGAACGCGTGTCCGCCACGTTATCGCTTCAAAAAGCTATAGCGGGTCAGCCCAATCACGCCTTTCTCAAAGCCCAGCACAAAGCCGGCAAAGCCATCCCGGTAGCGTTTCACGGTCTCGGCGTCGGTCATGGCCGATAGTTCCGCGCGATTGCGGCCCAAGTCTCGGATCCACTCGCGTAGGGTGCGGCTGTAGTCGCGCGGGCGGTTGTGGTAGGCCATGGGGTGAAAGTATGGCGCGGCAGCTTCAAACACTTCGGAGACATGGGGCAGGTTGCTCTCGGGGAAGATGTGCAATGGCAGATTGCCGGCCTCATTCTCCGGCGCGACGTTCATCCACACAATGGTTTGTAGCGACAGCCGCCCGCCTGGCTTCAGGCTGTCGGCGCAAAAGCGGAAGAAGTCACCGTAGTGTGCCACCTTCGCTGTCCGGTCCATTTCCGGCTTCGCAAAGTGCTCGAATGCCCCGATCGAGATGATGCCGTCAAACGGCTCTGCGTCACGGTACGCTTGCCAGGGTTGCACCTCTGCACGCATAGGCTGGCCCGCCTGATGCTCGGCAATCCAATCGGCTTGCGCATCTGAGAGCGTCAGCCCCACCGCCTCGCCAATGCCGGCGCTGTCAATAGCCCGCCGCATGGTGCCGCCCCAGCCGCAACCGATATCCAGCACCCGGTCGCCCTTGCCGAGACCGGCGCCCGCGATATGCCAGTCGAGCTTGGCGTACTGGGCCTCCGCCAGGTTACACGCAGCCTTTGGATCATCCGGCCAGATAGCCGCCGAATAGATCATCGTTGGCCCAAGCCAGGGTGCATAGAAGTCGTTGCCGACGTCGTAGTGATATTGAATGGCCTCTTGCGAGGCGCCTTGGTTCAAAGCCATTGCGGTACCGTTGGTTTCTGTTTCGAACCGAAAACCGGCGCTATCGCCGATTATTATCCTGCTGCAGCATACAGTAAGGCACAGAGCCACCAAAGCACCACAGCCAGAAATGTCAGCGACAAAGCCGACGGCATGATTCGTGTGCAAAGCGTTGGAGCCACTCTTTGATCATCGATGACGCCGCACAGTCTAATGATAGGAGGTTCTGAAACACCAAGGTTGTTTTTGATCCAAATTTGCCAATCATCCAATCGCTCCTCGTGAATTACAAAGACGATGCGCCTCTTGCTCAAAAGCAAGTATTTTAAGGCTTCTTCAACGGGAACAATCAGGCCATCTTCTTGGTTTGCGGCGCGGGGTTCGAGCGGTTCATTGTTTAATTCGGCTAGCTTGTCGGGCGTTAATTCCGCCTCGTCAATGAATAGAATCTCTGCGGTTGCTGAGGAGATTGGCCGCGTGTCACTCAGCGTACCGCTGGTGCCATAACGACCACGGCTGCGCCGAACCATGCTATAGAGTTCCCCCATCAGAACGTACCGCGTTGATGGAGCAGATGCAGTCTTTGGCCAAACTGCAAATTCCGTTGCTATGCCACAGGCCAGCGTGGTTTTCCCCGAGTCATCGCTGCCGGTGACGATCATCACATGCTCCGCAGCATCGAGGTTCAAAAAGTTGGCAATCCGGTCGCGAGCGTCATGCTTAGCAGATCTGGTCGCTGCCCCATTATGAGATTGCTTGAACTTCGCTTTTACTTTTGCAAGTCGCACAAAGTAGGGGATGCCGGATCGGTCAAACCGAGTTTTCTGCGGTTTGTAGTGCGTAATTCCATGCACGACGGATACGATCAACACCAGTATAAACCATGCAACAATTGGCCCGGCCGCATAGCTGCCAGGGTTAGCAGCTGCCATCGTCGCCATAGCCAACAAAACACCGATCAACCAAAACGAGCTGTCTGTCAGACTGTCCCGTAGGACTTCGCCTCGGTGGAGAAATGGTATCGAAAAGTGCTGATCCAATACTCGACGATCCACCATGTAGTCTACGATATCGCGCCAGACAGGCAGCAAAATGAAGGCCATCGCCCAGCATGAATTGTCCATTGACGAAAAGCGCGAAAGCGCCAGCGCTGTCAGGGTTGTGCCGACAAAACCCATCATCGCATGGGCCATTTGGTTGGAGTCCCAATATTGCAGCGAACCAATCCGCTCGTAGATATCTGACCCAAATTTGTTGGCTGCAGCTGTTGTAAGTTTTCGCGTTAGCGATCTGACAGCCGATGGTGGCGAACGCAATGCCCCCGGTATTCTCTCAGAACCTTGCATCATGTCCTCCATTGCTGGACACTACCCCGGAACCCACAATGAGCCCGTTCCATTGCGCATTATTGGCCAGGAAACATGTCTTTACCAAACGGCAAATCAGAATTTTCCATTGTCGATCCGGCTGCCATGCCGGATCAGCCGGTGTATGTGTTCGCTTACCGGCCTGAATCCTACACCCCATCCTCCCCCATCCTCATCACCCTTCATGGGTATAAACGCAACGCGGAAACTTACCGCGATGACTGGGTGGATCATGCGGAAAGCCTGGGGGCATTGCTGCTGGCGCCGGAGTTTAACCAGACGGCGTTTCCGGGACCTCGGGCCTATGAGGTCGGCAACATGCGCACGGTGGATCGTCGCTCTTACCTGCCACGAGAGCGGTGGAGCTATGGTCTGATTGAGCGGCTGTTTGATCGGGCCCGCGATATGGTGGGCTCCACCCGCGAAGGCTATTGGCTCTATGGCCACTCTGCCGGTGGACAGTTTGTCCACCGGCTGGCGCTGTTCCAGGAGGACGCGCGGTTTGAGGTTGCCATTGCCGCCAATGCTGGCGCCTACACCCTGGCCCGACCGGGCGAGCGCTTTCCCTATGGCCTCGATCGCATCCCGGATCTGGAGCAGGTGCAGGAGCAAGGTTTTACCCGGCCACTCGTCGTGATGGTTGGGGAAAAGGACGTCAATACCGCCAACGCCATGCTGCTGCGCTCCGAAGAAGCCATGCGCCAAGGGCCGCACCGTCATGCCCGCGGTGTTTATTTTTACGAGGATGGCGAGGCTGAGGCCAAGCGGATGATGCTGCCATTCCGCTGGCAATTGGTCAGCGTCCCCGATGTTGGCCACTCCAACCGCGGCATGGCTCGAGCTGCGGCGGAATGGCTCACACAGAACGGTTGAGCCGATGTGGTCCAGAAGGATGATTCAGAGGGTGGTTATCTGGCCGCACTGCTGTTAACTTCAGCCCGCGCCGGCAAACTGGCGCCTACGACATATGCGACGGAGGAAGAACGCCTATGACGATGCTAAAAGCAAAAACGCGACTGGCCATGGCAGCTGCCATGCTGGCCATACCGCTTGGCGGTGCGTTGGCCATGAAAGATGGCGGTACGCTGAAAATCTATCACCGCGGAACGCCGCCTAGTGGATCGATCCATGAGGAGGCGACGAACTCGACCGTGTCGCCTTATATGGGCGTGTTTAACAATCTGGTGATGTTTGACCAGCAGGTCGCGCAAAACAGCCTGGAATCCATTGTCCCTGACCTGGCGACTGATTGGTCCTGGGATGAGAGCAAGACCAAGCTGACGTTTAACCTGCGCTCTGGCGTGAATTGGCATGACGGCAAGCCCTTCACCGCAGCTGACGTGGTTTGCACTTGGAAGCAGCTGCTTGGCGATGTGCCTCGCAAGATGAAGCTCCGCAAAAACCCACGCAAGTCATGGTATTGGAACCTGAAAGGCGTAGAGGCAAGCGGAGACAACCAGGTGAGCTTTGCTCTCGGTCAGCCGCAGCCGGCCTTTTTGGCGCTGCTCGCCAGTGGGTATTCGCCAGTCTATCCGTGCCATGTCGATCCCAAAACCATGCGCACCAATCCTGTTGGTACAGGCCCCTTCAAGTTCGTTGAATTGAAGCAGAACGAGCACGTCAAGTTCGTCAAGAACGAGAACTACTGGAAGCCGGGCAAGCCGCATTTAGATGCGATTGACTGGACCATCATCCGCTCACGTTCGACTCGTGTGTTGGCGTTCATCGCCGGCGAGTTCGATATGACCTACAACACCGACGTGACGGTGCCGTTGCGCAAAGACGTGCTCCAGCAGAAACCCGATGCAATCTGCCCGCTGGTGCCTACCAACGTCTCCACCAACCTAATCGTCAACCGGGACGCGCCACCGTTTAACGACGAGCGTATCCGCCGTGCAATGGGGCTATCGCTTGATCGCCAAGCGTTTGTCGACATTATCAGTGAAGGCAACAACTTCATTGGTGGTGCCATGCTACCGCCACCAGGCGGCGTCTGGGGTCTGCCCCCAGAGGAGTTAGCCACGACCCAAGGTTATGGCGACGTGGCTGCGAACCGCGAAAAAGCTCGCGAGCTGATGAAGCAAGCAGGCTTTGGGCCCGACAACCGTGTCAAAGTAACGGTCTCGACCCGCAATATCGCGATTTACCGTGACCCGGCAGTGATCTTGATTGACCATCTCAAGGAGATCTATATCGACGCCGAATTGAAGGTGATCGAGACCTCCAACTGGCATGCGACCGTGGCGAAGAAAGACTACCAAGTCGGCCTGAACCTGACGGGCGTGGGTGTGGACGATCCAGACGTGAATTTCTTCGAGAACTACGCTTGCGGCAGCCAACGGAACTATACTGGCTATTGCAACAAAGAGCTTCAAACTCTGTTCGAGAAGCAATCATCGATGGCAGACCAAGAAGCGCGTAAGAAATTGGTGTGGCAAATCGATCAAAAGCTGCAAGAAGATGTGGCACGTCCGATCATCTACCACGGCAACAACGCGACTTGCTGGCAGCCCTATGTTAAGGGTTATGTATCGATGACCAACAGTGTCTACAACGGCTGGCGTCTGGAAGACGTCTGGCTGGATAAGTAGGCTTGCGCTTGACTTTGCATCTCTAGCAAGGTCATTGCGATGCCGCAAAGCGGGCGTGGCAATCCAGTTGGCTCAGTCGCTGGAAACCTGGATTGCCACGTCGTTTGCTGCTCCTCCCAATGACGGCGGAGCGTGTAGGCGATTTCTTTTCACCACATTGAGGCCAAGATACCGTGACCTCCTACATCATTCGCCGCCTCTTGCTGATGGCGCTGACACTGGTTGGCATGTCCATTATCATCTTTATTATGCTGCGGCTGGTGCCGGGTAATATTGCGGACATCCTATTCGATTCAGCCGGGTTCATTGATCCTCAGGAAAAGGCGCTGCTGGAGGAGGAATTGGGCCTCCACCTGCCGTTGTGGAAGCAGTACTGGGATTGGATTTATGGGCTGGTTCAGGGCGATCTCGGTTTCTCATATGTTTCTGAGTTACCCACGGTCGATGAACTGGGCCCCCGTATTCCGATCACCGCCAAACTGGCTGGGTTGTCATTATTTTTTGCCGTACTGATTGGCCTGCCATTGGGTGTTATCAGTGCTGTCAAGCAAAACACCTGGGCTGACTATGTGGTCCGCATCATCTCGCTTTCCGGCTTGTCGTTGCCGAGCTTCTGGCTTGGCTTGTTGATCCTGACAGCGTTTGTTGCCTGGGCTGGTTATATCCCGATTTATACCAGTGCGCCTGAGACTTGGTATGATGAGTTGGCGTTGCTGATTACCCCGGCAATCGCTGTCGGTTTCCGCGCGTCTGCCATCATTATGCGCCTCACCCGCTCCAGCATGCTGGAGGTGATGCGGCAGGATTATGTGCGCACCGCCCGCAGCAAGGGCGCCAGCGAGAACGTCATTAACTACAAGCACGCCCTGCGGAACGCCATTTTGCCGGTGACAACCATTATCGGCATTGAGGCAGCGTTCCTGATCGGCGGCCTGATTGTGACCGAGACTGTGTTCAACATCCCGGGCGTCGCCCGCTTCCTGGTGGAGGCGATTCAGTGGCGTGACTATCCGATTGTGCAGAACCTGGTGATGCTGATCGCGTTGATCGTCGTCGTGGTCAACCTGATGGTTGATCTGCTGTACGCCGTCCTCGACCCTCGCATTCGCTATAGCTAGCTGGAGCCGGCCTGATGACCGCCCCTAATTTTACCATCGAAGAACTCCCCAGCGCTGAGATCCCGCGCAAGGGGGTTTGGTATCACTTCCGCACATTCTGCCGCCGCTATCCGCTGGGCGCTATCGGCGCGGCGATCACGCTGGTGTTCGTATTTTGTGCGATCTTCGCCGAGTTCGTGACCGGTATGGACCCCTACACCACCAACGCTGCAACCTCCCTGGCCGCGCCAGGCAGCTCGCACATGCTGGGTGCGGATGTGATGGGGCGGGACGTCTTCAGCCGCATCGTCTATGGCGCACGCATCTCGCTGATGGTTGGTGTTGGGTCAACGCTTGTCGGCTGCTTTTTCGGTGTGTTCATCGGATTGGCCAGCGGGTATTTGCTGGGCTGGTTCGACTTAATCACGCAGCGTATCATTGACATGATGCAGGCTTTGCCGCTGCTGGTTATGGCCTTGGTTATGGCGGCCTCGCTTGGCCCATCACTGGAAAATACGATCATTGCGATCTCTATCCCGCTGATACCGAACGTGGCACGTATCATCCGCTCCAACACGTTGTCTTTGCGCGAGATGCCTTTCGTGGAATCCGCCCGTGCCTCTGGCTTCAGCGAGTGGCGCATCGCTATTCGTCACGTGCTGCCCAACACACTCGCACCGCTGATCGTTCTTGCAACGGCGCAGCTCGGGGCAGCGATCCTAACAGAGGCGAGCCTTTCGTTCCTGGGCCTCGGCATTCCGGAGCCGCACGCTTCCTGGGGCCGCATGCTGAGCGAAAGCGCAGCGGAGTATGTGCGCACGGCGCCTTGGCTGGTGATTTTCCCCGGCATTGCGATCAGCTTGGTCGTGTTCGGTACCAATCTCCTGGGCGATGCCGTGCGTGATATGCTGGACCCGCGGCAGCGCAAGACCTAAGTAACGGGGCACGCACCCGCGCTCTCTCTGCTGACAGGAGGCCGAAATCGTGCCCCAAGATCTTTCGCCTGCGACGCCGTTCCAGACAGCGGCCTTCGACAACTCCTACGCCCGCCTGCCGGAGCGCTTCTTCACGCGCCTGCCGCCAACCCCCGTGGCCGGCCCAGCGCTGATCAAGGCGAACCACGGGCTGGCCGACCTGCTCGGCCTCGACGCGGAAGCTTTGGAGAGCGAGGCCGGTGTGGCAATGCTGGCGGGCAATACGCTCCCGCCCGGTGCCGATCCGCTGGCCCAAGTCTATGCCGGACACCAGTTCGGCGGTTGGTCGCCACAGCTGGGCGATGGCCGGGCGATCCTTCTGGGCGAGATCGTCGGCAAGGATGGTATTCGCCGCGATATCCAACTGAAAGGCGCCGGCCCAACCCCCTATTCCCGCTCAGCCGATGGCCGGGCGGCGCTGGGCCCGGTGATGCGCGAGTACATTATCAGCGAGGCGATGTACGCCCTCGGCATCCCCACCACCCGCTCACTTGCCGCTGTCACCACTGGCGAGGCAGTGCGTCGGGAAACAGCGCTGCCCGGTGCCGTGCTGACCCGCGTGGCTCAGAGCCACATCCGCGTCGGCACTT
>CALKDI010000167.1 GCA_938084065.1 uncultured Alphaproteobacteria bacterium
GAAAATCGCTGGCTTCAAGATTGTCCACGGAATTGCAGAGCACGCCCGTAGCCTGCGCCAAACCAGCGACACGTTTGTCCTCCGCATCATCGCCGCTGGCCGCGTAGACCAGTGAGGCCGTGGCCAGATCGTGCTGGCCAAGTGGGCGAGCGACCAGCTGCAACTTCCCCACCGCCGCGAATTGGACGAATTCAGGCAGCGCCGCCTCGCCATAAACACAGAGCGTCGCCTCGGTCCTCAGCAGCAAGCGTGTCTTGCTCAACGCGACTGCACCAGCGCCGGCAATGGCGACGGTCTTGCCGCGCAGATCGAGGGAAATCGGCAAATGCCGCATGCAAAAACTCTCCTGCACGCACGGTGCTAGCGGTTCGGATGATGGATATATGCCGCATATATGAAGAATTTTGGGATAAATTTCTATCTTGTTGATGATTTTCGTCATAAATAGGGAGACAGTACCGATTTGATCGGCTATGCGGTGTGCAAATTCACGGATGCCCAAGGTTTTAGAAATGGCCGCCCAACTTGATGAACTCGATCGGAAAATCCTCTTAGCGCTGCAGGAGGATGCGACCCGGCCTTTGGACGAACTGGCAGTATTGGTCGGCTCCTCCCGTACGCCGGTGTGGAACCGGATCAAGCGATTAAAGGCCAATGGCGTGATCAAGCGGCAGGTCGCCGTGGTCGATCCAGAGGCACTGGGCCTCGACGCCTGCTTCTTTGTCTTCATCCGCACCAGCGAGCATGATGCCGGCTGGCTGCAGCGCTTCCTAGAGGCGGTCCAGAACAGCCCCGCCGTGATTGAGGCGCACCGGCTGGCGGGCGAGGTGGACTATATTTTGAAGGTTCGCGTGCCCAATCCCCGCGCCTATGACGAGTTCTACCAGGAGCTGATCCGTCACGTGAAGATCTTCAGCGTCACCTCCACCCTGTCGATGGAGGAGATCAAAAGCGACCACGGCCTGCCGATTGCGGTGGAGTGAGGGGCCGGGTTCGGCCTACAATTGCGACCAACCAATTCCCATGAATCCATAACAGGAAACACCCCTATGGCTCGCCCCGATACCACTATCACCAGCGCCAAAGTCACCTTGCTGCGCACACCGTTCGTTGAGCAACCGAAGCTCTCCGCCAATTTCACCCGTGACCGGGAAGTGCTGGTTCTCGAGATTGAGACCAAGGCCGGCCATGTTGGCCTCGGCTATCAGCTGTTCCTGCGCGATGGTTTTCGCACCGTCAAAACTTGCCTGGAGGAGCAATTCCTACCCCTCATCATTGGCCGCGACGCGACTGAGGTCGAAGGACTGTGGCGGGAGATGTATATGGGCTCTATTGCCGACGGCCGCATGGGCGTTAGCCTGTATGCCATCAGCGCCATCGACGTTGCGCTCTGGGATATTGTTGGCCAGGCAGCCGGGCTGCCATTGCACCGGCTGTGGGGCAATGTGCGGACGGAGGTGCCGGCTTACGGCTCTGGCTGTTGGCGCGGCATGGGCGGTGAGGGCATGGCGGAGAAGGGGGCTCGTTTCGTCGAACAAGGTTTCAAGGCGATCAAGATGCAGGTCGGTCACATCTGGACTGATGCGGAGGACGTAGCCAACGTCGCCCTGATGCGGGACACGGTCGGCTCCGAAATCGACATCATGGTCGACGTCAACATGGCCTGGACCGCTGATAAGGCCATCATCATGGGCCATAAGCTGGAAGATCACGGCATCTATTGGCTGGAAGAGCCAGTGATCCCGATGGACTTCGCCGGCTACCGCCGCATCGCCAAAGCCCTGACCCGCACCCGCGTCGTCGGCGGCGAGAGCCACTACACCCGCTATGATATGCAGCAATTCTTTGAGGACCCGTGCTGCCCGATCCTTCAGCCAGACGTGGTGCGCGGTGGCCTGACCGAGCTGCGCAAGATCGCGGTTATCGCCGACACGTGGGGCCTGAAGATCGCGCCGCACCTCTATCCCGAACTGATGATCCACCTCTGCGCCTCAATCCCCAACGCTGAGATCATTGAGGATATGGGCCTGATGGACGGGATGTTCGTCAACGCGCCGGCGCCGGTGAACGGCGTCATCACCGCACCAGAGACGCCCGGCCACGGCCTGAAGATCAAGCCGGAACTGATGCGCGACGCTGCGGTTTAGGATGATAGCAGGGGAGGTCTGCCTCCCCTGCTATCTGACGGGCTTAATCGACCAGCTTGACGTCGGCCCAGGCCTCGATCTGCTGGGTGATGTCATCGAGGTTGGCGCTCTCGCCCAACTCGTAAGTGCCGGCCTGCAGCATACCGCGCACGACATTGGCGATCATCATTGGCGCGCCAGCATTGATGCCCAGTTTCGCGCCGAGGCTGACGTCTTTCAGCATCAGGCCGATGGCGAAGTTGGAGGCCTGCTCGCCTTTCAGCATCGCCGGCAGGGTGCGTTCGGTGGCGCCGCTGCGGCCCGACGATTTGTTGATCACGTCAGAGATGGTTTGCAGTGACAGGCCGTATTTCCGGCCCACCGCGACGGCCTCATACATGGCCAAACGGTTGCAGGCGGCCATGGTGTTGTTGACGATCTTGACCACGTGGCCGTTGCCGATGTCGCCGCAATGCATGACGTTCGGGCTGATCGATTCGAAATAGGGCTTCACCTTCTCGAACGCCTCCATTGGTCCGCCGACCATGATGGCGATGGTGCCAGCGTCAGCGCCCGCCGGACCGCCAGAGACCGGAGCGTCGATCAGGGTGATGCCGCGCTCGGCCAACTCTGCCGCCATGGCGCGGGTCTCGTCCGGGTCGCCGGAGGTCTGGTCGACCAGGATTTTGCCGGGCTCCAGGCCCTCGATCAGGCCGCCCGGGCCAAAGATCGCTTCGCGTACGTTCGAGGAGCGCGGTAGGCACATCAAGACAATGTCGCACGTCTGCGCCAAAGCTGCACCGTTCTGTGCGGGGATTGCGCCATTGTCCGTAAAGCCCTGCACCACGTCCGGGCGCAGGTCGAGCACGTGTAGTTTGTGACTGAGCATCAGGCGTCGAGCCAATGCTCCGCCCATGGCGCCGAGGCCGACATAACCGATTTCCATAGATTTTCTCCTGTTGAATTCTTGCAGTGATGCCCGAGCGCTCGGGGGTGAGCGGCACGGCGATCCAACATCCACTCTAGCCCATTGGAAGCGCTTGTCATTAAGATCGGGGTTAAGGAGGAATGAACATGAAATTTGGTGGCATGGTCGCAACCAAGATCGACGGCTGGCAGATTTTCCCGGAACTGGAGGCGCTGGGCTATGACCATGGCTGGTCGCCGGACAGTCAGATGATCTGGTCAGATAGCTATGCGACGCTGGCGCTGGCAGCGCATCACACCTCGCGGATACGGCTGGGCACGGGGGTGGCGATTGCTGGCACGCGGTTGGCGCCGGTGACCGCACACTCTATTGCCTCGATCAATCAGCTAGCGCCGGGGCGGGTGTTTCTCGGGATCGGGACCGGCCACACCGCCATGCGGATCATGGGGCAGAGGCCGATGAAAGCGGCGGCCTTCCGCGAGTATCTGCGGGTCCTGCGGGCGTTGCTTCATGGCGAGGAGGTCGAGTACGCCATGCCCGGCGGGGATGGAGAGCCGCGGCTCATCCAATTCCTTGATCGGGAGCTGGAGAGCATCAACACGGACCAGCCGGTTCCGGTCTATGTCGCCGCGAATGGACCGAAGGCGCTGGCGGCTGCCGGCGCCTATGGCGACGGGCGGATCTGCGCAGGCAATGAGCCGCTGGGCGTGCTCGCGCGGAATGTCGAGCGAATCAAGGAGGGCGCCGAAGAGGTCGGCCGAACGCTGCCGGACGACTTTCACACCGCTGCATTGACGTTCGCCTGCGTGTTGAAGGCAGGGGAAAAACTGGATTCGGAGCGGGTGATCGACGAGGTCGATGCCGCTGTCGTCTCCACCCTGCACTATTGGTACGAGCTGTATCAGGAGTGGGAGCGGGACGATTTCGTCTCCGACCGGGTGCGCGGCGTGTGGGAGGATTACAAGCAGTATGTCGAGACCACTATGCCGCCGGAGCGCCGCCACCTGATGCTGCACACCGGCCATTGCGCCTTCTGCCCGCCAGAGGAACGCCGCCTCATCACCCCGGACCTGATCCGCGTCGCCGGCGGCCTTGTCGGCGAGCCGGATGAGATCGTGGAGCGCCTGGGCCAGCTAGAGGCGGCAGGTTTGAAAGAGGTGACGCTGCTGCCGCCGGTTGCGCAGATGCGCGCGAACTTTAAAGACTTTGCCGAGCAGATTATGCCGCGTGTGCGATAGAGCGGCTGAAGGATGATGTCATGAGTATAGAGACTTACCCCGACCGCAGGCGCCTCATATCCGCCGCCGAATTGGCGCGGGTGCAGGAGGTAGTAACCATCCTCGACCTGCGTCAGGCGGAGGATTTTGCGCTGGGGCACATCGCCGGCGCGAAGCATTTGGATATCTACAGCTTCAGCCTGAACAACTCCGCGCCGGAGCCGCTGGAGGCCTTTCTGGCGATGTTCCAGGGACCGTTCGGTGCGCGCGGGCTCTCGCGCGAGAAGCCGGTGGTGGTCTATGACCATGAGAGCGGCGAGCGGGCGGCGCGTGCGGTCTGGTTGCTGACTGTGCTGGATCATCCGGACGTGAAGCTTTTGGATGGCGGCGCAGACGCCTGGACCGCCGCCGGCCAGAGGCTGGTGCGGGTTGGAGAAGCCGAGGCGCCGGTCGATCCCGGCAAGGCGCCACCGACGCCGCCGCCGTTCGTCGGCGGGCGGCGGCTGGAGTTCCTGGCGACCCGCTTCGACGTTGCCGCCGCCATCGGCGACGCCAGCAAGGTGATCCTCGACGTCCGCCGCCGCTCCGAATACGAGGGCACGGAGAAGCGCGCGCGCCGGGTCGGCACCGTGCCGGGCGCGGTGCACGTGTTCTGGCGCGACCACCTGGACGAGCACGGCGCCTTCCGACCGGCGGATGAGGTGCGGGCGCTCTATGAAGCGCGGGGTGTGACGCCGGACAAGGGCATCATCGCCTAC
>CALKDI010000168.1 GCA_938084065.1 uncultured Alphaproteobacteria bacterium
GCTATTCCTGGCCAGTGTTCAATTTGGCCGATGCGGCGATCACGCTGGGTATCGGATTGTTGATCGCCGAGAGCTTGTTTGGTGGCAAGTCCACCCCCAAATCGGCAGCGGAGTAAAGAAGGATGCGTTCAAGCGTGCGATACGTAATGCTTATGTCTGCGGCCCTGGCGGTTTCGCTAACGGCCTGTGAGCAGATTCGGGAGACAACCGGCATCGAGAAAAAGGCGCCGGATGAGTTCGCTGTGGTGCGCAATGCGCCATTAAGCGTGCCACCAACCTATGATCTGCGCCCGCCCCGGCCCGGTGCCAGAGCCGTCACGCAGATTGATCCGCGCCGTGAAGCCCAACAGGCGACATTTGGCCGGCAGGTGGCCACGACCGCTGACCGGCCCGTTGCCGAAAGTGCGGGCGAGGAGGCGTTGTTGCGCTCCCTGAAAGTTGGCAGAAACGCGCCCGATATCCGGCAGAAGGTTGACGAGGAGAGCGCGATCCTGGCAGCCGGCAATAGCGGTTTCGTCGAGCGGTTGATGTTCTGGCAGACGCCACCAGCCGCTGGATCTGAAGTTGATCCAACGAAAGAGCGTCAGCGTATTCAGGAGAACTCCGCCCTGGGCCGTCCGCCAGAGACCGGCTCCACCCCAACCATTGAGCGCAAATCAAATGCAGGTATTTCGTTGTTCTAGCCTTCTGCTCGCAGTCGGGTTCTGGCTGGCTCAAAGCCTGGGTATAGCCCAAGCCAAGGTCTTTGACCCGACGGTGTTTCAGCTGGACAACGGATTGCAGGTGGTTGTGGTTGAGAACCATCGCGTGCCGGCAGTGGTGCAAATGCTCTGGTACAAGGTGGGCTCTGCTGATGAAGTGCAGGGTTATTCGGGCTTGGCCCATTTCTTTGAACACCTGATGTTCAAGGGCACAGAGAAGACGCCGCAAGGCGATTTTAGCGCGTTGGTGCGGCGCAATGGCGGCAATGAGAACGCCTTCACCTCATGGGATCAGACCGGGTATTATCAGGTGATCCCGCGCGAGCAATTAGCTGCCGTAATGGCCATGGAAGCCGACCGGATGACCGGCCTGACGCTTACCGCCAAAGATATCGAGACCGAACGCAAGGTGGTTCTGGAAGAATGGCGCGAGCGGGTTTCGCAAAACCCCAGCGCCAAACTGGGCCAAGCGATGGCGTCGGCTCTGTTCCAAAATCACGCCTATGGCCGCCCAATCATCGGTTGGAAGCACGAAATCGAGGCATTGGAGCACGATACTATCCGCGCCTTCTACCGTCAGCATTACGGCCCGGAGAACGCTATTCTCGTGGTGGCCGGCGATGTCGATCCGGCTGAGGTTAAGGTTTTGGCCGAGCAACATTACGGCCCGATCCCCAAGGCCGGCATCGCGCCGCGGGTCCGCTCGAAAGAGCCACCGCCATTCGCCGCCCGCCGTGTGACTGTGCGCGACGAGCGTGTAAATGAGCCGTCCTGGCGGCGCGCCTACCTGGCGCCATCCTACAACAGCGCCGGCCACGAGCACGCCTATGCGCTGGAAGTTTTATCGCAAATCCTGGGTGATGGTTCGGTTGGGCGCCTGGCGAAAGCTTTGGTGCGCGGGTCAGAGATCGCGACTGGTGCCGGCTCCTGGTATGACGCTGACCGGGTCGACGCGACCGCGCTAACGATTTATGCGGTGCCCGCTGCAGGCGTCTCACTTGCTAAGGTGGAGGCTGCGGTGGATGCAGAAATAGCCAAGTTGTTGCGGGATGGGGTCACAGAAGAGGAGGTGGCTACCACTGTGCGACGGTTGCAAGCCGCCGCTGTTTATGCCCGCGATTCGCTACAAGGTGGCGCGCAGGCTCTGGGTGAGGCACTGGCGAACGGTGGCAGTGTTGAAGATGTTGAGGCATGGCCCGAGCGCCTGGCTGCTGTCACTCCGGCAGCGGTGTTAGAGGCGGCGCGACTGGTGTTGCGCGCGGAACGGTCCGTCACCGGCGGATTGCTGCCAACGGAGCCCGCATCATGATCCGCCTAGTTGGCCACCTGGCCCTTGTTGTCGTGATGCTGGCCTTTGCCACGCCGGCCCGTGCTGACAGTGGAGCCACAGCTGGCGCCGATGGCGGTATTGTCGAGGTCATCAGCCCCGGCGGTATCCGCGCGTGGCTGCGGCAGGACAGCAGCATCCCGTTGCTGGCCATAAACTTTCGGTTCTCCGGCGGTGGCAGCATAATTGCCGCTGAAAAAGCCGGAACAGCAGTACTGGCCGCCAGAATGTTGTCAGAGGGTGCCGGTGAATGGGATGGCGAGCAGTTTCGTCAGGCCCTGGCCGACAACGCCATCGGCCTTGGCTTCCAGGCCGGCCGTGACACCTTTTCTGGCAGCCTGACCACACTTACAGCCAATCGCGACTTGGCGGTGCAATTATTGCAAGCCACGCTGACCACTCCGCGCATGGCCGACACCGCGTTGCGCCAGCAGAAATCGCGCCTGATCACCTCTCGCCGTCGATCCGAAACCCGGCCAAACAGCATTGCCTTCCGCAACTGGTTCCAGACGGCGTATGGGGATCACCCTTATAGCCGCTCAATCAACGGCACGCCGGAAACCGTCGCCAGTGTGGAATTGCCGGATATCACAGGCTTTCTGGCCAAGGTGCTAACCCGCAACGGCCTGGTGATTGGCGTTGCCGGGGATATCGACCCGGCTGCATTGGGAGAATTGTTGGACCGTGCTTTCGGGGAATTGCCGGATCATGCGCCGCCAGCAGACTTGGCGACCGCGCCAACACCCGCGGGAGGCCTCAATGTTATTCCGCATCCCAGCCAACAGAGCGTCGTGGTCTTCGGCCACGCCGGCATTGCTCGCGAGGACCCGGATTGGTATGCGGCGGTTGTCATCACCCAAATCCTGGGCGGCAGCACGTTTACGTCTCGCCTGGGTGCTGAGGTGCGGGAGAAGCGGGGGTTGGCCTATGGAATAGGGGCAAACCTCTCGCCCTATCGCGCCGGCTCTATTCTCCTGGGGCGGACCGCGACCCGGAATGATGCGGTCGCCGAAACGCTTCAGATTATTGGGGAAGAATGGCAGCGCATGGCCGATCAAGGGCCGACCGCGGCGGAACTGGACGAGGCTAAGACCTATCTGATGGGCAGCTTTCCACTGAGCCTGGATTCAACCGGAGCGATTGCATCAGTATTGGTGCAAATGCAGGTCTATGGCCTGGGTCAGGACTACTGGACAACCCGCGCCGCCTACTACCAAGCTGTTGACCTAGCCACGGCTCAAAGGGTTGCCAGACGCATCCTGCAGCCGCAGAGCCTATTGCAAGTGGTTGTGGGGATGCCGGAGAAACTAACACAGGCGACGCCGGCAAAAATTACGCAGTGATATCGGTAACATGGTGCCTGCTGTTGTCCGTTGAGGATAGTGACTGGCAGGCAACACAGTGAGTTAACAGAATATGCATTCCGGCTATTTCGAAATTTGAATACGCCAATATTCATTCTTTGCTTTATTCCCTAACCCATTGTTGTTTACACTTACGCTTGGTTGTAGGGTCGGAGACGCATTTTGACCGTCGGCCAAAGCGATCAGCTCACGCTTAGCCCTGCCATAGCTGGGTGTAGCAGGGCACAGCAAGCCGCTGTCACCGGGCGACAATTGCTCCACACCAATCAGCAAAAGGAGGTGTCACATTATCGAAAATTCAAGGCACCCACCATTTTCTTTGCGCATGAAGTGGCAAAGACCGCGGGCATTACCCGCGCTGATACTGAGGGAAAATCATGAGTGACCAACTGAGACGGCGATCCGTCACCATCGCTGGGCACCGCACCAGCGTCTCACTAGAAGACCCGTTCTGGGACCAGTTGAAACTGATTGCCAGCAACCGCAATGTCTCCATCGCCCAGATCGTGGCCGAGGTGGACAAGACGCGGCAGAGCAATCTTTCCAGCGCGTTGCGCGTGCACGTTCTGCAAGAACTGCACAAGCGCCTGCCAAGCGAACCGGCTGGCACCTGAGCAAACAGCACGCCGATTAGCGGTTTGTGTTGACGACCACGCGGCCACGAACCCGGCCTTGCATGATTTCAGCAGCGACGGCAGGCGCCTCGCTGAGTGAGACTTCGCGCGTCATCTCGTCGAGTTTCGACGTGTCCAGTTCTTGGGCTAAAGCAGCCCAAGCCGCCTCGCGCGCGGCCCGCGGGGCCATGACGGAGTCGATACCCAGCAGGGATATACCGCGCAGAATGAACGGGTAGACTGAGGCAGGAAGGTCGCCACCTTGCGCCAATCCGCAAGCAGCAACCGCGCCTCCATATGATATCTGCGATAGAATATTGGCCAAAGTGTGGCTGCCGACTGCGTCAACGCCGCCGGCCCAGCGTTCTTTGCCCAAAGCACGGCCTTTTTCGGACAATTCTGTACGGTCGATGATCTCCGCCGCCCCAAGGCTTTTGAGGTAGTCGGCTTCACTGGCCCGGCCTGTGGATGCGATGACGCGATAGCCGCGTTTGGCCAACAGGGCGATGGCGACACTGCCAACACCGCCAGCGGCACCGGTGACGATCACATCGCCCTTGTCCGGTGTCACGCCAGCCTTTTCCAAAGCCTGTACGCACAGCATCGAGGTATAGCCGGCCGTTCCAATCGCCATGGCCTGGCGGGTGGAGAATGCTGAGGGCAGTTTGACCAGCCAGTCCCCTTTCAATCGCGCCTGTTGCGCCAATCCGCCCCAATGGCCCTCACCAACACCCCAGCCGTTGTGCACGACCATATCGCCAGCCTGGAACCCCGGGTTGGCGGACTCAATCACCTTGCCGGCCAGGTCGACGCCTGGAACCATCGGAAATTTGCGCACCACGGGTGCAGAGCCGGTGATGGCTAAACCGTCTTTATAGTTGATGGTCGAATATTCGACCGCAATCCGCACGTCGCCATCCGGCAAAGCGCTCTCGTCGAGCGATTGGATGGAGTGGCGGACGGATTTGTCCTCGTTCTGCTCTAACACTAGGGCTTGGAACATGGCGGCAATTCTCCTTGATACCAGCAGCGGATGGAAATTTCTTGCGCATGCCGTCAGGGCTGACGGCCAATGTCAAGAGGGCGGTGCGCAGGGTCAGTTGGCGCCAACCTCCCGTGCCTGACGCGCCAGAGAAACTAGTACCGGACGGATGGCGGCAGGGTCGGTAATCGGTGCCTCGAACCACAGCCGCAACACATCATCACCCAGGGCGAGATCGAGGCCTTCCGGATCAATCCCGGCAAGGCGCCAGGGGCCGGGCGCAGCACCGCACAGTGCGGTGGCGTAGAGACCGACGGCATCGGCATGATCGTCGTTCATATGCCCGACCACATCCGATTGGGCGGCAGCAAAGACATCGGCCAGATCCGCGTCGTTTAGGATCAGATCACTGGTACCCATCTGGTAGGCCTTGCCGAATCCGCCATTGAAGCTGGCTCGCTCTACCCGCACCCGCCAGAACGCGAAATCACCAAAATCGGCGTACAGTTCAGCCTTTGGGTGGCGGGATAAGTAGCGAAACCGCACCTGATCGCGGTCCGGCCCAGGCGCCACTTGCTCAGCCCGGCCAACAATACTCACCCGGGCGTGCGCCAGTGGATCACCTTTGCCAGGCTCCCCTATCAAGATGGAGCAGCGCGGATCGGCCTGGATTGCGGCGGTGTGGGCGGTCAGGGTCGAGGTTAGGAAAACTGGTGCGCCAACGACGTCGGTTGCGAGGCCAATGCGACTGACCATCGGCGCGCCTGTCCCTGGCTCAAGACTGGCCAAGGCCGCGAACCTGCCGCTGCGGACCATGCTGCGGACGCGGCGGCGGACCGTATCATCGACGGTTTGCAGCAGTGCCACGGGCTCTTGTGGTTCGGTCATCTGGTCCTCCGGGTTCGACTGTTCAGATGCTGCCGCAGCACGCAAAAATCAATGGGCTTGCCCGGCGGGAAGCCGGTTCGTACGGTGCTGGGGCATTCCGCTGTCCCGCAAACCGGTCGCCCACCCGCATGAAGCAAGACATTCCGCGCGGCATTCTGTGCATCGTGCTCTCTACGTTAGTGCTGACGGCCCAGGATGGTATGACCAAATGGCTGGTGGAAAGCCATCACGCCGGCGTGCTGATGTTCTGGCGCGGCCTGCTGGCCATTCCCGTCGCCGCGGCTTTTCATGTCATGACCGGCCAGCGGCTGTCTCGGCTGGTGTCTAAGAAACCGGGTTTCACCGCCTATCGCTCAATCATGGCCGGAACGTGCAGCATGCTGGTGGTGCTGTCATTCGCGTACATGCCACTGGCAGATGCACTAGCCGTGATCTTTGTCAGTCCATTGATCATCACGGCATTGTCGGCGGTGTTTTTGAAGGAGCCAGTCGGCTGGCATCGCTGGGGCGCAGTGATTGTCGGCTTTTGCGGCGTTTTGCTGATCACTGAACCCGGACAGGCGCCGCTGACCTGGGTAATCCTGATCCCGCTTGGCGCAGCATTCACCGGTGCGTTGCGTGACATTGGCAGCCGCCAACTGGGTGGGGTCGACCCACCAACCACCACGCTGTTCTGGGCTATGGTTGCGAGTTCGGCGGCTGGTGCTGTCACTTTGCCGTTCTGGGGGCTTACCTGGCCCAGCCCGGCCGAATGGGGCCTGCTGGCGGTTACAGCCGTGATGATTGCGGTGGCGATGTGGCTGATCGTGCTAGCGTTTCAGATGGCCTCTGGCTCAGCAATTGCGCCCTACCGCTATCTGTCTTTGATCTGGGCAGGGTTGATCGGCTATGCCGTATGGGGTGACATTCCATCCGAGACAAAATTGGCAGGCGCGGGCATAGTCGCCGCCAGTGGTCTGTACATCTGGTGGCGCGAGACGCGATTGCGCGCACAACAAGAATGAAGGTCTGAACGATGGCTGAGCCAGAGATGAAAATTGTTGAGACGCCAAAGGGCCGTATCGCCTATCGCGAAGCCGGGTCGGGCCCGGTTCTGGTCTGCCTGCATGGCTTGGGCGGTGGCGCACGTTCCTGGATGCGGCAGTTGGAAGGGCTCAGCGATCGGCGCCGGGTGATTGCCTGGGATTGCCCCGGCTATGGCGGGTCAGATGATTACCCGTCCAAAATTCCGACGCCAGCGCACTATGCAGATGCGGTCATCGCGATGTTGGACGGTATCGGTGTTACTGGTGAGTTTGATCTGGTTGGCCATTCCATGGGCGGTGCGATAGCGCCCCAAATCGTGGCTGGGCATCCCGGTCGTGTGCGCCGGCTGGTGATGTCGGCCACCCGCATCGCCTTCCAAAAATGGGAGGGCTATCAGGAGCGTTTGCGGGAACACGCCTCGATGGCACCGGAGGAATTTGGCGCGACGCGGGTGAAATCCATGTGCTCGCCGGATGCGCCGATTGCTGCGAAGACGGCGGTGGCGAGTATCGCCAGCGAAATTCGGGGACCAGGTTACGCTGCCGCGGTGCACTTGCTGTCGGTCTGCAATAATGAGAAAGAGCTTAAGGCGATGCAATTGCCGGTGCTGGTATTGGCTGGCGCGGAGGATCGCATCGCACCAGAGGCAGAGACCGCCGCGCTGACGGCGATTATCAAGGACGCGCGGCGGGAGATTATCGGCCAAGCCGCCCACGCCGCCTATCTGGAGCAGTCAGCTGCCTACAACTCCTGCCTCACCGTTTTCCTCGACGCCTGAGAGATAGAGAAAACATGACACTTACCGTTGGCATCGGCAGTTTCGGCACCATTGGCCGCCAGGTCGCGCGCGAATTGGATCTGGGCAATATTCCTGGCCTGTCACTGGGCCTAGTCTCAGCAGAGAACAAGGCGCGGGCAGCGGAGCGTATGGCGGACTTCCGGAACCCGGTGCCGGTGGTTGAGCTGGGCGGGTTGGCAGCTTGTGACGTGGTGTTGGAAGCCGCACCGGCGGCTGTCTTTGCCGCGGTGGCGGAGCCGGCCATTGAGGCTGGCCGCATTTTCATCCCAACCAGCGTCGGCGCGCTTCTGCCCCGCATGGACCTCGTCGAGCGAGCGAAAGCCACTGGCGCACGTATTATTGTGCCGACGGGTGCGCTGTTGGGCCTAGATGCCGTGCGCGCGGCGGCGGAGGGCGTGATCCATTCGGTGACGATGGTGACGCGCAAGCCGCCCGGCGGGCTGAAAGGCGCACCACATCTGGAGCGCAACAACATCTCCGTCGACGGCCTGACCGAAGCCAAGCTGGTGTTCGAAGGCAGTGCCCGCGAGGGCGCTATCGGATTTCCGGCGAATGTGAACGTGGCGGCCGCCTTGTCATTGGCTGGTATTGGTCCGGACCGAACCAATCTGCAAATCTGGGCGGACCCGGGCGTGGACCGCAACACCCATCACATTGAGGTGGAGGCTGACAGCGCCCGGTTTGCGCTGGATATCGCCACCATCCCGACAGAAGAGAACCCAAAGACCGGCAAGATCACAGCGCTCAGCGTCATCGCGTGCCTGCGCGGCCTAACGCAAACGCTGAAGGTTGGGACGTAGGGCGGGGGTTATTGCTTGGGAGGTAACAGGCGAGGGGTAGCAGCCACCCGCCGCCAGCCTTACAAAATAAACCGTGAGAGATCCGTGTCTTTTGCCAGTACGCCGACCTTCTCGCGTACCATATCGGCGGTCACGACGTGCTCACTGCCGGGTTTGTCGGAGGCGTCAAAGCTGATGTCCTCCAGCAGCTTTTCCAGCACGGTTTGCAAACGGCGGGCACCAATATTCTCGACCGAGCTGTTGATGTCAGCCGCCAGCGAGGCGATCTCTTGGATGGCGTCGTCCTCGAACACGAGGCGCACCTCTTCCGTACCCAACAGGGCGACGTATTGCTTGAGCAAGGACGATTCCGGCTCTTGCAGGATGCGCACGAAATCCTCGCGGGTTAGCGCGGACAGTTCAACCCGGATGGGCAGTCGGCCCTGCAGCTCTGGCAGCAGGTCGGAGGGCTTGGCCAGATGGAAGGCACCAGAGGCAATAAACAGAACATGGTCGGTCTTGACCGCGCCGTGTTTGGTGCTGACGGTTGTGCCTTCGATCAGGGGCAACAGATCGCGTTGCACGCCCTCACGGCTGACATCGCCGCCCGCGCGCTCTGACCGGGCGCAGATTTTGTCGATCTCATCCAGGAAGACGATGCCGTTGTCCTCGACGCTTTCAATCGCTATCCGCACGACCTTTTCGTCGTCCAGCAGCTTGTCGCTTTCTTCGGCCACCAGCACGTTATAGCTGTCCGTGACCGACAATTTCTGGGTTTTGGTCTTGCCGCCAAAGGCCTTACCGAACATGTCGTTCAGGTTGATCATGCCCATTTGCCCACCGGGCATGCCAGGGATATCCATGGTTGGCATTTGCATGCCGCCGGTATCCTGCACCTCCAATTCAATCTCACGGTCGGCCAGATCGCCGGCGCGCAGCATCTGTCGAAATTTGGCGCGAGTGTCCTTGCTGGCGTTTTCCCCAACCAGGGCGTTGAGCACGCGTTCTTCCGCGGCCAACTCCGCGCGGACTTTGACCTCCTCGCGCATGCGCTCGCGGGTCATGTGGATGGCGTTATCAACCAGATCCCGCACGATGCTTTCCACATCACGACCGACATAGCCGACTTCGGTAAATTTTGTGGCCTCGACCTTGATGAACGGAGCCTGCGCCAGTTTCGCCAGCCGCCGGGCAATCTCCGTCTTGCCGACGCCGGTGGGGCCGATCATCAGGATGTTTTTGGGCAGCACCTCTTCCCGCATCTGCCCATCCAGCTGCTGCCGCCGCCAGCGGTTGCGGAGCGCGATTGCGACAGCGCGCTTGGCATCATTCTGGCCAACAATATAGCGGTCGAGTTCGGAGACGATCTCGCGCGGGCTGAAGGAGGTTGTGCTCAAAGTGCTCATGGGGCCGCGTCCAGACTTTCAACGGTGATTTGGTCATTGGTGTAGATGCAGATTTCGCCGGCAATTTGCAGACTGCGCCGGGCGATCATCTCCGCGTCCTGGCCTTCCAGCGGCAGCAGCGCGCGGGCGGCAGACAGCGCATAAGCGCCGCCGGAGCCGATGCCAATCAGGCCGTCGTCAGGTTCCAACACATCGCCGGTGCCGGTCAGGACCAGCGAGACACTGGCGTCAGCGACCGCCATCATTGCCTCCAGCCGGCGCAGATAGCGGTCGGTGCGCCAATCCTTGGCCAGTTCCACACAAGCGCGCGTCAGCTGCCGCGGATATTGCTCCAGCTTGGCTTCCAGTCGTTCGAACAGGGTGAAGGCGTCGGCGGTGGCGCCTGCAAACCCGGCGATGACGAGGCCATCCTTGCCGATGCGCCGCACCTTGCGCGCGGTACCCTTGAGCACGGTATTGCCGAGGGATACCTGACCGTCGCCAGCGATGACGACGCGACCGCCTTTGCGGACCGCCAGGATCGTCGTGCCGTGCAGGATGACGCCTTGAGACTCAGACATTGGGGAGATTTTCTGTTTCGGTCATGTGGTCAGGATGTGGGGCCGCCAGCGGACAGATCAAGCGGCTAGGCCTGCTGCGGTCCAAAACTCTGTTGCGGCACACCACGGGCGAGCGAGACATGAGTGTGGACGCAAAGCCAGGGCGCGCCAATAGCAGTGCGGGTAAAAACACCGGTGGTACGCCCAGGGCGCTCAAACGGCTGGCCATCCTCGTCAAAACCCGTGGAGGTCCACAGCACGAGCCCTACCGCCTGCAATCGGTCTGGCGAGACGGTGACTTGCAGGGCGTCGTCAGTGCGGTGGTGGAAGTTCTGAATGGTCGGCCAGACACTGCGCCATTGGCGTGCCTCTAGCGCATCCAGACCTTCGACATAGTCCATCCACGTGCCGAAACCCAGGGCCTCCGTCGCGAATAGATCGCGGGCGGGGGTGAACTCCTTGGCAGCGACATGGGCGCCCCATTGGTCGAACCAGGTCTTGATTTCGGCCCGGTCGTCAGCGGCGGCGTTGGCCCAGACTCCATCCGCCATGGTATTAACCCTCTGCCCGGCGCAGCATCGGGCCCGCCGACGCGCCGCCAACCAGGTGGACGTGCAGGTGCGGCACTTCCTGGTGGCCATCCTCACCATTGTTGTTGATCAGGCGAAAGCCAGTTTCGGTGACGCCCTCCAGCCGGGCAACCTCACCGATGGCCCGAACGAAATCGGTCTGCTCTGCCGGGGAGGCCAGGGTCGCGAAGTCGGTCCAGGTGATGTAAGGCCCTTTCGGGATCACCAGCACATGCACCGGCCGGGCCGGGTTGATATCCCGGAAGGCGAACGTGTGCGCCGTCTCCAGCACCTTGGTGCAGGGGATTTCGCCACGCAGGATCTTGGCGAAGATATTTTGATGATCGTAGGCCATGTGCCCATTGTCCTCCGGCAGGTCGATTGCCCTATTTCTTAACCCGTGCAGCCAGTTCGGCCCAGATCGCATCTGGGCTCACGCCCTGATCGGCCCACAGCACGCAGAGGTGATACAGCAAATCCGCGCTTTCCGAGACCAGCAAGGCCTTGTCGCCGCGCATGCCTTCAATAAGGGTCTCCACCGCTTCTTCGCCGACTTTTTGAGCGATCTTGGCGGTGCCGCGCGCAAACAGGCTGGCGGTGTAGGAGGAAGAGGGGTCTGCACCGCGGCGGCTTTCTATCACTGCGAACAGACTATCGAGCGTGCGCCCGTCTAATGCTTCGCGCTCGGCCATTATGCGGTCTCCAAATGGGTTGGGCGCACCGGCACGCCAGCGGCGGCAAGGTGGGCCTTGGTCTGGCCGATGGTGTATGTGCCGAAATGAAAGATGGAGGCTGCCAGCAAGGCGCTGGCTCCGGCGTGTACGCCATCGACCATGTGGTCCAACGTGCCGACGCCGCCGGATGCAATCACGGGGATGGGGACAGCATCACTGACCGCTTTGGTCAGGCCCAGATCGAAGCCGGATTTCGTGCCATCCCGGTCCATGCTGGTCAGCAACAATTCGCCCGCGCCATTGGCCGCCATGCGCTTGGCCCATTCAATAGCGTCGATGCCGGTCGGCACACGGCCGCCATTGACGAAAATTTCCCACTTGCCAGGTCCGGTCTGTTTGGCGTCGATAGCAACGACAATGCATTGCGAGCCATAGGCGGTTGCCGCCTCTGCCACGAATTCAGGCCGGGATACAGCGGCAGAATTGATCGAGACCTTGTCTGCGCCAGCGAGCAACAGACGGCGAATATCATCGACCGTCCGCACGCCGCCGCCAACGGTGACCGGCATAAAGCAGCAGTCTGCCGTGCCGCGCACGACGTCATAGATGGTCTCGCGGTTCTCATGGCTGGCGGTGATGTCGAGGAAGGTCAACTCGTCCGCACCGGCGGCGTCATAGACACGGGCCTGTTCCACCGGATCGCCGGCATCGATCAGGTCGACAAAATTAACGCCCTTGACCACGCGCCCAGCGTGAACGTCGAGGCAGGGAATAATGCGGACTTTTAACATTATTTGGGCCGCCTCACTTAGATCCGGGCGGCGCGCAACAGGGCCAAAGCCTCTGCTGCGTCAAGCCGACCGTCATAGAGCGCCCGCCCGCTGATCGCACCTTCAATGCCGGCCTCTTCTTCGGCTAGCAATGCCTTCAGGTCGGCCAGCGACGCCAAACCACCGGAGGCTATCACCGGCGTATGCAACGCCCAGGCCAGATCGACAGTTGCATCCAGATTAACGCCCGTCAGCGCACCGTCGCGGTCGATATCGGTAAACACAATAGCGGCCACGCCAGCGTCTTCCATCGCCAGCGCCAGATCCATCGCCCGCACCTGTGTGTTCTGCAACCAGCCGCGGCTGGCGACCATGCCGTCACGGGCATCAATGGATACAACGACCCGGCCCGGCCATTCCTTGCAGGCGCTGCGAACCAAATCCGGGTCTTCTAGCGCTGCGGTGCCGAGGATGACTCGGCGGACACCCCGCTCCAGCCAGTAGGACACAGTCTCACGATCGCGAATGCCGCCGCCCAACTGCACCGGGATTGGCAAACCCTGCAACACAGCCTCAACGGCCTTGCCATTGACGGGCTCGCCCTCAATAGCGCCATTCAGATCAACCAGATGCAGCCACTCAAAGCCCTGCCGCACAAACTCAGCCGCCTGCGCTGCGGGGTTGTCGTTAAACACGGTGGCCTGGTCCATATCGCCATAGAGCAGGCGAACACACTGGCCATCTTTCAGGTCGATTGCGGGGAATAGGATCATCAGCGTTTCGGCAAATCTGTCTGTTTGAGGTTCTTGTAGTAGTAATAGCCCTCAATCATCTCACCTTTAACAAAGGCGTATGATGGGTGGGTGCCCCAGCGGATATAGCCGAGGCTGTCATACATCCGGATGGCGGCATCTTGGGTCGCGCGCACATCCAGGTTGAGGATCGTAAACTTCAGCGCCCGGGCCCTGGCCTCCAGCGCCAATGTCAGATCCCGGGCCAGGCCATGACCACGGGCCCAGGGGGCGATAAACGCGCTTTTCAGTTGGGATGCGTGCCGTTGGGCTTCATCGTTGCGTGACGGCAGGATCAACTGGCCTGAGCCACAGATTGTGCCGCCCAGGCGGACGACGAACAATTCGCGCTCCGGCACTGCCGAGACGCCGCGCCAGAAGGCTTCCAGCGTCTCACGCGGCGGGGTATCCAGCCAGCCAAAGCCACCGCCATCGAGAATGGCCATATCGGTTGCGTCGCAGAGGTCATGCATATCCGCACTATCCAGCCGCTCGAGACGGTCGATGCTGGTGCGAATGCCTAGCCCTTGGGGTTCGGAGGTCGTCACGGATCTACGGCTCCCATCGCAAGAAAGTTTGTAACATATTGAGCCCCACGGCCTGGCTTTTTTCCGGATGGAATTGCGTGCCGATCAGGTTGTCTCGTCCGACCACAGCCGTGACGGGGCCACCATAATCCGCACTGGCCAGACAATCCGCCGGATTGGCGGGGGACAGTTGGTAGGAATGAACGAAATAGACATGGGGTTGGTCCGGCAGATTTGCCAGCATCGGATGCGATGGCGCGTGCACGTCCAGCGAGTTCCAGCCCATGTGTGGTATTTTTAGCGTTGGATCGCTGGGTTTCAGCGGCACCACGCGGCCTGGAATCCAGCCAAAGCCTGCGTGCTCGCCATGCTCTTCGCCTACATCCGCCATCAATTGCATGCCAACGCAGATGCCGAAATAGGGTTTGCCGCGGACGCGGACGGCTTCGTCTAAGGCCTCCCGCAAGCCATCGACGCTCTGCAATCCGGCCAGGCAACTGGCGAACGCGCCCTGGCCGGGCAGGACAATGCGATCGGCGTGCAGCACCTCATCCGGCGACCGCGTGACCTGGATCGAGGCCGAGACGCCAGCGTCAGCCGCAGCATGTTCCAAGGCCTTGGTGACGGAGCGCAGGTTGCCGCTGCCACAATCGATGATAAGGACGATCATGCCGCTGCTCCCGCGGGAGCGTGTAGCCG
>CALKDI010000169.1 GCA_938084065.1 uncultured Alphaproteobacteria bacterium
TCGTCTGGCCACGTCCGCCGACCCGTCGGGCCTTCGAGTACCTCTAGTCGCGAAACACAGCCGCGAACTTCGCCTAACAAATGGATGTCGCTTTGGACAAAACGTTTCATCGCATGATCCTCCTCTGGAGGATCGTTTCACCCGCGTTATGCCCCACTCAGCAAGGTGGGTTGCTCGCACCGCTTACGGACAAAAAATACTTGTGGGTAATTGAAAGGCGTACACACCGCTTACAATTCACCTAAACGTCGCCACAGCACACTTTCTGCAATCGGCTCTTGATATCCCCGCCGGCATTTGGCATACAGCGTCTTCTGCGCATTGTGGCCCCTTCGTCTAGCGGTTAGGACGTCAGCCTCTCACGTTGAAAACAGGGGTTCGATTCCCCTAGGGGTCACCACGCGGCGCGCCCGTCATGCAGGACGGTAAGATGCACTCTCCAACAGTAATAGAGTCCATAACGGTTGAGAGCCTGACCGACAGCGAAGCTATCGCCGCAGTCATTCAGGACTTAGCGCGCTTGCGCATCGGCATTTTCCGAGAATTCCCCTACCTCTATGACGGCAGCCTGGCGTACGAAGCTGAATATCTAAAGCTTTATGCGAAAACCGCCGGCTCGGTTGTCGTGACAGCGCGGGATGCGGCGGCGGGCAACAGGATTGTTGGCGCTGCTACAGCCTTGCCATTGGTACACGAGCATTCTGAGTTACTGGCCTCATTCGAAGCCGCATCAATCCCGATTGACTGCGTCTACTATTGTGCCGAGTCAATTTTGGAGTCTGCCTATCGGGGCCGAGGCATTGGCCACGCGTTCTTCGATCACCGCGAACGACGGGCGCAGGATTTGGGCTTCCAGGTGTGCTGTTTTCTGTCCGTCATCAGGGCAGAGGACCACAAGCGACGGCCGGCCGGCTACCGCCCTCATGACGCGTTTTGGGCCAAACGCGGCTACGCGGTAGTCCCGGATTTTCAAGCAAGCTTTACCTGGCGTGATTTGGACGAGATAGAGGCGTCTCCTAAGCCCATGGCGTTGTGGCGGCGCGCTCTGGCCTAACCTGCAAAGAGCGGGGTCCTTACTTTTCAGGTTCCCGCCCTGTTCCCGTCATCAACCGTCCCATGCGAGATACCGTGGAGAAGGTGCCGACGTGGTAGTTGTGGCAGTGCTGACACTCGCTGCCAGCCTCGGTACCGGCGTGACATGTGGCGCACGTATCTTTGGTCATCGCTTCAAAGCCAGGAACAAAGCCTTTCGCGTCAAATGACTTGTAGCTGGTCATCATCGCTTCACCCTTGGCCACCGTGTGACAGAGGTTACAGCCTTTATCCCCTGCGATGGTCAGGTGGGGTGCGTGACGGAACTGGGTCACTGTTCGCGCCGCTGTATCCAAGACGGTAGAATGCCAATTCCGCGTCACGGACCCATCAGCCTGTTCCGTACCGCTATGACACTTGGCACACCGCCCCAGCGAGGTGGTCTGCCCCATGGCATCAAATATCGCCTCGCCCAGACCACGACCTTCTGTCGTGCCATAGGCGACGCCAGCGAAGTCCAGCCAGGCACGCATGAAGCCATCGGCGTGTTCAACCGGGCGGTAGTAGACAGCCTCAGCTGTTCGATACCATCCGCCATGCTGAGCCCATTCGGCGGGGTCAACCGGGTCAGGAACGATTATAGCAGGCTCGTCGGAGGCGGAATCCGATATCGTCGCCTCACTGGTCGTCGCATCTCCGCCATTCGCTAAACCGCCGAGGATGTCTCCGCCGCCCTCGTTCGCAGAAGCAGCCGCATCTCCCATAATCGAGCCGCCAAGGATGTCTCCGCCACCCTCGTTTGCAGAAGCAGCCGCATCTCCCATAATCGAGCCGCCGAGGATGTCTCCGCCGCCCTCGTTCGCAGAAGCAGCCGCATCTCCCATAATCGAGCCGCCGAGAACATTGCCAGCAAGAGCATCAAGCCCGGACGGCACAGTCTCTTCATCGGGCTTAGCGTCATCGGCAGTCAAGGCAATAGCTTCACCGCCAGCGCAAACAGGTGATTTGCCATCCACATGGTCGTCAAGCGTCAAAGTCGCGGGCGGGTTGCCGTCCTGATGGGCGGCAACCTCGGAATAGAGCAAACACCCGAACCATGCGTCGGCTGCGGACGCCAAAACATCCCGTGGCACGGAACCGCCCAATCGGCTGATCTCAGCGGGGGTCAACTTGGAACCGAACGTAGCGCGCATCGTACCAGCGTCACTCAGCACGCCGGATTGCAGCATGTCGGCCATCATAGCCTTTGTCGCCCAGGCTAAAGTGGCTACCGCATCCAAAACGTCCGGACTGGCTGAACTCAAGTCCAGCAAATCTACGTCCTTCAGCAGGGCGAGCTTGGTAACATCCATATAGCCGACCGATAGCAGCGCCCGCATGATCGGCGGAATGCCCTCGTAGAAGCTATCTGGCCAATACCCAATCGCTACGCCCTCGGCCGCCAATGTATCCAGGTCCAGGCCTGGCACGGCGAGAAACGGCCCGCCGGGTGGCCCGGAGGTTGGGCCCTTGCGAATGTCCCCATCATGGCAAGCCGCGCACGTGCCCTCATATCCGGTCAGCAACATCCCCATGCCGGCACTATCGGCAGCATGGCAGTTGGTGCAGTTCTCTGGGCGCATAGCTTCATCTGACTTGGCAAAGTGCAGATCGATATGGCTGGCGTGGTTAAAGGCTATATTTTGCCGCTTGCGATACGGGAAATTGCCAAAATCCGGGTGACCATCGGGAAACCGATCAAACTTCACTGTGTGGCAAGATTGGCACCCGGCATCAGACATTGCAGTGAAGTCATCTCCGCCGCGATGCTCCTGATGGCAGGTGGCACAGGCAACACCAGACTCAGAACCGGCTGTCGCCGTGCCAAATACGGCAGAGGCCAAACGAAATTCCGATGGCTCGGCGCCATCTCCAGCCAATGCCTGCGTTTGATCCCGCCATTTCTGCAAAACCGCCGGCGGCTGGTTGTGCGGCGCCATAGCCAGGGCCTCGCCGCCGCGATCATGGCAGCTCAAACAACTCTTGCTGGCAGCCTCTGGATCCGTGGGCGACATAGCCTGGTGCAACCAGACGGACGCGCTGGCATTGGCATCCACATGGCATTGTGAGCACTCGCCAATTTCCTGGTGCGCTGAGCTCAGCGGTCCGGCCAACCAATGCTCGCGAGAGCCTACAGATAACGCTATCAGGACCACCGCAAGGGCCACCAGTGCCGCCCAGCGCGATAGGCGCCCGCGTTTGGCGCGTAAGGTCGGCTGCGGTATGCACGTCGGCACCACGCAACCGCACTCGCCACGCGGCCCCGGTCCTTGCCCACAAGGGCCGCCCGAAACGCCGGAGCGCGCGCATTTAAAAATGCCATCGACTCGAACCGGGTGGCACATCGGCCCTGCCCGGCATCCGCCGCTAGCATCCGGGCCTAAAGAACATTGGTCACTGCCGCCACAGCACCAGTTAACTGTGGGGCGTTCGTAGCGGCTGTCACGATGGCCGAAAAGCTGTAACCGCATCACAGCGCTCCCAGGCTGAACGCGTAATTGATCAAGATGTGGACCGCCAACAGCGGAATCATCGCGCAGCTAAGCGGGAGGTGCAGCATCAACCAACCTTTGATGAGCGATTGCCAAGTATATTGGAAGTCCAGATCATCCTTTGCGAGGACTCGTTCCTCGATCTCATCCAGCAAGGCATTGCCTTCCGGTGCCAGATAGCGCCGTACCGCGTCAAACTCCCGCTGCAGATTGCGGCGGTGCCCGGTCACGGACAACGCATGCGCCCGAAAATTTCGCGGTCCACTGAGGAAAGGCAAAAGCTGCTTGGCGTAAAGTTCCGCGATGGTACTGGATGCCGCTTCGCGAACCGACCTAAGCACCAAAGCTTCAACCTCTGACGCCAGCTGCGCCCGGAACGCTGGGATGCGCTCAAAAATCACGCGCTCCCCATGAGCATTCAGGCGGGACGGTACTATTCGGGTCAACACGATACCAACAACGCCGCTGACAAACACTATTACAAACACCAGCCACAGCGCCCAATCCAATAGCCCAGTTGGCAATCGCCACTCGGTGTGGGTAAAGAACACAATGCCGGCGAATAGCCCTAGATATAGGTGGGCTTGCAACCAGTAATGGGCGCGAATGACCGGGAATGCTGGCATCCGTTTGCGGACGTTAAACAGCAGCAGAAACAGGCAAACTGTGAACAAGATCCAACCAGTCGCTTCACCAGCATGGTCAAGCGCAGCGCTGCTGATCGACGCCCAATAGGCTACAATCGATGCCAACACGACAACTATAAAAAGGCAGACGCCTCTACGCCGAGACAGACCGAAACTCAACGCTCAATCCACTTCAACAACGAAACGGAGTCCTGCATATCCATCCGAACCAACGCATCATGAGGGCAAGCGCGTTCGCACGCCGGACCGCCGGGTGTATCGAAGCACAGGTCGCACTTGGTAGCCTTAATAATGGGTTGGTTGGTATCCGTATCCAAAACCGGTTGTCCGCTCTCGTCACGAATTTCAACCATGCGGATATTGCTGTACGGGCAACTGTTTGCACATGTTTGGCACCCGATACAGGCTGCATCGTTAATGGCAACAGTGCGCGTCTCTTCAATCCGAGAGATGGCACCGGTTGGGCAGCCAATCAGGCAAACTGGATCAACACAATGCATGCAAGCATTGGTGATCATCAAATCAGCTTCGCTGTTGCCATGTCGAATAAAGCGCGGGTTGTTGTCGTGGGTAGAGGCGCAAGCGCGCACGCAATCATCGCAACCGGTACAACGAGTGAGGTCGATCAACATCGTCGCCGTGCCGTTCATGTAACGGCCATCAACGATGAAGTCCAAACGCCGTTGCGAATCCTCACCTGGCCTCGCTTTTAGCTGCGTCGAGCTCCGGTTCCTGGACATGCCTGGTAGAATGTACTGCTCCACCAATGAAGATGGAATCCGCAGCACGTTGACAGTTCCGATTGCGCGTAAACTGGTCTGCCGCAGCCCTGTGCCATCGCCACTATGATCATCCTGCAATTCTCGCAGCCCGTGCACCTCGCCGGCGCGGACATAACCAATCGTGCGTTCACCCTGCTCGACCGGTTCTGTCACCCGCCCAAATCCAGATAGCACGTAAATCACATCATCCAATTGGTGGCCCACCGATACAATCGGCGGCTCTTGGCCAAGACGATTGCTCAATTCAACCTTCTGCAGCCGCAGGTACCAATCTTCCTCGCCATACGTCTCGATCAGAGACTGTTGGGTGATGGCCGCAAGGGCTTCCTCGCTCAACCCTGAAAACAAGGGCTCGCGGGCCAGAGTGTTGGCCAACGTCAATTCTCGATAGCGGTTGTTCAGCTGATCACGAACCGGTTTGGCGAACCGCCGAATATCGCGGATGCCCTGCCAGCGAATCTCCAACACCGAGACATCCGTATCCGCAACCACATCTGCGGACCGCGCCTGCCGAGTAAGGGCCGCAATCTCGCCAAAAATCTCGCCCTGACCGAGTTCTACAGTCTTGGATTTGGCAACAATCGAATCCAAATCCCGAATTTTTGTATAGGTCGAACGGCGAGCGCCATCGCGATTGGTTTGGATTTCATACCGCGTTAGATCGCGATTTTCCACGCGTGATCGCGATTGCAGCAAGCTGCCAAAGGCCCGAGCCCACCGCCGACCTTGCCCCGGACGCCGTCGCCGTACATCACCGCTGTTTTCCAGCAGCACGCGAACGCTGCCCTCAATCACAGCGAACAAAGAATTGCCGTAGTCGCCGTGCCTAATGATGACGTCGCCCTGCGCGTACCGCACAATCCTACTATCATGACGCAAGATATCTTCCAGCAGCATCTGAGCAGGGAATGTTGCCTCGCCTATCTGATCGAAGAATGGCTGCTGCATGATCAGCGCGATATCATCGTCGCTCATCTCCGCATTGCCAAATGCCCTATCCCACCGGGTCGGCCGCGGTATCTTGCTATAGGATGTCAACGCTTCGCCCGCCATGTAGCGTGCCTTTGGTTCACGGAAGTCAGGAGCCCAACCCTGTCACGTTGCCGAAACAACGGGGCAAGGTTGGGTTGTAGCAGTCACCTACCGGGCAGGCTTGCCTTTGTAGGCTTTAGAGCCCGGAATGAACGGGTCGATGGCGCCAAACTTAGAGCCATCATACTTGGCAGAGATCGCCTTGGCTTGCTTAGCAATCTTGTTGGCCGTCGCGTTCAGCGCCTTCTTCTGGTTCAGCGAAAGCTTCACGCCACCCAATGCTGCAACAATAGCCTTGGTTTCAGGTGTGCTAACTTTGCCAGCCAAAGCGGAAAAACGCTTAGCAGCATTCGATGCCCGTTTGGCCATAGCGACAGCGTACTTATCGTTCACAGTCGCATTACCGACGGCACGTAGCGCGGTCTCTAACTCAACCGCCTGGCCTATGACAAATAGCATCCGCTTGCGGTTCTGGTCGGCTTCCGGATTGCCTTTGCCACCATTCCACCAAACATTGTGGCGCACCTCACCCTGGGACCAGCTGACCAGCTCAAACGGGCTACCTGCCGGGTGACCGCCGGTGTTGACCAGCTTTTCCTGCGGGACGACATGGCAATTGTAGCAGTTTTTGGCGATGGCATAGGTGTTATCCGGGCGCAGCATGCCGGCCTTCACCGACTTTGCCCAACGCGCAGCCGCTTCGCTCTTGCTCTCGGTCTCTTTTTTCTTGCCGCTATAGCCGCTGTGCAGCTTCATCCAGTCTTTGCCGGGGGAATGGCAACTCTCACAGGAAATCCCAGCGACCGGCTTGTCATCGCCACCGACAGAGGTGAAGTGACAGTCAACGCACAACCCATCGGACTTGATCCGCTTGATCCCCATCTTACCGGCAATTTCCCGCGCGGCTTTCGCCCGTGGCATCGCGGTAAAGGTTTTGAAATGGTGCGTGCCCTTCCAGGCTTCGACCGATGCCTTATGGCACTCGCCGCACTTATCAGGCCCGACCATCTTGGTACGGTCCCAATTGGTTTGGGCATTTGCCGTGCCGGCAACAAAGACCAGCGCCAGGCCAGCCAATAGTCTTATAATCCAATGACGGTTCATCGCACCGCTTCCCCTTTTCGTGAGGTGACAGGTTCAAGCATCAATCGCAATTCGGCCATCTGGCACTGAACAACAGGCCAAACAGCTGCCGGTTTCCGGTGTGAAACCGGGCTCGGTCAAGTAACGGACTTTGCCTTCCTTGACCGCCGTCGCACATTCACCGCAGCTGCCAGCGCGGCAGCCAAAGCTGAGAGCGACTCCGTGCTCCTCCGCCAATTCCAACAAGGATTGGTTGTCACCTTTCCAGGTAACCGTTTTGGAAGAACGGGCAAATACAACCTCAATACCTTCAGCAGGCGTATCGCCAGCAGGCGGCGGAGGTGCAGTTTTCTTAACACTGGCGGGGCCAAAGGCCTCAAAGTGAATGCGGGATTCAGGAACCCCCCATTCCGTCAACCCTTCAAACATGGACGACATCATCGGCGGCGGTCCGCACATATAGAAATCGTAATTGGCAGACGGCAGCATTTCTTTCAGGAGATCGGCCGACACATAGCCTGTCGCCTGATAATCATGCCCTTCAACGCAATCGTCGGACGGACGACCATATACGTTAACGATGGTGACGTTTTCATGCTCGGCCATCACGTGGCGGAGATGATCGGCGAACATATGCTCCGACTTATTGCGAATACCGAAGAATAGCCACGTCTCTCGTTTCTGCCCGTTATCAATGACATAGTTCAACATCGAAAGCATCGGTGTCAAACCGACACCGCCGGCGAGCAATACAATCGGGTGCTCACTCTCCGGTGGCAGAAAAAATGAACCGCCAGGGGCCCGGACGTCCAGCAAATCGCCGGGCTTTAGGCTATGCACGTAGTTGGAGCCAACGCCCGGTGGGACGTCGGGATTGTTTGGCGGCGGCCCTTGGCGTTTCACAGAGATACGATACCGGGCCGTATCCGTCGGGCCATCTGACAACGAATAGCAGCGGATAACCGGCTTTTCTTGGCCAGGAACATTAAACTTGAACGCCAAATGTTGGCCCGCTTTGAACGGCGGCAACGGCTTGGAATCACGCGGGCGCATATAAACCGAGCGCACATCCAACGCCTCGTCCACCACTTCGGCAACTTCGAACTTGCGATACCCATCCCATGTTCGTTGTTGGTGGTCACGGACCTGCTGCGCCTGGTCCAATTCTATAGACACACGCTTTTGGAATGCATCTGACCGCTCGCGCGCGAACACCTGCTCCAACTGGTTGCGCCGCGCCATAAACAGCAGGCTAAGCGCTGCATATGTAGCGGCGAGCAGCGCAACTGCGTAGCCGATATAGTCTAAGTACCCGGTCATTGTTCCCCGGTCCTATCCACTAAAAGTTAATCGCAATTTCGGCACGAGCGCCAAAACCATCACCGCCACGGCCCTCGCTGACACTATAGAACGTGTCACCACGCAAAACCACCCGCCGCCCGATCGCTTGGCGAACTTCTGCCCCGATCGCCACGGAGTTTGGTGTGCCGTCCTCAAACTCATAGCGGCCGCCTGCTTCAAGAATCAGCTGAGTCTTGGCCTTGTTGAAGAACAATTGAATGCCCACGGCACCGCCGGCGACATTGGACGTAGCGCCGGAAAGCGCAGAGCCATAACGACCGAGAGAAGGCGACGCAAATAGAACGCCTGCCCGCCCCAACGGGCCACCAACGCTGGGGTCGAGCGCGGCAGGGGTGAAGTCGCCTGCTGCCGCAAAACCGTTAGCATAAACAAGGTCTTCGCCATGTGGCAGCGTCGTCGACAGTTCTACAAATCCCAGTAGTCCGTCGCCGACCGCAGCTGATTCTTCATCCAAAGCCAGTGAACCATTCAGGCGGACTGCCGTGTTCAAATGCCCAAACCGCTGAACCATTGCAACGCCTGCAAACGCGCCCGGCGCATCATCGCTGGTTACCAAAATCGCATCCAAATTGACCGTTGGTCCCCGGAAATTGATTTCGTTGAACACCCCGAACAACAAATCGCCGTCATGCCTGCGCCGGTCTGCACGGTGAATGTCGTTGACGCCGATCAAACCGGTCAGTCGCCAATCGATTACGACGTCCGGAATGATAATCGTATCACGGGTGATTCCCAGACTGTCGATGGTGTCATTGACCAGAGCGCCTTCCTGGAAAAAGATCGGCTGGCGGCCAATAGCAAAGCTAATGTCGTAACTGCCTTTATCCTCTGAGTCCAAGTTCGGAAACAACTCACCGAACTCTCCCTCAAAGAATGCAACTGTCGGCTCGATGCTCAGGTGGTCATTAAATCCTTCGCCAGCATTCGGCGAAAATTGGTAGTTCGTGAAGTTACCGCTACTGCGAAACGGTGAAAATCCGATCAGGAACCGTTCTGTGCCGCTCAATTGCAGGTTTGCAAACAGGTCTAGCCGAGTGGCCACCTCTGACAAATCTTCGCCGCCACGCCGGTTTTCGACGAAGTTATATGACGTCCGCGAACTGCCAAACACCCAAAGAGCTGGCTGCCACACAGCGCCGGTGGGCAGTACCCAACCCTTTGGCAGGTTGCCCGTACCCAGAAAGTCGGGGCCGATTTCAATGATCGGTGCAGTACGCCGCGGCAACTCATCTTCCGACAACAATGGCTTTGGTTTGTCAGATAGCGCGCTGGCTGCGTAAACGGCGCTGGTTGATACCAGCCCAATCCCCGCTGAAATAGCGACCGCTGTTAAGCCACCGCGCCAATTCCAAACCTGTTTAGCGCGAGGTGTACCTGTTGCGCTCTCAATCGACCCCATGTCGAACTCCCATTACACTCAATACCTTGAACTGATGCGGCGCGCCATATCCAGGCGACCGCATCGGCCGATTTCTCTACTGCCGCGCCTGGGCGACGTTGGTCGATTCGAGCTCTCTGGATTTGCCATCAGACCCGATTTCGAACGAGCGCGCGAACACTGTGTGCGCTCCCGCAACCACACGGTCCGCGATCTGCTTGGCACTCATTCGATAATCGAAGCCAACGCCCTGGATCGCAGCCAAGAGGTTAACCGGGATCATTTGTGAGATGAAACGCACATCCACTTTAAGCGGGAACTTACCGCCAATCTTAGAGCTATCGACCACATAATCAGCTATCCGATGACCGGATGGATCAATCGTCTGCTTGTGCTTGCGCGCCCCGCGTGGCCGGCCATAGATCGCTGTCGCTCTCGTCTCTGGCCGCACGAACGGGATTGGGCCCAGAGATTGGTTGATCGGCAAAACTTGCTCGCGCTCTGCACCACGGTTCATCCGAACCATGAATTTTGACTGCAGATTGAACAGGTAAGGATCTTCCGGCAGTTCGTGATTGTGAACGTACAGAGAATGCGTGTCACGAACATCGCCATTTGGATCACGATCACCGGACACAAACACGACGTTGCCATCGGCATCTGTAACCGTGATCTCCAAGAACATCAGCCGTTCAGCATCAAATCCGGTCGGAACGCCGTGGCCGTCGGTGGCGTTGTTCACGCGAACAGAGAAGGCTACATCGCCGCCATTTTTGCGCTCTGCCGTAAAGCCTCCAAACTGCAGCGCGTTCTCGAGGACCTCCTGCCGCAGGCCTTTGGCCCACTCCAAACGCTCAAACTGCACGTTCAAGATTTCGCGGGCGTCATAGCGGTCGTCGATGGATTCCCAGGTCTCGGGGAACTCATATCCGTCTGGGATATTATCTTCGAACTCGTCTGTTCCCCAACCTTCCTCGTGACGGAACTCAAGCCATTCACCCAAGGTTTTCAACTCCGCGGCTTGGACGTTGTGTGGAAAGATGCCCGGATGCACGACCGAATAGTCTGGCCCTGCAAAGAAATGGTTTGTTAGGCGACGATCCTTGGTCGGCACACCGCCAACCTCTGCCGCAGGTCCAACATCGTAACCCGACGCAACGCCTTGCACTTTGCCCATATGGCAATCTTGGCAAGTCGTCCCTGCCGCGGCTGCATCGGTCCGCTTGAATTCTGCAAAGGCTTCTTCCAACCGGAAGCCGTTTAGCAACGTCACATCATGACAGCTGCCGCAAAAGCTGGGCTGCACCAACGAAAAGAACTTCTCCGCCTCGCCATGTACGCCACGACCAGGCTTATCCCGATCTGCGGTCACCACATAAGCCGGATCTCCGAGAACCCGCTCCAATTCCTCATTACCTGAAGGGCCATAAACCTTGTCGTAGATGTCGCCCTCAACCAGGCCAAAGCGGCCACTAACCTTGCCGTAGCTCCGGTTTAGTCGATGGCAAACGACGCAGGTAATGCCTTCACGGGATGTTGGATGGCGGTCGAGGTTGGATGTGTAGACCGACTCACCGAGGTTCATGCCAACCTGGTTGTGACAGCGGATGCAAAAATCGCCATTGGTACCCGCGGTTACACTGTTAATCGTCATCTGCATCGACATGTAGACCGGGCTCAACTGCGCATAGGCATGCTGAGACACAGACCACTCATTATACTGTTTTGGATGGCAAGACGCGCAGGCATTGGCAGACGGGTACCGGTCTTCCAAAAAGGCATCTTCATGCGCCGCGTCTGCCGTTTTCTCCTCCTCGGAGGCTGCTTCCGGCTGCTTTTCGCCATCACCAAAAGTGAACAGATCGCTCTTCGCGTCGTCTTTATCGTCGCCGCCTAACAAGCCGCCGCCGAGAGAGTCAGAATTCGATTCGCCGCCGAGCAGGCTTCCGCCTAGGGAATCAGAGTTAGATCCACCGCCCAACAAACTATCGCCAGAGTCAGCTGGCTTCTCATCGCCACCAAGCAGGCTTCCACCCAGGCCTTGTGCCGCCAACGGTGCGCTTATCAGCACTGACGCCGCAATTGCCATTGATCCTGCGAACTTGATCCATCGACGCATTCGATTCTAGCCTTCTTTCAAATCCACACGGAAACTATCGCGTGATCCCAAGCAGTTTTTTGATCACAAACCCGCCGCCTGTGTACCATAATTTGTTATACCTTCCCATATTAAATTAAATTTTTTAGTCCCGAAAATTGCTTTAGAGCCTGACTCAAAAGTTCAGTTGCAATAGCAATACCTTGCCAGGCGTCTGGTCATGAGGCGAATGTTGGCGACATAGGCCCAAGCGGTCGAGCTTTCGATTGTCGTTTCCCAGTCTTTGGCCAATCGG
>CALKDI010000170.1 GCA_938084065.1 uncultured Alphaproteobacteria bacterium
CCGCTGCCGCCGATTGGCCAAAGACTGGGAAACGACAATCGAAAGCTCGACCGCTTGGGCCTATGTCGCCAGCATTCGCCTCATGACCAGACGCCTGGCAAGGTATTGCTATTGCAACTGAACTTTTGAGTCAGGCTCTTACACTGGCGAGATAAATCGTCAGACACATGTTTGGAGGAAATGACAATGCCAGGTAACTCTGATGACTCGTTTGATTTTACCGGTATCGCCGGCGGTCCTGACTATTCGTTGGGGGACCTGACCAGTTATGCCATCCTTGAGCAAGATTTCGGCCAAGGATCTCACTCCTCAGATCAGGCAAACCCGCGCTCCGGTCTGCCCAATATCTTCCCAGATCAGCAGGGTGACCTCTTTGAGACCGTAAACTTCCTGCTCTCTGACCCTATATTTGATGGGATCTGACGGTTGCGGTCGGCGCGCAACACTTGCGCGCCGACCCCGGCAGCAATTTGAGCGGCGGCTGGGCAGTGAAGAGCAGGCTTGAGGGGCTGCTCGTAAGGTGAAAGACTGACCTCTGGACGAACAAGCTAAGAGGAAGGAATCTCCCAATGCGCCTAGCAGACAAAGTTGCGATCATCACCGGCGGCGCCCATGGCATGGGCAAATCCACCTGCGAAATCTTTGCGCGCGAGGGCGCCAAAGTTGTCGTCGCTGACGTGGACGACCAGGCGGGCCAGGATCTGGCCCAGCAATTGGTCAGCCAGAACATGACCGCCATGTTCCATCACCTCGACGTCACCAGCGAGACCGATTGGGCCGCTACGGTCAAAGCCGCTGTGGATGCCTATGGCAAGCTCGACTGTCTGGTGAACAATGCCGGCATCTCCGGCAGTGCGGCTGACGATCTGGACGATACCGAGATGTGGAACCGCCTGATGGCGATTAACTCCACAGGCCCGTTCCTGGGCATCAAATACTGCGCGCCGGAGATGCTAAAAACAGGCGCAGGCGCCATCGTTAACATCTCATCGATCAGCGGCATTATCGGCCAAGGCTTCATCCACCCGGGCTATAACGCATCCAAGGGCTCGGTGCGACTGTTGACCAAGCAGGCGGCCAGCCGCTTCGGACCGGACAATATCCGCGTCAACAGCGTCCACCCCGGATTGATGCCGCCAATGCGCACCAGCGGCAAGACGGCCGACCCGGTCACTCGCGCCAAAATGCTGAAGCGCGTCCCCCTCGGCCGCAATGGCGAAGTCTGGGAGGTTGCGAACGCAACGCTGTTCCTTTGCTCCGACGACGCCAGCTACATCACCGGTGCCGAACTACACGTGGATGGCGGTCACTGCGCGGTGTAAACTGCCTCCCTGAAAATCGTCATAGCGAGGCGCCAAAGGCGACGAGGTAATCCAGGTAAGCTGATCTATATTGAGCAGCTCCTGGATTGCTTCGCTTGCGGCTCGCTATGACGTCGGTGGGGTGAAGCGAGTAGACTCGTGGCCCGACAGAAAAGTTCTGGGCCAACGCGACGGTTCAATGGCCGGACCAGCCGAAAAAGCAGGTCACCGTCCGGCTCGATGCCGACCTGTTGGATTGGTTCAAAAGCCAGGGCAAGGGCTACCAGACCCGCATTAACGCCGTGCTGCGGACCTATTACGAGAGCCAGCGCGCATCGGAATAGTTGGTCAGCCCTTGGCTTCGGCAAAACGGGCCATTACCGTCCCGATACCCTGAAACGTCAACGCCGCTTCCCGCACGCCCGCGAGCGGTGTGATGCCGGTGCAGGTGCCGGTCATAACGATGTCGCCGGCGCGGAGGCCCTTGCCCTGTAACGACGGTTGCTGGAGCACCCAGGCGACCGCATCAAAGATATGATCCCAGAGCAAGGCCGAGGTATTGCCGGTAATCGCCGGTTGACCATCCATCGAAAGCGACACGGCAATATCGGCAAGATTGACCCCGGACCAGTCGGTGATTTCCGGCCCCAGCACTGTCGCGACATTGGCGCCGCCATCGGCGATCAGCTTGAGGCCCGCCCCGGCAAAGCCGCCATCGAAGCGCACACCGACAACTTCGAACGATGGGAAAATACTGGCAATCGATTGGGCAATATCATCCCGGCTATAGGGCTCTGCACGGGCGGGTAAGTCATTGCGCAGTTTAACCGTGATCTCCGTCTCCAGCGAATGCCCTGGCAGGACCGGCACGGTGGCGCCATTGGCATAGGTAAAGGCATCGTAGAGCGGCCCGAGGAATGGCTTGTCTATGCCCAGCACAGGGTAGAGCGCTTCGCTGGTCGCGCCAATTTTCCAGCCAACAATCGACGAGTCCGCTATCTCCGAAGTTTGACCCTGTATTTCGTAAGCCGCCGCTTCTGTACTCGGCGCATCGTCGAAGTCCGCCGGGAGTTTGGTTCCGGTTTTTCTCGCCGTCCAGAATTGTAGGGCCAATTTTTCAGTCATATCGCCTCCAACAAGGTCTCTTCACAGCGAAGTAGAAACCGTATCTCGTTTTTTAGACCTGTCAATGTCAGGCAAGGCGGATCAGATGTTCGTCAAATGCTGCCATACCGCACTTTCCGGGTAGCACTCCCTGAGTTTGGCGTTACAACTCAGCCCATGCCAACACGCACCTATACCTACACAGAGCCGGAGGCTCTCACCGCCGCCGTTCGCGAACTGCCTTATTTGGAGGTGCTGCGCGGCTGGCGAGACGGGAGATTGCAGCGCTCCACCACAATGGAGTCGCTAGATCTGAACGTACTGGAAGCGGAGACGGGACGGGTGGTTTTCTCCGGCGCCCCGTCAATGTATTTCTCCAATCCCATCGGCACTCTGCACGGGGGTTGGTACACAACGCTGCTGGACACGGCCTTAGGCAGCGCGGTGCAATCGCACCTGCCTGCAGGCAGGGGACAAACCACGCTGGAGCTGAAGGTCAACTTCGTGCGCGCCGTCAAATTGGATGGCCGCCCCGTCCGCTGCGAGTGCCGCTCACGCCATGTCGGCCGGCGTACTGGCACAGCAGAGGGTGACATTGTTGATGCCGATGGCAAGCTGCTAGCACACGGCAGCACCACCTGCCTAATGTTCGATTTTTAGCCTTGTCTTAGCCCCGGTGCGGATTCGCCTCTTGCGTCACTGCTGGCAATTTCCTAATTCGGCGGACACCGGTCATGCTGCGGCGCGCCAAGACGCCGGGCACATCGGTCTCGGGAATAGGCTTTAGACTACACAAGGGAGGCTTTGCGCCACCATGGATACCATGATCGCCACCGAGGGCCTGACCAAGGAATTCGGTGCAAAGCGCGTCGTAGATTCGGTCAACCTTACCGTGCAGCGCGGCGAGGTTTTGGGCTTTTTGGGCCCGAACGGCGCCGGCAAATCCACCACCATGAAGATGATCACCGGCTATCTGCGCCCAACTGCCGGTCGCTCGACCATTTGCGGCTTTGATGTGCTGGACAATCCCATCGAGGCCAAACGGCATCTGGGCTATCTGCCGGAAGGCGCACCGCTTTACCCGGATATGAGTCCGCGCGGTTTTCTGCTGTTCATCGCTGCCATTCGCGGCCTGCGCGGTGCTGAGAAGGCGAAACGTGTCGCCCAAGCTATCGACATGACCCAATTGGCGGAAGTGCTGGCCCAGCCTATCGACACGCTGTCCAAAGGCTTTAAACGCCGGGTCGGCTTGGCCCAGGCGCTGCTGCATGATCCCGACGTTCTGATCCTGGACGAGCCCACTGACGGCCTGGACCCAAACCAGAAGCACGAGGTGCGCAAGCTTATTCACGAGATTTCGCCGACCAAGGCCATCATTATCTCCACCCATATCCTGGAAGAGGTGGAGGCTGTTTGCACACGCGCCCTGGTCATCTCTCAGGGCCGGGTGATTGCTGATGATACACCAGCGGGACTTATCGCCCGCTCGCCTCGGCACGGTGCCGTGACCCTGACTGTCGCCACAGCACAAGCAGAGACCGTCAAGAACGCGCTCAGCAGCATCGCGGGCGTTGGCGCGGTGGAGCAAGGCAAAGCCAGCGGCAACGGCGTGCTGCTGACTGCCTTCGCGAAAGATGGTGCCGACGTCGCGACTGCCATTGCGGAGCGTGCTGCGGCCGATCATTGGGCCATCAGCAACCTGCACACAGAGCGTGGCAATCTGGACGCGGTCTTCCGCACCTTGACCAACCCGACAGCACGGAAGGCGGCGTAAGACCATGGGCAACGTAGCAACCATCTTCCGCCGCGAATTCGCGGGCTATTTTGCAACGCCAGTGGCGTTCATCTTCATCATCATCTTCCTGGCGCTGGCCGGCTCGTTCACGTTCTACCTTGGGTATTTCATCGAGCGCGGCAATGCGGACCTGCAGACATTCTTCCTGTTCCACCCCTGGCTCTACCTGCTGCTGATCCCGGCAGTGTCGATGCGGCTGTGGGCGGAGGAGCGCAAGCAGGGAACGATTGAACTATTCCTGACTCTGCCCATCAGCCTGACCGAGGCGGTGGTCGGCAAGTTCCTGGCGGCCTGGACCTTCGTCGGCCTGGCATTGGCGCTAACCTTCCCGATGTGGATTACGGTCAATGTGCTGGGTGAGCCGGACAATGGCGTGATTGCTGCGGGCTATATCGGCTCGCTCATGATGGCCGGCGCGTATATCGCGATTGGCTCGTGCCTGTCGGCGTTTACCAAGAACCAGGTGATCGCCTTTGTCATTACCATCACCGTGTGCTTCCTGTTCACCGCGGGCGGCTCCAGCGCTGTGGTGGGCTTGGTACAGGGCTGGGCACCGGAGGCTGTGGTCAAAGCGGTGCAGAGCCTGAGCTTCATGACCCATTTCCAGAACATCTCCAAAGGTGTGATTGATCTGCGCGATGCCATCTACTTCATCGCGCTGATCATTGCCTGGCTGGCAGCGAATGTTCTGGTTGTCGATCTAAAGAAGGCGGATTGATTCATGGCTGATTCCGTCAAAAACCAGGTGCGCCAGCGCAACCTGCTGTCCGTCCTCGGCTTGTTCGTCATCGCGGCGCTGTTTATCGGCGTTATAGTGATGTCAAATCAACTGTTCCGCTCGGCCCGGCTCGACCTGACTCAGGACAAACTGTTCACGCTATCGGAGGGCACCAAGCAGGTGTTGAGTGAGATCGACGAGCCGATCAGCCTGCGCTTCTACTATTCCGCTCGCATTGCCGAAGATTTGCCCGATATCGGCGTCTATGCCCAGCGTGTGCGCGATATGATGGAAGAGTATGCCAGCCTTGCCGATGGCAAAATCCGGCTGGAAATCTTCGATCCCGAGCCCTTCACCGATCAGGAAGACCATGCGGTCGCCGTCGGACTGCAAGGTGTGCCGATCGACCAGGGTGGCGATCTTGTCTACTTCGGCCTGTCCGGCACCAATTCAACCGACTTCCAGCAGGTCATTCCATTCTTCGACCAGCAGCGTGAGCGCTTCCTTGAGTACGATCTGACCCGCCTCGTCTACAATCTGGCGAATCCGAAAAAGCCGGTTATCGCACTGATGAGCGGCCTGCCGGTTTCAGGCTCGCAATACTCAAAGCAAGCACCGGGTGCACCGGATGATTCCTGGACGATCTGGCGGCAGTTGAAAGACCTGTTTGGTATCGAGGAGATCCTGCAGGTCGCCACCACGGTGCCGAAAGAGACCGATCTGCTGCTGTTGCTGCATCCGGATAAGATTGACGAGCGCAGCCGCTATGCCGTCGATCAGTTTGTGATGAAGGGCGGCAAGGTCGTCGTGCTGCTGGACCCACATTCTGAGGTTCAGGCGTCTGATCCGCAGCGGCGACGCGGCCCCTCTCCCACTATTGTTGCAGGCTCAGCCTTGCCAGACCTGCTCAAATCCTGGGGCGTGGAAATGCCGGCAGGGGATGTGATCGGTGATGCCCAGTTGGCTCGCCGCGTGCAGGCGCCGACGCAGGGACCCGTTGCAAGCCGCGTGGCCGCAGTCGACTATCCGCTTTGGTTGGCGCTCGGCCCGGATCAGCTAAACCGTGAGGATCTGGTGACCAGCCAGCTATCGTTGCTGCACTTCGCTTCGCCTGGCCATTTGGTGCCGCTGGAGGGCGCAACCACCACCTTAACACCGCTCATCCAAACGTCAGACCAGGGCGGCAAGGCCAAACTGAACCTAGCGCAACAGGGCGCTCCAAAAATCCTGGAGCAGACCAACCTGTTCACCGCCGACGGCCAATACACGCTGGCCGCCCGCATCACCGGTCCAGTGAAGACCGCATTCCCAGACGGCCCACCCAAATCCCCCATTATTGGCGAGTTGGAAAAGGCGATTGCCGAGGCGAAGCCCGGCGAGGACGTGGCCGACAAGCAGAAAGAGTTGGATAAGGCTCTCAAAGAATGGGAAGACGCAAAAGCCGCCCATATCGCGGAGGCGCAATCGCCGCTGAACGCGATTGTTATTGCGGATGTGGACTTCCTGGCCGATGGCCTGTGGGTTCGTGTGCAAGATTTCTTCGGCCAGAAGGTCGCCGCCCCCTATGCGCATAATGGAAACTTGCTAATCAACTCTGTCGACAACCTGATGGGCTCCGAAGCGCTGATCAGCCTGCGGTCGCGCGGCGTGTTCCAGCGGCCGTTCTCCTACATCCAAACCATTCAGCGTAAGGCCGAAACAGCCTTCCGCCAGAAGGAACAGGAGCTGTTGCTGGAGCTTGGTCAGGCCGAGGAAAGCCTGAAAAAGCTACAGACCCAGGCCAGCGGCGAAGGCGCGCTCGTGCTGAGCCAGGAGCAAAAAGGCGAGATCGCGCAATTCCGCGACAAAGCTCTCAGTCTGCGCCGTGAGTTGCGCGATGTGCAATTCCAGTTGCGCCGCGACGTGGAGCAAGTGACGGATCTGGTCAAGGTTATCAACATCGGTGCAGTGCCGGCGCTGGTCGCGGTCTTTGCCCTGATCCTGGCGTTCGCCCGGCGCAGCATGCGCCGCCGCGCTGCGCACGCTTAGCCGGCAGAGGATCTGACAGTATGAAAATCACCACCTTCGCCGCTCTCGCCGTCGTAACCGCCGCCGTAGCTGGCGGCGCTTATTGGGCCACGCAACAACGCGACGCTATGGTCGCCGACCCTTGGACCAAGCAAGCGCTCTATCCCGGCCTGGTTGAGCGGTTGAACGATGTTACCAGCCTGCGCGTGGCAACCCAGGCTGACGGCCCGCTGACCATGACCAAAGGAGCCGATGGCTGGACGCTAGCCGAAAAGAACGGCTATGCCGTCGACTTTAGCAAGGTGCGGCAGACACTGGTTGAGCTAGCCAGCCTGGAAACGCTGGAGCCGAAGACGCAAAAGCCAGAGAATTTTAGCGCACTCAGTGTTGAAGACGTGGCAGCCCCGGAAGGCACCACCACCAGATCCATCAGCGTTACAGCCAAGGCCGGCGATACGGTCCTGGCAGACCTCCTGGTTGGTCGCACACGTCCGAAGGACGTCGGCGCCGGCGTGTTCGTCCGGAAGAACGGTGAGAACCAAGCATGGCTGGCAAACGGCTCCTACCAGCCGAACCAGAAGGCTTTGCAATGGCTTGACCGCAATGTGGTCAATATCGATTCACGCCGGGTGCGAACGGTGGTGGTAACCCATCCCGACGGCGATACGTTTACGGTGGCAAAGCCAGAGATCGGGTCGGAAGATATGGCTTATGGCTCCCCGGTGCCCGAGGGCTTGGAGCCAAAGCCGGTGCATGAGATGAACAACATGGCCAGCGTCACAGACTTTCTGATCTTGGAAGACGTGCGCCCAGCCAGCGAGATCGACTGGGGCGTGCCCCAGGTTGTCAGCACCTACGAAACATATGATGGCGTGCTATTGACAGTCACCGCGGTCAAAGCCGGCGATCAGACATGGGTCCGCGCCGCCGCGACAACCTCTGCGCAAGCTGACGGGATCGATGCGTTCATCGCCGAACACAAGGGCAAGGATTCGTCCACTGGCCGCATCGCCGACCAGTTCCTTTCGGCAGACGCAGCCGCCAATGCGGTCGAGACAATCAACAAGCGTCTGGAAAATTGGGCCTACCGCCTGACCGACTATAAATCCGGCAAGGTCACCCAGCGCAGCGCAGACATGCTGCAGGCTTTTGGTAAAGGCAAGTAAAGCAGGGGCCCTCGATACACCCTGGCCTTTGGCCGTGGCACTCGGGATGAAGGTGGCGGGGAGGCAAAAGGGGAGTCTACCAGTGCGGCGGGGCTTGCTTCCGGCGCTTCCCCAACCTCCCCTTTCCCTGAACTTGATTCAGGGTCCAAGCCAGAGAGCCACCCACAAAGCTCGTAGTCCGTGGAAGGTTCTCAGGCA
>CALKDI010000171.1 GCA_938084065.1 uncultured Alphaproteobacteria bacterium
ATCGTTCCGATTGAGGATATGCCCTATCTGGAAGATGGCCGTCCGGTCGATGTTGTGCTCAACCCGTTGGGCGTGCCTAGCCGCATGAACGTGGGCCAGATCCTGGAAACGCATCTGGGTTGGGCTTGTGCCGGTCTTGGCCGACAGATTGGCGATATTCTGGATGCCTTCCCGCAAGGGACGGCAGATATGCCGGATCTGCGCAAGAAGCTGCATTCAATCTACGGTGAGTCGTATTTGGAAATCCTGGATGGGATGGAAGATGACGAAATCGTTGAGATGGCTGACAATTTACGCAGCGGTGTGCCGATTGCGACGCCGGTGTTTGATGGCGCACGCGAGGACGATATTCGCGATATGCTGTCCATGGCCGGTTTCGCAGAATCTGGTCAGTCCACCCTGATCAACGGTCGCACAGGCGAGCCGTTTGATCGAAAGGTGACAGTCGGCTATATCTACATGCTGAAACTGCATCACTTGGTGGACGATAAAATTCACGCCCGTTCGATCGGACCTTACAGCCTCGTCACCCAGCAACCGCTGGGCGGTAAGGCGCAATTCGGTGGCCAGCGCTTCGGTGAGATGGAAGTCTGGGCGCTGGAGGCGTATGGCGCGGCCTACACCTTGCAGGAAATGCTTACGGTCAAGTCGGATGATGTCGCCGGCCGGACTAAGGTGTACGAGGCCATTGTCCGCGGTGATGATACGTTCGATGCCGGCCTGCCTGAGTCCTTCAACGTGTTGATCAAGGAGCTGCGCTCACTTGGTCTCAATGTCGAACTGCTGGAGGAGAAGACCTGACCCTAGGCCTTCCCACCATCGCCCTTCCTTTCGGCGGCACAGTGTCCTGCTGTGTCGCCACCTGTGCGTCTAGCGTGCCTGTTAAACAGAGCATGAGGAGATAGACCCATGAATGAGTTGATGCGCTTCTTCGGCCAAGTGGCCGCCCCGCCCAGCTTCGACCGTATTCAGATTTCGATCGCCGCCCCGGAGCGTATTCGTTCCTGGTCGTATGGTGAGATCCGCAAGCCGGAAACAATCAACTACCGTACCTTTAAGCCAGAACGGGAAGGCCTGTTCTGTGCCCGTATCTTTGGCCCGATCAAGGATTACGAGTGCCTGTGCGGCAAGTACAAGCGCATGAAATATCGCGGCATTGTCTGCGAGAAATGCGGTGTTGAGGTCACGCTATCGAAGGTTCGGCGTGACCGCATGGGCCATATCGAGCTGGCGTCGCCAGTGGCCCATATCTGGTTCCTGAAGTCGATGCCGTCGCGCATCGGCAACATGCTGGATATGACCCTGCGCGATCTGGAGCGTGTGCTCTATTTCGAACAATACATTGTTGTTGAGCCCGGTCTGACCGACCTGGCCGAGCGCCAGCTGCTCTCTGAAGAGGAGTATATGGACGCGCAGGATCTGTATGGTGAGGACAACTTCACCGCAATGATCGGCGCTGAAGCCCTCAAGAATATGCTGTCCGCTATGGACCTGGAGAAAGAACGAGTCGTCCTCCGCGAGGAGATGATGACCACGGGCTCCGAGGCCAAGCGTAAGAAGGCTGTCAAACGCCTGAAGATGGTTGAGGCATTCCTCGAGTCGAACACCAAGCCCGAATGGATGATCATGGATGTGATCCCGGTCATCCCGCCTGAATTGCGTCCGCTCGTGCCGTTGGATGGTGGCCGTTTTGCTACTAGCGATCTAAATGATCTCTACCGTCGCGTGATCAACCGCAACAACCGCCTCAAACGCTTGATGGAGCTCCGCGCGCCGGACATCATCATCCGCAATGAAAAGCGGATGCTGCAAGAGTCCGTGGATGCGCTATTCGACAACGGTCGTCGCGGTCGCGTCATCACTGGTGCGAACAAGCGCCCGCTGAAATCGCTCAGCGATATGCTCAAGGGCAAGCAGGGCCGTTTCCGGCAGAACTTGCTGGGCAAGCGTGTCGACTATTCGGGTCGTTCCGTGATCGTCGTCGGGCCAGAACTGAAATTGCACCAGTGTGGCCTGCCCAAGAAGATGGCGTTGGAGCTGTTCAAGCCGTTCATCTACTCGCGGCTTGAGAAATACGGCATGGCCTCCACGGTCAAAGCCGCGAAACGCATGGTTGAACGCGAACGCCCGGAAGTGTGGGATATCCTCGAAGAGGTCATCCGCGAGCACCCGGTCATGTTGAATCGCGCGCCGACCTTGCACCGCTTGGGCATTCAGGCATTTGAGCCGGTGTTGATCGAAGGCAAGGCCATCCAGCTGCATCCGCTGGTTTGCACCGCCTTCAACGCTGACTTTGACGGCGATCAAATGGCGGTCCACGTGCCGTTGTCGCTGGAAGCGCAGTTGGAAGCGCGCGTTTTGATGATGTCGACGAACAACATCCTCTCACCTGCAAACGGCAAGCCGATCATCGTGCCAACGCAGGATATCGTCCTCGGCCTCTATTATTTGTCGATGGAAGATCCGAACTGCGAAGAAACCAACCGCACCTACTCGGACTATGCCGAAATTGAGCATGCGCTGAATGCGAAAGCGTTGAGCTGGCATAGCAAGATCAAAGTTCGCTGGCCGGAGATCACCGCGGCGGGCGAGGAAATCGTTCGTACGATTGACTCCACCCCAGGCCGCATGACGCTGGCGACCTTGTTGCCGAAGCAGGCGGGCGTTTCCTACGACTGGGTCAACACGGTTCTGACGAAAAAATCGATCAGCAACCTGATCGACAACATCTACCGGAACTGCGGTCAGAAAGAGACCGTGATCTTTAGTGACCGGTTGATGACCATGGGCTTCAGCAATGCGACCCTGTCGGGTATCTCGTTCGGTAAGGATGACATGGTCATTCCGCCGAGCAAATGGGAGCTGATCGAAGAAGCTCAAACCCAGGTTAAGCAGTTTGAGACCCAGTATCTCGAAGGCCTGATCACCCAGGGTGAGAAGTACAACAAGGTCATCGATGCGTGGTCAACGACGACGGACAAAGTCTCCGGCGCCATGATGGCTGCCATTAAGGAGCAAAAACCGGGCAACCCCATCAACGCGGTCTACATGATGGCCCACTCCGGTGCCCGTGGCTCCGAAGCGCAGATGAAGCAGTTGGCCGGTATGCGTGGCCTAATGGCCAAGCCGTCGGGAGAGATCATCGAAACACCGATCATCTCGAACTTCAAAGAGGGCCTGACGGTGTTGGAGTACTTCAACTCCACCCACGGTGCGCGTAAGGGCTTGGCCGATACGGCGTTGAAGACAGCCAACTCTGGCTATCTGACTCGTCGTCTCGTCGATGTTGCGCAGGATTGCATTATCACCACGGTGGATTGCGGTACCGAGCACGGTTTGACAATGGAGGCGATCGTCGACGGCGGTAACGTTATCGAAAATCTGGCCGAACGCATTCTTGGCCGCACCACGCTGGAGGAGATCCTTCACCCGCTGACTGGCGAAGTGTTGGCCCCTAAGGGTGATATCCTCGACGAGGATACCTCAGCAGCTATCGAGGAAGCTGGCGTTGATACGGTCAAAGTTCGTTCCCCGCTAACATGCGAAACAGTCGTCGGTATTTGCGGCAAGTGCTACGGTCGTGACTTAGCCCGTGGCACGCCGGCGAATGCCGGTGAGGCTGTAGGCGTGATCGCGGCGCAGTCCATTGGCGAGCCTGGCACCCAGCTAACGATGCGGACCTTCCACATCGGCGGTGCTGCGCAACGTGGCGCTGAGCAATCGAGCGTTGAGGCGACCCAAGCTGGCACTATCCAGGTGGCTAACCGCAATGTTGTGATTGGTGCTGATGGCGCGCCGATCGTACTGGCCCGTAATACGGAACTGGTGCTGATCGACGAGCACAACCGCGAGCGAGCGCGCCACCGTCTGCCTTATGGTGCAAAAATCCTCACGGATGAAGGCACCGTAGTCGAGCCCGGGCAGAAATTGGCAGAATGGGACCCCTATACCCTGCCAATCATCACTGAGGCTGAGGGCGTGGCGCACTACGTCGACATGGTCGAAGGCGTGTCGATGCGAGAGGTTACCGACGAGGCGACCGGTATCTCTAGCCGCGTAGTGGTTGATTGGCGCCAGCAGACCCGCGGGGCGGACTTGCGTCCCCGTGTTACCCTGCGCGATGCTGAGGGCGAGGTAGTTGCACTGCCGAACGGCCTGGAAGCCCGGTACTTTATGAGCGTCGATGCGATTCTCTCTGTGGAGAATGGCCAGAAGGTCAGCCCAGGCGATGTCTTGGCGCGTATCCCGCGGGAAAGCTCCAAAACCCGCGATATCACTGGCGGTTTGCCGCGTGTTGCCGAGCTGTTCGAAGCCCGGAAGCCGAAGGATCACGCGATCCTCAGCGAATCCACGGGACGGGTTGAGTTCGGGCGCGATTATAAGACCAAGCGTCGGATTATCGTCCGGGACTTGGAAGACGCCGAGATCACCACGGAATACCTTATTCCCAAGGGGCGCCATGTGGCCGTGCGGGAAGGTGACGTGATTGAGAAGGGCGATTTGCTGATGGAAGGCAACGCAGTTCCGCACGACATCTTGAACGTGCTGGGCGTAGAAGCGTTGGCCGAATATCTCGTTAACGAAATTCAGGAGGTCTATCGCCTGCAAGGTGTGAAAATCAACGACAAGCACATCGAGGTGATCGTTCGCCAGATGCTACAGAAAGTTGAGATTTCCGATCCTGGTGACACAATGTTCCTGCTGGGTGAGCAGGTTGACCGCACCGAGTACGACGCGGTTAACGCACGCACAGTTGCGGAGGACCTGCGTCCTGCCGTCGGCAAGCCCGTGTTGCTGGGAATCACCAAGGCATCCCTGCAGACCCAATCTTGGATCTCTGCAGCATCGTTCCAGGAGACAACGCGCGTACTGACTGAGGCTTCGGTTGGTGGCAAGTTGGACTTCCTCAATGGCCTTAAAGAAAACGTCATTGTTGGCCGGTTGATTCCGGCGGGTACGGGCGCGGTGATGCGTAACATGCGTCGCGTGGCTCAAGAGCGTGACAAGCGCTTGCAGGCCGAGCGGGAAACTTTGGCTACCGCTGGCTCGACCCCGACTGATGAGCCCTTGCAGGAAGCCGCAGGGGACTAATGGACGGCTTTCAATGGCTGAGTGCGAGGATGGGTGATGTCATTTGTCCTCGCACTTTTGGCTAAAGAAGAAGTTCAGCTGTTTCGACGATTAGGACTTGACCGCGGCCCTATGTATGCGTAGGTTCCGCGCTCTCGAACAGGGCGATAGGTAGTAGGCAAAAAGCCTAGACACAGCGTCCTCCATATCCCGCATTCGCTACTTAGGTTGCGACAGGAATATGGGAACCGAAAGCGCCTCTTCACCACCGACCAACTGGTCAGCTGTCTAGCTGGCAAGCGGTCGGTTTTGACGTTGGCCATTCGGAAGCGCTGTGTTCACCGATCGATCTGTAAACTGAAACATAGTGCTAGGCATATTGTATGCCGGCGTAACGACGATTGGTTTAAGGCGAAACGCATGCCGACAATCAACCAGTTGATCCGCAAACCGCGGGTTCTTCAGAAGGCACGAAACAAGGTGCCGGCGCTTGAAGCGTGTCCGCAGAAGCGTGGGGTTTGCACCCGCGTTTATACGACAACGCCGAAAAAGCCGAACTCGGCGCTCCGTAAGGTCGCCCGTGTCCGTCTGACCAATGGTTTCGAAGTCACCAGCTACATCCCAGGCGAAGGCCATAACCTGCAGGAGCACTCTGTGGTGCTGATCCGCGGCGGTCGCGTCAAGGATTTGCCAGGTGTGCGCTATCACATCCTGCGTGGTGTGCTCGATACCCAGGGTGTCGCAAACCGACGCCAACGTCGCTCGAAATACGGCGCCAAGCGGCCGAAATAGGCCGGGGAGAATTACGCTATGTCACGTCGGCGCGCTGCTGAGAAACGCGAAATCCTGCCGGATCCCCAATACAAGGATCTGACGGTCACAAAATTCATCAATTGCATGATGCTCGACGGCAAAAAGGCCGTTGCAGAAAAAATCTTCTATACCGCGATCGGAACGGCTGAGAGCCGTGGCGGTATGGAGGCTGTGCAGGCATTCCATACGGCGTTGGACAATGTCCGCCCGAACTTGGAAGTGCGGTCCCGTCGTGTTGGCGGTGCTACCTATCAGGTGCCGGTCGAGGTTCGCTCTGAGCGGGCTCAGGCATTGGCTATCCGTTGGTTGATTGCTGCCGCGCGCTCGCGGCCGGAAAAAACCATGGAAGACCGCCTGGCGGGTGAAATGATGGACGCGATGAACAACCGCGGCGGTGCGGTTAAGAAGCGTGAGGACACCCACCGGATGGCCGAGGCCAACCGTGCGTTCTCGCATTATCGCTGGTAGTTTGGCTTTAACGAAGGTCTGAGGCGATGTCACGCGACACTACACTCGATATGTACCGCAATATTGGCATTATGGCCCATATTGATGCCGGTAAAACGACGACGACAGAGCGTATCCTGTATTACACAGGTCGGTCCTATAAGATTGGCGAAGTCCACGACGGCGCCGCGACCATGGACTGGATGGAGCAGGAGCAGGAGCGTGGCATCACGATTACCTCTGCTGCGACCACGACGTTCTGGAACGACCATCGCGTCAATATCATTGATACCCCAGGTCACGTCGATTTCACCATTGAGGTGGAACGGTCTCTGCGCGTGCTCGATGGTGCGGTAACAGTGTTTGACTCGGTTGCTGGTGTTGAGCCGCAGTCCGAGACCGTGTGGCGTCAGGCCGACAAGTACGGCGTCCCGCGCATGTGTTTCGTCAATAAGATGGACCGCACGGGCGCCAACTTCTTCCGCTGCGTTGACATGATGGTGGATCGCCTCGGTGCGGTTCCTGTTGTCGTGCAGTTGCCTGTTGGTTCCGAGGGCGATTTTGCAGGCGTCGTTGATCTGCTGAAGATGCAGGCGATCATCTGGAAAGATGAGAACCTTGGCGCGGAATTCGAATATGTCGATATCCCTGCCAACTTGGCCGATCAGGCTGCAGAGTATCGCGAGAAAATGATCGAGACGGTCATCGATCAAGATGACGACGCGATGGAAGCGTATCTTGATGGCAAAGAGCCTGACGAAGCGACGTTGAAGGCCTGCATTCGCAGGGGCACCATCTCTGGCGCATTCGTACCAGTTCTTTGTGGTTCGGCGTTCAAGAACAAGGGCGTGCAGCCTTTGCTTGATGCTGTTGTCGATTTCCTGCCCAGCCCGTTGGATGTTCCGGCGATCAAGGGTGTAAAGGCCGGCACAGAAGAAGAGATTGAGCGCAAAAGCTCTGATGACGAGCCGTTTGCAGCTCTCGCGTTCAAGATCATGACCGACCCGTTCGTCGGCTCCCTCACCTTCGTGCGCATCTATTCTGGTGTTCTGCAAAGCGGCAGTGCCGTCATGAATACTGTTAAGGACAAGCGTGAGCGTGTTGGCCGTATGCTGTTGATGCATGCCAACAGTCGCGAAGATGTTAAAGAGGCGCGTGCCGGCGATATTGTCGCCATCGCAGCTCTGAAGGACACGACGACTGGCGACACGCTTTGCGACCCGGTTCACCCGGTGATCCTGGAGCGTATGGAGTTCCCAGAGCCGGTGATCGAAATCGCTGTTGAGCCAAAGTCGAAAGCCGATCAGGAGAAAATGGGCCTCGCGCTCAATCGTCTGGCAGCTGAAGATCCGTCGTTCCGCGTCGCCTCTGACTATGAGAGCGGCCAGACGATCATCAAAGGCATGGGCGAGCTGCATCTCGACATCATTGTTGACCGCATGAAGCGTGAATTCAAGGTCGAGGCAAACATTGGCGCGCCGCAGGTTGCTTACCGCGAGACGATCACGCGGGTTGCTGAAGTCGATTACACCCACAAGAAGCAGTCCGGCGGCTCCGGGCAGTTCGCTCGCATCAAGATGGTGTTTGAGCCAATTGTCAAAGGCGTCGACGAGGGCTTTAGCTTTGTGAGTGAAGTCGTAGGCGGCAACATCCCTCGCGAATATATACCGGGTGTCGAAAAGGGAATTCGATCAGCGATGGACAGCGGCATTCTTGCCGGCTTCCCAGTCATCGACTTCAAGGTTCGCTTGATCGACGGTGCCTACCATGATGTTGATTCTAGCGTCATGGCATTCGAAATCGCTGCGCGTGCGGCTTTCCGTGAAGGCATGGAAAAGGGCAAGCCTGCCCTGCTCGAGCCGATCATGAATGTCGAGGTCGTAACCCCTGAAGAATACATGGGTGATGTCATCGGCGACTTGAATTCACGCCGAGGCCAGATCACCAGCATGGATGATCGGGGCAATGCACGTGTGATCAATGGTCTGGTGCCGTTGGCAAACATGTTCGGCTATATCAATACGCTGCGCTCCATGAGCCAGGGTCGTGCGCAATACACGATGCAGTTTGACCACTATGAGCAAGTGCCACAGGCGGTGGCGGATGAAGTCCGCGCCAAACTGGCCGGCTAACCCGCAGACACTTGGAGTAAAGAACAATGGCAAAAGCAAAGTTTGAACGTAACAAGCCGCACTGCAATATTGGCACGATTGGCCATGTTGATCACGGCAAAACTTCGCTGACCGCAGCGATCACGAAAGTGCTGGCCGAGAGCGGTGGCGCTGAGTTCCAGGCGTATGACTCGATTGACAAAGCGCCGGAAGAG
>CALKDI010000172.1 GCA_938084065.1 uncultured Alphaproteobacteria bacterium
AAAATCCGCTGGAAGTGCGCGGTGGAGCTGCTCCAGCCAGAAAGCGCCGTGCCGGCAGAGGCCGAACTGCAATTCCCCAACGGCCTGGCCGATTTCCTGGGCTTGCTGCTGGAAGAGCGCGCTTCAGTCCTTCCCGTCTACGCCGGCGACCTCACCTTCCCAGGCGATGGCGCCGGGCGTTGCGAGTGGGCGATTGCCTGGTGCGACGACCATGGCGACCCGCACAGTCACTCCTACTGCAACACCATCCCAACCCCCTCCGGCGGCAGCCACGAGAACGGCTTCCGCAACGCCCTTCTGCGCGCGATTAAGGCCTTTGGTGAGCTCGCCGGCCAGAAAAAAGCCGGTCAGATTACGGGGGAGGACCTGCTGGGCTCCGCCGCCTTCGCCCTCTCCGTCTTTATCCCAAACCCGCAATTCCAGGGCCAGACCAAAGAGCGGCTGGACAGCCCCGAGACCCAGCGCCTGCTGGAAGCCAACCTGAAGGACCGGTTCGACCACTGGCTCTCCGCCGATCCCAAGGCATCGTCGGCGCTGCTGGAGCACCTGATTGAGCGAGCGGAAGATCGCCTGAAGCGCCGGGCTGAAAAGGACCTGCAGCGCAAGACCGCCACCAACCGCCGCCTGCGCCTGCCCGGCAAACTGACCGACTGCTCGTCCACCGGGCCGGAAAACACCGAGATCTTTCTGGTGGAGGGTGATTCTGCCGGCGGCTCCGCCAAGCAAGCGCGCGACCGCAAGACTCAGGCTGTGCTGCCTCTCCGCGGCAAGATCCTGAACGTGGCCAGCGCCACCGCCGAACGCCAGCGCGGCAACCAGGAACTGTCCGACCTGGTGCAGGCGCTGGGGTGTGGCAGCGGCAAGAATTTCGACGTGGACCGCCTGCGCTATGAGCGCGTCGTCATCATGACCGACGCCGATGTCGACGGCGCCCACATCGCAAGCCTGCTGATGACGTTTTTCTTCCGCGAGATGCCAGGCCTGATCACCCGTGGTCACCTGTTCCTGGCCCTACCGCCGCTCTACCGACTGGCGGCGGGCGGCACCACCATCTATGCCCGCGACGACGCCGACCGCGCCCACCACCTCGCCACCACCTTCAAAGGCCGCAAGTCAGTGGAGACCAGCCGCTTCAAAGGCTTAGGCGAGATGCCGCCGATGCAGCTGAAGGAAACCACCATGAACCCGGCGACCCGCACCCTGCTGCGCGTCGATATCGGCCTCTCTGAGCAAGGCACCGGCACCGCCCGCGAGGCCGATGATCTGGTCGAGCGCCTGATGGGCCGCAAACCAGAACTGCGCCTGGCCTTCATCCAGCAAAACGCCCAATTCGTCGAAAGCCTGGATATATAGGACCGCCGTCATGCTCCGAATTTGGAACAAGCGCCGCATCGCTGGCGTACTAGGCGTGATCGCACTGGCGGCCCTCAGCGCGTGCGATGCCGACTGGGCCATCCACTTCGTCAGTTATGAGCAATACTCTGCCAGCGAAGCCACCGTGGCCGTGCTCTACAAACCTATGCCACTGGTGGTCTTGGGCAACCCGACCACCGTTTCCGACGGCGCCTTAACCACAGCCGTGGCGGAGGGCTTGCAGGGCAGTCACATCGTCCACGACACAATTTTCAAGCCATCAGGTCCGGGCGAACTGCATCCCTACCGCACCGTCATTGCGTTCGGTGCCGTGGGACAGGCCGATATCTGCGCCGCCGCCGCAGGGTCTGTGCCAGCGGGTCAAACCCAGATGATGAACGCCGCGTTCTGCCGTGGCAGCGAGGCGCTGTCTTACCTGCAAAGCCGGATCGGGACAGTCAGTAACCTGACAGCCTCATCGTTCCAAAAACACGTACAGGCGGTCGGACTTCAGTTGTTCCCAAGTAAAAATCCGAACACAGATCGGTGACGACTTGGCAGTCTGGCTTGTCTTTCCAGCATCAACACCCACTTCAGGGTGAGTGAGACGCCGGAATTTCGCTGCCCAACCACTGGACGAAGGTGCAATGATGCGCGCGCTTGTGAGCTACGTCGGGATCCTGTTGCTCTCTGCCTGCACCAATGGCAGTAGCGGCAGCAGCAGTACCATCTATTTCACCGACTACGAACGCTACTCCGCCAGCACTGCCGTCTATGCCGCGCGCAACAACAAAATGCCGCTGGTGGTCTACGGCAACCCAACTAGCGCTGACCAACCGACCTTAAATGCAGCCGTCGCCCGCGGCCTCGCCGGCACGCATGTGGCGCCAGCGGTCGCCTTCTCCCCCGTGGCGACACAAGACGCGCCGACCTATCGCACAGTGGTGGTATTTGGTGGCACGACACGCGATATTATCTGTTCAGCCAAGCCCATCACGACGTCGGCGAACGGTGACGGACCGATGTCGGCCGCGTTTTGCCTGGATAGCGAACCGCTGTCCTTTGCATCAGGTGCCCTCCAGCGTCTAGACGGCGCAAATGACCCAAAATTGCAAACTCATATGGCGTCTGTGGGATACGCGCTATTCCCCATTGCCAACCCCAATCACGCTGACGATTGCGGTCCTGGTCGGGTGTCTTGCAAGTGATTGCTTGACTTCCTTAGTAGTGACTGTTACCCGACCCCTATGATAAGTGCGTGCGGTTGTACGCATCGTCTTAACCCACTATTGCGCGTTAGGCTTATATGACATTCGAAGCCTTGGGACTGAGCGATGAAGTCCTACGCGCCGTCAACGATTCCGGTTACACCGACCCCACACCGATCCAACGTGACGCGATTCCGGTCGTGCTTATGGGTCGAGACGTGTTGGGTTGTGCACAGACCGGCACCGGCAAGACGGCGTCCTTCACACTGCCGATGATCGATATCTTGGCGTCTGGCCAAGCGAAAGCGCGCATGCCGCGTTCGCTGATCCTGGAGCCGACGCGGGAGTTGGCTGCCCAGGTGGCCGACAACTTCACCAAGTATACGGCATATCAGAACCTGAACTTCGCCCTGTTGATCGGTGGCGAACGCATGGGCGACCAGCAGCGAGCGCTGGATCGTGGCGTCGACGTGTTGATCGCGACGCCGGGACGGCTGCTCGATCTGTATGAGCGCGGGAATATCCTGCTGTCAGACTGCAAGATCCTCGTGATTGACGAGGCTGACCGCATGCTCGACATGGGGTTCATTCCGGATATTGAGCGGATTGTCGGCCTTCTGCCACGCATGCGCCAGACTCTGTTCTTCTCCGCCACCATGCCGCCCGCGATCCGCAAGCTGGCCGACGCTTTCCTGATCAACCCCAAGGAAATCACCGTCGCCCCGCCGGCCTCACCGGCTGCAACGGTTGCACAGCACAAAGTGGTCGTGGCAGAGCGCGACAAGCGCGAGGCTTTGCGCACGCTGATCAAGCAGGAGGAGGTGACAAACGCCATCATCTTCTGCAACCGCAAGCGCGACGTGGATATTCTGGTCAAATCACTGACACGGCACAAATTCGATTGCGCTGGCCTGCACGGCGATATGGCTCAGCCAGCCCGCATGGCGACGCTGGAGAAATTCCGCGATGGTGAGGTGCGTTTGCTCGTCGCCTCCGACGTGGCGGCGCGCGGGCTTGATATTCCGCGGGTTGGCCACGTTTTCAACTTCGACGTACCTGTGAATGCTGAGGATTATATCCACCGCATTGGCCGCACAGGCCGGGCGGGCCGCAGCGGCCGCGCTTTCACTCTGGTCTCGCCCGATGACAATCGGTTGCTAGGCGCGGTCGAGGCCATGTTGGGCCAGACGATCGAAGAGATCGACTTGCCCAACATGGCCTCGGTCGATATGAGCGAGGGTGAAGGCGATTCTCATGGCCGCGGTCGCGGTCGCAGTGGCGGTGCGTCCAAGCCCAGAGGCCGCGGCGAGCGGTCTGCACCGCGAGAGGCTACTCCGGAACCGGAGGTCGTCACCGCTCCAACAGAGCAGGCACCAGCGGAGCCCGAACGGCAAGCAGCGCCTTCCCGACAACGGGAACGCGGACGCGGCGGTTCTCGGCGGAGCGAGCAAGCGCCGGCTGCATCATCGGCCCCAGCCTCACCACGAGCACCCAGGGAAGAGCCGCAACGGCATGGGCGGCGCGATGATGTAAGGGATGGCAGCCTAGGCTTCGGCGATAACGAGGTTCCGGCGTTCTTCCTGCAACGGTCCATCGCCCCACGCCCTTCGTCTGAAGCATCCGAAAGCGCCTGAGACAGTCGCCAAATCCGCGACTCCGCTTTAGGATAAAGGCAACACTACCCGCTTCGACAGAGGATGAGACCCTATGGGCAAGCTTGAAGGCCGCACGGCTGTTGTCACCGGTGCCAGCCGCGGCATCGGCCAGTATATCGCTGAACTGTTTGCCGCAGAGGGCGCAAACGTCGTCTGCACGGCGCGCACCCTGAACAATGGCGACCACATGCTGGAGGGCTCGCTCTCCAATACGGTGGAGAACATCAAAAAGGCTGGCGGCAACGCCGTCGCCATTACCTCCGACGTGTCGCTGGAGGAAAGCTGCGAGGAATTGATCGCCAAATCGCGGGAGGCCTTTGGGCCCGTCACCGTATTGGTGAACAACGCAGCGCTGAACTATTACATCCCAACCGAGACCTACCCAACCAGCCGCTGGGTTCGGTGCTTTGCCATCAACGTGCATGCGCCCTTTATCCTCTCCAAGCTGGTACTGCCGGATATGAAGGCTGCCGGCCAAGGTGCCATCGTCAACATCTCCAGTGGCTCTGCCATAGGCCCAGGCCGCGGCCCCTATGCAGACCAAAAAGCCGCTGGCGGTGTCATGTATGGTACCAGCAAGGCCGCGCTGGAGCGATTTACCCAGGGCCTGGCCCAAGAGGTCGCGCAGTATGGCAATATCGCCGTCTCCGCCCTATCTCCAAGCCAGGTGGTACCGACAGCCGCCACCATCTATTTCAAGCTGGTCGACAGCATCGACGACCCCAAGGGCGAGCACCCAGACCTGATGGCCAAAGCCTCGCTGTTATTGGCTAGCGAGCCGTCAGCAACGGTCAATGGCCGGGTCTGCTACAGCCAGGAAATTCTGAGTGAGTTCGGCTGGATGGACGGTGCCAAGGGCCGCGGTGTAAACCTGCCGGGCTCTGGCTACTCGCAAGTATAAGGGATAACGCCCCGTGGAAGAGGTTCTTCTGCCAATTGCCAATGTCAGCACCGCCGCCCTATTCGGCGGCATACTGGCCTTCACCGCCTTCTTTGCGCCGCAAGCGTTCAAGCTGCTTCCGGAGGGCGTCTCGGATAAGTTCGTGCGCGAGCTGTTCCCGCTCTTCTACCTCTACGCTGCAGTGCTATCAGCGATCTCCACGATCGCTTTTGCGCCGATCAGCCTGCCAGAAACAGTCGTCATGGGCTTGGTCACGTTGGGGTTTGTGTTTGCCAAATACTATCTCATGCCCCGCACAGTCCGCGCCCGCGATGAACGCGAAAAGGGCACCCCCGGCGCGGCAGAGACCTTCGCCGACCTCCACAAACGCAGCGCCTTCTTGAACATGGTGCAGTTCATCGGCACTTGCGCGGTGTTGGTGCGGGTAGTGGGTTGAACCAGCCAGCCCGAGGACCAGCCTGATGCCCACCAGCCCCTTCCCCTGGAACCGCATCGTTGTCATTCTTGCCATAGCGCTGGTGATGCTGCTGGCGCTGTTGGGCGGCTGGTGGATATCCCAATCCGGTGGCAATTCTGCAATCACGGGCAAAGCCCTGATCGGCGGCCCATTTACCCTGGTCGATCAGGACGGCAAGACCCGCACAGAGAAGGACTTCGAGGGGCAGAACCTGCTGGTCTATTTCGGCTACACTTTTTGCCCGGATATCTGTCCGACAGAGTTGGCTAAGATCGCCGCCGCCATTGACCTGTTGCCCAAGAATGCCAACGTCACCCCGGTGTTTATCACCATTGACCCGGAGCGCGACGGTGTGCCGGAGGTCAAAGCTTACGCAGAGGCCTTTCACCCGCGCACCGTTGGCTTAACCGGCACGGTTGAACAAGCGCGGGCGGCAGCTAAGGCCTATCGCGTCTACTTCGCAAAGAATGAGAGCAGCGGCAGCACCGAATATCTGATGGACCACAGCTCCTTTATCTTTCTAATGGATACGAAGGGCGAGTATGTTGCCCACTTCACCATCGAAAGCACGCCAGCAGAGATCGCGGCAAGAGTGCGTGAAGCGCTGTAGCGGCGCTCAGCTTTTCTCGACCAGGCGACCTTCCACATACTGGTGGACGATGCTGGCCAGCAGGGTCTGGTATGGAATACCCAACTGCATCGCCCGCACCTTCAGCTTGGAGAGGTCATGCACCGACAGCCGCGTGGTGATCGGCTTTTTCGGCGGATTGATCGTGGCACGGGCGGCGGCTTCGAGCTCCGCCTTACGCCCTGGTGTTAGCGTATCGACCAGCAACCGAGCCTCAGCTCGCGCTTCGATTTCCTCAATCAATTCACGCTCTTCGTCGTCGAGGTATGGTGCGTTCTCAATTATGCGTGGTTTCTGCATATCTTAGTGCTCCAGGTAGATGCGCTTTAGCTTTCGACTCTGAAACGCGGTCTTAAAAAACATCGTATCACCGTCCGACACTTAAGGAACGCCAATTGCATAGCCGTTGATTTCCACGATCAGTAGCCGTTGATCAGGATGATGCAAACTTGGGTTCGCAATATCGGTAATCACGCGATTGGCGTCGATGGGATCGACGACGTCTTCAAACCCAAAGCCACGTGTCCGCAGCAGCAATGCGTTCTTTTCAGGATCCCATCGGTACACCTTTGCCATCCGCTAGAATGTATGTACTTTGTCCAGACAGTCAAGCGCACAAAGCCTGCTTTGGAGCCCAGCCCATGCCCACCTCCATGATCACCGAAGCCCGCCCGATCCAGTTCTCCGCGCCCTTGCCGGATGCTGTCGATGTGGTGGTTATCGGAGCCGGTGTGGCGGGCACGGCCACCGCCTACTTTCTGGCCGAAGCCGGCATCAAAATCCTGCTCTGCGAGAAAGGCCGGGTCGCCGGCGAGCAATCCTCCCGCAATTGGGGCTGGGTGCGCCAGCAGGGCCGCGACTGGGCCGAGCTGCCGATCATGATGGAGGCGAACCGCATCTGGCGCGGCCTGGCCGAGCGCACGGGTGAGGCTGACCTGGCCTTTACCAAGCGCGGCTGCCTCAACCTGGCCAGCACGCCTGAGGCCATGGCCAAGTATGAGGCTTGGCACGGCATCGCCGAGCAGCACCAGCTTGGCACGCGGCTCCTCACCGCGGAGGACGTCGCCCGCGAGTATCCGCACATCGCACCACCTGCCGGCGGTCAATGGCTCGGCGGGTCGATCACGCCCAGCGATGGCAAGGCAGAGCCCTTCGTCGCCATCCCGGCCCTGGCGCGCGCCGCTGAACGGGCGGGGGCGACAATCATCGAGGATTGCGCTGTCCGCACGCTGGATGTCGCCGGCGGTCAGCTGGCCGGCGTTGTGACCGAGAAAGGCCGCGTCGCGTGCAAGCAGGTAGTCCTCGCCGGCGGTGCCTGGAGCACCCATTTCGCCCACAACATGGGCCTATCGCTGCCGCAACTCTCCATCCGCTCCACCGTGGCACGGACGGAAGCAGCACCTGATGTCTACGGCCCCAACATCTCCACGCCGGGTCTGACCATGCGCCGACGCGCCGATGGCGGCTACACCATCACCAGCGGCGATCTGGCGGAGCACTTCGTCTCGCCCAACTCAATACGCTGGCTGGGCAAGTATCGCCGGCTGCTGAAACTCTCCGCCAAGGATGTGAAGCTGCTGCCGATGGCGCCAAAGGG
>CALKDI010000173.1 GCA_938084065.1 uncultured Alphaproteobacteria bacterium
TGCCTTCCGGCTGCAACGCCATGGCATCGGCGACGGAGATCGCGTCGTTGCGATGCACGGCGAACTCGCCACCCAACTCACCCAGGAAGTGGCGCAGGTTGTAGACGAAGCTGTCGTAGTTATCGATCAGGAGGAACATAATCACTATCCGTCATGCGCAAGTTCGATTGATAACCTTCACCCTGAGGCGGCGCCGAAGGCGCCCTCGAAGGGCGTGGAGCATGGGGCGTCGCCTTCGAGGCTTGCGGTGCTCGCACCTCAGGCTGAAGAGCGGAGGGGGACTGGCGCATCACTCCCCCTCACTGCGGCGCGTAGCGGATGGCTTCGTTCGCAGCTCGAACCAATGCTGCGGCTTTGTCGATGCTCTCCTGATACTCCGCCGCGGGATCAGAGTCGGCGACGACGCCAACGCCGGCCTGCACATACATCACACCGTCCTTAACCAACGCGGTACGCAGGCCGATGCAAGTGTCCATGGTGCCGTCGGCGGCGAAATAGCCGATGCAGCCCGCATAGATGCCGCGTTTTTCTGGTTCCAACTCGTCGATGATTTCCATAGCCCGCACCTTGGGTGCGCCGGAGAGCGTGCCAGCGGGGAAGCCGGCGATCAGGGCGCCGAACGCGTCATAGCTGGGATCGAGCTCGCCTTCGACGGTGGAGGAGAGGTGCTGCACGTGGCTGTAGCGCTCAATCTCAAACTGGGCCAACACCTCGACCGTACCGATCTTGGCGACGCGGCCAACATCGTTGCGGGCGAGATCGAGTAACATCAGGTGCTCGGCCAATTCCTTTGGATCGTTCTGGAGTTCCTCGGCCAAAGCCCGGTCTTCCGCATCGGTCTTGCCACGGCGGCGAGTGCCGGCCAGCGGGCGGATGGTGACGCGGTTGTCGCGCACCCGGACCAGGATCTCTGGAGAAGAGCCGACGATGGAGAACCCTGCCAGATTGAAGAAGAACAGGAAGGGCGACGGGTTCAACCGACGCAATGCGCGGTAGAGCGAAAACGGCGGCAGTTCGAACGGTACAGAGAAACGCTGTGACGGCACGATCTGAAAGGCGTCGCCGGCGTGGATATAGTCCCGAGCCTTAACCACATGCGCCTCAAATATCTCGCGGCTCATGTTGGCGGCAGGCTTCTCCGCCTCCTCCGGCGCACCAGAGGATAGAGCGCTGGCAGACGCTGGCAGCGGCTGTTCCAGGCCGGATATCACCGTCTGAATGCGTTGGGTCGCTTGCGCATAGGCGGCTTCAGCGTCTTGCCCTTCGACCAGACGCACGGGGGCCACAAGGGTGATGCGATCGGCCACGGTGTCGAACACGGCCATGATAGTCGGGCGAATGAACAGGCCATCGGGAATGCCGAGCGTGTCTTCCGGCTCGTTCGGCAGGTGCTCCATCAGGCGCACCATATCATAGCCCATATAGCCGACCAGACTGGAGGCCATCGGCGGCAGTGTTGGCGGCAGGTCCGCGATTTGCGCTTCCTCGATCAGCGCCCGCAGCGACGCGAGCGCGCCAGTGCCGCCATCCTCGAACGCATTGGGATCTTTGAGAGCCTGCCGGTTGATCTCCACATGGTCGCCATGGCACCGCCAGATCAAATCCGGCGATAGACCAAGAAACGAATACCGCCCACGGATCGCGCCACCCTCAACGGATTCCAACAGGAACGCATTCGGCTGATCCTCGCCCAGCTTGAGCCAGGCTGAGACGGGTGTTTCCAGATCGCTGACCAGATTGCACCAGACCAGCTGCGGCTTTCCAGCGTTATGGGTCGCCTGAAAGGCGTCAAAGGATGGCTCTATGGTGGGGCCGGGCATGGCTTTGCTGGTCCTTGGGGTTAGCGCAACACGCGGTCGATGGCGGCCTTGTCAACGTCAACGCTGTATTCCGAGCGCACAGCCTGTTGGAAGGCGCGGGCGATCTCCTGACGGCGGTCGCGATCCAGAATCCGGCGCAATTGCTCCAGCCTCTCTTGCGCGGCTTCGTCGTCCGCGGCCATGGATGGGGCAATCAAGTCGTCAACGCGGACCACAAACACGCGGTCGGCGTCGTTATGGACCAGAACTTCGCCCTTCTTGGCCTTGAACAAGGCATCGACCAGATCGGGTGTGGTCGGCGCCGGGGTCTGGCTGCGGGCCAGCGGTTCCGGATTGGCCAGTGCAAAGCCTGCCGCAGAAGCAGCCTCTTCAGGTGCGGTTCCAGCCCGCAACGTCTCCGCTAGTTTGGTAGCGGCGGTTTCGGCCTGACCGGAGCGCTGGGCCTCGATCCAATCTGGTAATACCTGCTCCCGCACCTGCTCAAACGGCCGTTTTGCCGAATCAATCACACGATCAACACGCAGCACGAAATACCCACCGTCCGGCGATTCTGTCAGGATGGAGGTCTCACCTTCGACGGTTTGGAAGGCAACGCCCAAGAACTGGCCGCTTGTAGGCAGGCCTTCTGGACGGTTGCCAGTCGCATCTTGACCGGTCCGGCTGACACCAGAAAAGCGCTGCACAGGGACTTGCGCGGCATCGGCTGCCGCCTCCAGGCTATCGCCAGCAGCAAGCGTATCCTCGGTGAGGTTGGCGCGTTTGATCAGCTCATCAATCGCCAGGTCCAGCGCGATGGACTGGCGCAAACCTTCCTTCACCGCCTCAAAGGGCTGGGTTTCAGATGCGTCAATCGCCTTTACCCACAGCACGTGATGGCCGAAGGCCGTTTGCACCGGATCGGTGTATCCAGCTTCGGGTAAGCCGAAAGTTGGTCCAGCAAGTTCGTTCGGAATCATCGCGCCTTTGGTGACCGATCCCAGTTCCGCTGCAACGCCGCCAGACTCCCCGGCAACCGTCACCCAGCTTTCGCCAGCCTTCAGGCGTGCTGCAGCTTTGGCAGCAGCATCGGCATCCTGGAAGACGATCTGTGAGACTGTCCGCTCTTCCGGGCGCCGAAACTGACTCAAACGGTTTTCATATTCGTCTTTGAGTTGTTGTTCTGGAACGGCAAAGCCCTTGGCAATCTGTTCCGGATTCAGCACGACCGTGGTGATATCCCGCAATTCCGGCAGGTTGTATGCTTGGTCGGCCTTTTCATGGAATGCTCGCAATGCGACCTCACCCGGGTCGCTTGGCGCCGGCAGATCGGCGTGCAGTTTCGACAGGATGGTGACCTTACGCGTTTCGCCGAAAAAGCTGTATTGCGTGTCAACTATTGGCTTTGGCGGTGGCGGCGCGGCGACAATCGCGCCCATCAACGGGTCGCGCAGCAGACGGCCAGAAAGATCCTGCAGGTACTGCCCCTCGTTTACGCCAGAGCGGAACAGTGTCTGCTCATACCGGCCGCGATCAAAACTGCCGGTTACGCCCTGAAAATTTGGGTCTTGGGCAATGGCAGAGCGCAGCATGCTGTCTGTGGTTGCCATGCCCAGCGATTGCGCCTCTCGCGACATCACCTGTTGGTCGATAATCCCGTCGATGACCTGCTGGTCCAGGCCCATATCCAGGGCCAGGTCCTGAGTCACGGTGCTGCCCAGACGCTGGCGCAACCGCTCCACAGCTGTGCTGAACTGGGTGCGCACCCAGGACTGCCGCACCTCGGTATCGCCGACGCGGATCACCACGGGATCCGGGTCTGGCTGCAGATAGTCGACAATGCCCCACGCGCCGAATGAAAGAATCAGCAGCACGAACAGGATTTTGGCAACCCAGCCTGTAGCGCCTCTGCGCATTGCGGTGATCATCGGCGCGTCCTTAAACTTTAACCAAATAGCAGAAAGCTGTGTCAGAGCGCCCGTATATATAGAGCCCGCGGCCTGGCAGCAACTGGCCCGGTCGCGGCGGATATGCTAGTGGCTGCACAAAATAGTGAGACCGCACCAAGAGGACATGCACAATGGCAGCCCCAAAGACCCTAATCGCCGGCAATTGGAAGATGAATGGCCTTCGCGCTGACGGCGTGACATTGGCTAAGACCGTGGCGGCAGGTGCCCCCGGCGTCAGCGCCAAGGCCGACCTGTTAATGTGCCCGCCGGCAACACTGATCAGCCTCGTAGCGAACACTTTGGCCGAGGCGCTGCGCCACGGGTTGGTTAGCATTGGCGGTCAGGATTGCCACCATGAGGTCTCTGGCGCTCACACTGGCGACGTTGCTGCACCCATGCTGACGGATCTCGGCTGCGGCTATGTCATTGTCGGCCACTCGGAGCGCCGCACCAATCACAGCGAAGACGACCCTATGGTCTGGCAGAAGGCCGTAGCGGCTCAGCTGGCCGGTCTGATCCCCATCATTTGCGTGGGTGAGACCGAGGAAGAGCGCGACCGCGGCGAGGCATTGGATGTGGTCCGCCGTCAAATCAACGGCTCGCTGCCAGATGCTGCCAAAGCTGCAAACGTCGTTATCGCCTATGAGCCCATCTGGGCCATCGGTACCGGCCGCACCCCATCCCTCGACGACATTGCCGAAGTGCATGACGCGATGCGGGCCCTGCTGACCGATCGCCTGAACGACGGCGACGGCGTTCGCCTGCTCTACGGCGGCTCAGTCAAACCAGGCAATGCGGCGGAGATTTTGGCGCTGGCCAACGTCAACGGCGCATTGGTCGGCGGTGCCAGCCTGAACGCCGAAGACTTCCTGGCTATCGCCGCCGCGGCCTAGCAACACGGCCGAGATCAGCGGCCGCTACCCTAGGGCAGCGGCCGTGACGTATCGCTATCGGTTCTTTTCGACAGCCGCTGCCAACGCAGTCAGCATGTCGCTGATACTCTTGCTGGCAAACTCGTCCGTCAGTTTGCCATCCGCAAAGGCATTGTTGGCTCCACCGATCATCACCTCCGGCTTGTTCAGAACCTGGCTGTTCAGGAATACAAACACTTGCCGTAAGTGATATTGTGCGCGCGCCGTGCCCAGCCGGCCAGCGCTGGCGCCGATAATCCCAACGGGTTTGCCATCGAACGGGTGAGATGGCGGGCGTGAAACCCAATCGATGGCGTTCTTCAACACGCCGCTGAACGAATAATTGTACTCGGGCGTTGCAATCAACAGCGCATCTGCTGCCCGAATTTGCTCGCGCAGTGTCTCGACTGCGGCGGGAAAGCCGGCCTGATAGACCTCTTCCTGATACAGCGGCACACCGCTGATATCGGCGATCTGAACTGTGACGCCAGCAGGCGCCAAGCTCTGCGCCGCACGCAGCGCTGCCGTGTTGTGTGAGTCAGCCCTGAGGCTGCCGGAAATTCCCAATATATTGATGCTCATCGATCTGTCCTTAAGTCTGTTGGAACGCGAAATCATAGGCCTGTCCGATATGCGCTCACGTGGATCAGCCGACAAGAGTGCTGACAGAGCAAAGGGGTTTTGCATCACCGGTTGCGAACTGGCATTCAGACCGCGAGAATACCCCACCCGATCCGAGCAATAGCGAGCTGCCTGCATGACCATCACCCTCCGCCAACGCCTGGCCAATGGCGAATTTATCGTCGCCCCCGGCGTCTATGACATGATATCGGCCCTCAGCGCCGACCGTATGGGCTTTCCGGCGCTGTATATGACCGGCTATGGCACCGTCGCCTCGTATTTAGGCCTGCCCGATGCCGGGCTGGCCAGCTATCGCGAGATGGTTGATCGGGTCGCCACCATTGTTGGTGGCACCAAGACGCCGGTGATCGCTGACGCCGATACCGGTTTTGGAGGCCTGCTCAACGTTGATCACGCGGTGAAGGGGTATGAGCGCGCTGGCGCTGCCGCCATTCAGATTGAGGACCAGGAGTTCCCGAAACGCTGTGGCCACACCCCAGGCCGTCGCGTGGTGCCGCTAGAGGACATGGTGCGTAAGATCAGGGTGGCGGTTGAGGCGCGCGACTCGAAGGACTTCCTGATTGTCGCCCGCACGGACGCCCGCACCGACCTGGGCCTGGATGAAGCGCTGCGCCGCGGCGACGCCTTCGCCGAAGCTGGCGCGGATGTCCTGTTTATCGAATCACCGGAGAGCGAGGAGGAGATGGCCACGATTGGCAGCCGCTTTGCCGGCGTGCCATTGCTTGCCAATATTGTCGAGGGCGGTCGCACGCCAGTCTTGCCGAAAAGCCAACTGCAAGAATTGGGCTATTCCATCTCCATCCATCCTGCCAGCGGCTTCTTGGCAACCGCTGCTGCCTGTGCTGGCATTTATCGCACCTTGCACGAGACCGGGGCGTCTATCGACTCAGCCACGCCGTTGCTGCCCTTCTCTGAGATGAACGAACTGTTGGGCTTCCCAGCTGTGTGGGATTTTGAGAAACGGCACCCCGAATCTTAACAACTGCTAACGCCGGATACAGCAATGGCTTCCAATGACGGGGCCGTTGCTGTGGCCGTGCAAGAGGGGCTAGCGCGGTATCGCACTTCCATAAGCTGAGCCGGCCAGGACCATCGTTTACACTTGCGGCCAACCACTCCAAATCCGGTTAAACCACCGGAATCCGCGGGCCTTCGCCGTAAGTTTTGCACACCATATCTAGGCAAGAAAAAAATTGCGAAATTCCGCGCAAATTCGCACAGTGTCACGGGGTTGTAACAAGATAAAAATTGAAAATTCGTAGTATTTCAATGCGTTAATATAAATTGACTAATTTTTAGGCAATTCGTTTGAACCCATGCTATTCCGCGGATGTCGGAATGTTGAAGCAAGGTTTTCGACAGGGTTATCCACAGCTTCGGTGGATTTCTACACGAGGCTCCAGACTCTTGAAATTCATCCCGAAATTGCACTATCGTAGTAAACACTTGGCCGCGGTTTTAACGGTTTATTGACGTCTTCATTCCGGCGTACCCGCCAATGTTTCCAGACTCATGCCCCGGATAGTGATGCGAGCACCTGCACAGACTTGCCTGAACGTTGCCAAGCCTGTGAGCAGGTGCCCGTATCAGATCAATTAGTCCAGCGACGCATGGGCTGCGATTGCCGCCATGTTGACGACCTCTGAGACAGTCGCGCCCATTTGCACGACCTGCACCGACTTCTCCATGCCCAAAAGCATCGGTCCGATCACCGTGCCGCCAGCCATTTTTTGCAACAGCTTAGCCGAGATGTTCGCGGAATGCAGGGCCGGCATAACCAACACGGTGGCTGGGCCGGACAAGCGCGCGAATGGGTAGAGGCGTTTCATCAAATCATGATCCAGCGCCACGTCTGCCGACATATCGCCCTCGTACTCAAAATCAACGGTCCGTCCATCCAGGATGGCGACGGCCTCACTGACGCGTTGCGTCGATGGTGAAGAGGGGCTGCCGAAGTTGGAATAGCTCAACAACGCTACCCGCGGCTCTAGGCCCAGGGACCGAGCAGCAGCAGCGGCTTGTACGGCAATGTCCGCCAACTCTTCGCCCGTCGGCACCTCATGCACAAGGGTATCGGCCATGATCACGCGCCGATCGCGCGCCATGATCGCGGTAACGCCAATGACCTTTTCACCTGCCGCTGGCGAGATCGCAGCGGTCACGTCGTCATAGCAAACACGGAAGGATCGGGTCAGGCCGGTCACCATGGCATCGGCGTCGCCCATAGCCACCATACAGGCAGAGAAGACATTGCGGTCCTGGTTGACCATGCGTTGGCAATCGCGCTCCAAATAGCCCTGGCGTTGGAGGCGGTCAAACAGGTAGTCGCGATAGCGGTCGTTGTGATCGCTTAGCGCTGCGTTGTGGATTTCCAGGTCCAGCGTCGTCTCATGACCCAACTCGCGCATGGCGTTGGCAACGACCTCTTCGCGGCCAATCAGGATCGGATGGCCAAGGCCATCGGCGCGGAACGCCAGGGCCGCGCGAATGGCGCGCTCATCCTCGCCTTCGGCAAACACCACCCGGCGCTCTTGGCCACGCACTTGGGAAAATACGCGGTCGAGCCGGTCAGCCGTCGGGTCAAGCCGTGTTGCCAACTCACGCTCATAGGCCGGCCAATCGGTGATGATCTTACGCGCCACGCCTGTGGCAATCGCGGCCTTTGCTACGGCAACGGGAATGCGGGTGATCAGGCGTGGGTCGAACGGCGTTGGGATGATGTATTCGGGGCCAAAGCGCAATTGCCGACCGGAATAAGCCGCCGCCACTTCGTCCGGCACATCCTCGCGCGCCAGTTCTGCCAGACCCTCCGCCGCTGCGCGCTTCATTTCGTCGTTGATTTGAGACGCGCGTACGTCCAATGCGCCGCGGAACAAGAACGGGAAACACAGGACATTGTTCACCTGGTTTGCATAATCACTGCGCCCAGTTGCCATGATGGCATCATCGCGCACTGCCAGCACATCCTCCGGCGTGATCTCCGGGTCGGGGTTTGCCATGGCAAAGATAATTGGGTTTGGCGCCATGGACTTGATCATGTCCTTGGTGAAAGCGCCTTTGACTGACATGCCCATCAGCACGTCGGCACCGCGCACGGCGTCTTCTAGTGTCCGGTGAGGCGTCGGCACGGCGTGAGCTGACTTCCACTGGTTCATGCCAGCCTCACGGCCTTGATAGATTACGCCGCGGCTATCGCACATGATGATGTTCTCATTGGCAACGCCGAAGCCTTTGACCAATTCGATACATGCAATGGCCGCAGCACCAGCACCATTGATCACCAACTTTATGTCGCCAATGTTGCGCTTGGTCATGTGAACCGCATTGATCAGGCCGGCGGCGGCGATGATGGCAGTGCCGTGCTGGTCGTCGTGGAAGACCGGGATATCCATCAGTTCGCGCAGGCGCTGCTCGATGATGAAGCATTCCGGCGCCTTGATATCTTCCAGGTTGATGCCGCCCCAGCTTTTGCCCAGCAGCTTCACGCAGTTGATGAATTCGGTCGAATCGCGGGTATCGACCTCGATATCGACCGCATCCACATCGGCAAAGCGCTTGAACAGCACCGCCTTGCCTTCCATCACTGGCTTCGACGCCAGCGCACCGATATCGCCGAGACCCAGCACAGCAGAGCCATCAGAGATCACGGCAACCAGATTGCCCTTGGACGTGTAGTCGTAGGCGAGGGAGGGGTCTTTCTCTATCTCTAGGCAGGGCGCGGCCACACCGGGCGAATAGGCCAGGGAGAGGTGGTATTGGGTCGTTAGCGGCTTGGTGGGGACGACCTCAATTTTGCCGGGTCGGCCCGCCTTGTGCATCTTTAGCGACTCGATATCCAGCGGCGTATACATTGACCAGTCGCTCATGGCGCGATTCCTTCGACGGCAAAGGGCCGGTCGGGAATGATCCGACCGTCCCGATTCAAAATTCTATTCGAATAAGTAGTGGGTATATGTTTCCGCATAGCCAAGCGTCTTTCCACCAACCGAAACAATCAGGGGAAGTCGCAGGCGATGCGGTGGTGGTCGGGTTTTACGCTACGCCGCGCGACCCAGTCGCTGCTCAACCAGATTGGCAAAGTAGCTAGCGCCGATCGGCAGGGCCTCGTCGTTGAAGTTGTAGCGCGGGTGGTGCAGCGCACCTTCACCGCCAACCTGGCCGCCTTGGCCCAGCCAGACGTAGCAGCCGGGACGCTCGTTCAGCATGTAGGAGAAGTCCTCGGCCCCCATCACGGGGTCGATGTTGCGCAGCACCTGCTCCTGGCCAATCACGGCGGCGGCGGCTTGAGCGGCGTATTCAGCGTTGTCCGCATGGTTGATCGTCACCGGGTAGCCGCGGCGATAGCGTAACTCGGCTGAGCCGCCCATGGCAGTAGCAATGCCGGTGGCAATTGCCTCCATCCGTTCGATAATCATCTCCTGCACTTTCGGATCGAATGTGCGGACTGTGCCACCCATTTCCACGTGGTCGGGAATGACATTGAACGCCTCACCGCCAAAGAACCGGGTGACGGTGATGACGCCGCTTTTCTGCGGGTCGGCGTTGCGGCTGATGATGCTTTGCAGAGCAGTAACAATGTGCGCGCCGATCAGCACCGGATCGACAGAGGTCTGCGGGAAAGCGCCGTGGCCGCCGCGGCCCTGCACCTCGATATCAAAGGTATCGGCGGCGGCCATCATCGGGCCAGCCATTACGCCGATCTTGCCGAATTCCATGTGCGGCGCGTTGTGCAGGCCATACACTTCGTCGCAGGGGAAGCGCTCGAACAGGCCATCCTTGATCATGGCCTTAGCGCCGGCATAGCCTTCTTCGGCTGGCTGGAAGATGAACTGGACGGTGCCTTTGAAGTTCCGGTTCTCTGCCAAATGCTTGGCAGCGCCCAACAGGATGGTGGTGTGCCCGTCATGGCCGCAGGCGTGCATCTTGCCGGGGTTTTCGGACTTGTAGGGCAGGTCGTTCAACTCATCCAACGGCAGCGCATCCATATCCGCCCGCAGGCCGATAGAGCCGCCGGGCTGTGTGCCCTCCAGCGTGCCAACCAGCCCGGTTTTGCCCAGGCCGCGGGTGACTTTGATGCCCCAACTCTCCAGCTTATCCGCCACCAATTGCGAGGTGCGGACCTCCTCGAACGCCAACTCCGGGTGGGCGTGGATGTCCTGACGCCATTCGGCCATTTCGTCCTGCATGGCGGCGATGGAATTGATGACGGGCATGATAGGGGAACTCCAGCGATGGAAATGAGAACAGTTCGCGGAAACCCTAGGGAGAATGCAATCGACTGTGAAGCAGAAATCAGTTCGGCGCGGCGCTGAGGACTCAGCCAGATATCACAGGTCTGAAAGCCTCAGGCATCCCTACTGCAAACGGAGAGTACCCCCGCACAGGCGGGGGCACTTCAACAACTCAGCACAGACAGATCGCTATTGCGCCGCTGGCAATGCAGTCTGATCGCCGGTATTCAGACACGTTGGATGCTCAAACGTATTCGGTGTTACCGCGCCGCCACCAGGATAGATGATGTTATCGGGCCGTGCAGCATCCCCCGAAACACCGCCGGCACCCGCAGCCGCCAGCATATCCAGGTTGAGATTGTTGCGGACCCGCCACGCAATCATATGATCCGCGCAGGAGGTATCTCCGCTCAGGCCGAGGCCGCCGACAACCCAGGGCTGTTCAACGCTCTCTACATGAAAGTATATAGGGCGAGATAATCGATACCGCCGAGGGCGTTTCGGTATCGGGTATCAGTCATGTTGGTGACCTTGTTGGCGCGCATGATGTTTGCGGTGAAACTGCGGATGCG
>CALKDI010000174.1 GCA_938084065.1 uncultured Alphaproteobacteria bacterium
TGCTTCGAAAAATCGCCCTCAACCTCATCAAGCAGCACTCAACTGCCAAGATATCCCTCAAGGCCAGGCGCAAAAAGGCCGCCTGGGACGACCAATATATGACCCAAATCATCTCCGGAAAATTTCATGCGTAAGCCCTGAGTCATAGCCCAGCCCATTCAGCAGGCGCGCCTGCTCCATCAATTCCTCAAAGCGGGCGCGCATGTCGTCGTGCCACTCGAAGACGCCGCGTTGCATGACGCCGAACTGCATTTTGGGGAGCATGGGAGGGTCCTTTGAAACCTGCCGGAAGCGAATTTGGCGGTCAGCATAACCGCTTCGCCGCTGGCTGAGTAGCCAGCGCGTACAGGGCTATGACATCAAAGGGTGGGAACTCGGTCGCTTGGTAGCGAGGGAGGGATTTGAACCCCCGACAAAGGGATTATGATTCCCCTGCTCTACCACTGAGCTACCCCGCCTTACCAAGCATTCTGCGCGCGACCGGCCAGCGGTGCACGCGAGAGGGCGTTATATGCCGTTCTGCTGTGCGTCTGTCAACGGCTGGCGAGGGGCTTGGGGGCGGTGCCAAATTGCCGCCCGCTCTGTCACGATCAGGTCCATGGGGATGTCGTGCGATTGTGGGTCGATGGAGGGCAGCGCGGAATGGCTCCACGCGATGCCGACAGCCAGCGGGCGGGGAGTGATTGTCGCCAGCGTGCGGTCATAAAAGCCGCCGCCATTGCCAAGGCGGTAGCCGGCTTGGTCGAAGCCTACGCAGGGGATTAGCAGGATTTGTGGCGTGGCGGTTTCGGGCGTCTCCGGGACCGGAATGTTCCAGATACCGGGGCGCATGGCGCAGCCTGTGGTCCAGGGGCGGAAGGTGAGCGGCTGGCCTTTGACTGTCTCTGGCAGCGCGGCGCTGGCGCCGGTGGTGATCCACTGAGCAGCGGCTTCCCGTAAGTCGGGCTCACCGGGCAAAGGCCAGGTGAAGGCGAAGCTGGATGTGGCGAGGTGCGGGAGGACTTGCTCCAGCCGGGTGGCGATGCTGGCGGAGGCTGAGGCTATCCACTCCGGTGGCAGCGAGCGATGCAGAGCGCGCAAATGCTGGCGGGTCGCGCGCCGCCTCACGCAGGCGGCTCGTCGGCAGTGGCGGTGATCCAGCCGCCGCCGAGGACGCGGGCGTCGAGGTAGGCGACGCAGGCCTGGCCGGGGGAGAGGCCGTATTCGGGCTCGTCCAGCACGACGTGAGCGCCGCCCTGGCCGTCGCCGGTCAGGGTCGCGGCGATGGCGGCCATAGTTGAGCGCAGTTTGACCGCGGCGCGAATTGGCTGGGTCCCCAGCGGCGCATCGCCTAGCCAGTTTAGTTCGCTGATATGCACATAGCGGCGGCCAAGCGCGGACCGGGGGCCGACGATGACTTGCTTGGCGGCGGCATCCAGGCGAACGACATAGAGCGGCTCGCCCTTGCCATCGGTATTGCCAAGGTTCAGGCCGCGGCGTTGACCGATGGTGAAGTGGATAATGCCTTTGTGTTGGCCCAACACAGTACCGTTGCGGTCGACGATATCGCCGGGCTCGATGGCGCCGGGGCGCAGCTTCTCAACCACCTGGGCATAGGAGCCGTTCGGGACGAAGCAGATATCCTGGCTGTCGGGCTTAGCCGCGACCGGCAGGCCAAAATGCTCAGCCAGCGCGCGGGTCTCTGTCTTGGGTAGGCCGCCCAGGGGGAAGCGCAGGAAGTCGAGTTGCTCCGGCGTGGTCGCGAACAGGAAATAGGACTGGTCGCGGGAGGGGTCGACTGCGGCGTGTAACTCTGGGCCGGCAGCGCCTTCGATGCGCTGCACGTAATGGCCGGTGACCAGCGCATCCGCGCCCAGGTCGCGGGCGGTCGCCAGCAGGTCGCGGAATTTGACGGTCTGGTTGCAGCGCACGCAGGGGATTGGTGTCTCGCCCCGAAGGTAAGCGTCGGCGAAATCATCCATGACGCTCTGGCGGAACTTGGATTCATAGTCGAGCACGTAATGCGGAATGCCGAGTGCATCCGATACGTTGCGGGCGTCGTGGATATCCTGGCCGGCACAGCACGCGCCCTTGCGCTCAACCGCAGCGCCATGGTCGTAGAGCTGCAGGGTGATGCCGATGGTCTCATAGCCGGCGGCAGCCACCAGAGCAGCGGCAACAGAGCTATCGACGCCACCGGACATGGCGACGACGATTCGGGTCTCCGCGCGCGGCTTGCTGAAACCGAAGTCGAGGTCGGGAGTAGTAGTGGAAGTGGCGGGCTGGTCGAGAACCTGGCTCATCCGTTTAGTCCCATGTCCCAGAATGCGGCTTCCAACCGGGTGGCTTCGCCGAATGTGGCGATGAGGGACTCAAAGCGGCCTTCACCGCCGCGGCGGGCCATAAGGCTGTCGAGGTGGTCGATCTGCGCTCGTGCGGCGCTTTGATATTCGTCGCTGGCGTACATCTCGATCCAGGCGCGATAGGGATTGCCGTCGATCCGGCCTTCGCTGGCCAGCATCGAACCGATTTCGGCATAGCCGACAATGCAGGGCGCCAGCGCGACGTGGAGGTCCAGCACATCGCCGGCCATTCCAGCCTCCAGCACATAGCGGGTATAGGCCATGGTTTGCTGGGCTTCGGGCGTTGCCGCCATGCCGGCCTCCGTCAGGCCCCAGCCTTCGCAAAAGGCCACGTGCAGCCGCATCTCGGTATCGGCGATGGTGTGCAGGCCGGCGGCTGCTTGGCGAATATCCGCCAGATCGCGCGACTTGTAGGCGGCCAGTGCATAGGCGCGGGCGAAGTGGATCAGGAACAGATAGTCCTGCACCAGATAGTGCCGAAAGCTGGCCTCTGGCAGGCTGCCATCACCCAGCTTTCGGACGAATTCGTGGCGCACATAGGCGGTCCAGTCATCGTGCACGGCTTCACGCAGACGGGCAAAAAGGCTGTCGGCGGCGAAGAGCATGACGACGCTATCCCAGCATATTGCGGGTTTCGGACGGCAGGGTGACGGTGATGCCGTCCAGTTCGTCCGTCACGATAATCTGACAGCCGAGGCGGGAGGTTTCGGTCAGACCGAAGGCAAGGTCCAGCATGTCCTCTTCGTCCTCCGTCGCCTCGTCCAGGCTGTCAAACCATTCCGGATCGACAATGACGTGACAGGTCGAGCAGGCGAGCGATCCTTCGCACGCGCCCTCGATATCGATGCTGTACTTGCGGGCAATATCCAGCAGGGACAGTCCCGCAGGCGGCTCCAAAACGGTGCGCTCGCCATTGGGGGAGATGAAAGTGACTTTTGGCATGGGTGCCTCCATAGCCGTTTCCGGCGCGTGCGAGCAAGCGTTCTGGTGTTGGTCGGGTCCGTTATTCAGCCGCAGGCCGCGCCGCGCGCAACGATTGTACGGCGCTGACCAGGCGGGCGGCGGCGCGATCCACCTCATCGGCGGTGGTCGGACGGCCGATTGCGAGGCGAATGGTGGAGCGCGCGTCAGCCTCCGAAAGGCCTAACGCCGCGAGCACATAAGAGGGGTCGACGGCGGCAGAGGAGCAGGCAGAGCCGGTCGAAAGCGCCAGTTCTGGCACGGAGGCCAGCAGGGCCTGCGCGTCAACGCCGGGGAAGGTCAGGTTCAGGTTGTGGGGCAGTCGCTCGGCCATCGCGCCATTGATGCGGAGGTCGGGCACGCCCGCTTGAAGCTGTTGCAGCAGCCGGTCGCGCAGGTGGGAGAGATGCTTGGCATCTGTGGTCATGTCATGGGCGGCAATACGCGCCGCCTCGCCCAAGCCTATGCACAACGGTGATGGCAGCGTGCCCGAGCGCAGGCCGCGCTCCTGGCCGCCGCCAAAGAATAGCGGTTGCAGGCGGATGCGGGGGCGGCGGCGAACGTAGAGCGCGCCGATGCCTTTGGGGCCGTAAACCTTGTGGCCGGAAATGCTCATCAAATCGATGTGCTGGGTTGCGACGTCCAGCGGGATCTTGCCGAATGCCTGGGCCGCATCGGTGTGGAACCATGCACCTTTGGCTTGGCAGAGCGCACCAATCTCCGCAATGGGTTGTAACACGCCGATCTCGTTGTTGGCGGCCATGATCGAGACCAGAGCGGTATCTTCGGTGATGGCCTGTTCCAACAAGGCGAGGTCAACAAGACCGTCCGGTTGCACCGGCAAGATGTCGAGCGTCAGGCCTTCGCGTTGCAGTTGGAGCATGCTTTCCAGCACGCATTTGTGCTCGGTCGCGAGGGTGATGACGTGGGTCCGAGACTTTGGGGCGCTAGCGCGGAAGCGTCCGGCACCCAGGATGGCCATGTTGTTCGCCTCGGTCGCGCCAGAGGTGAAGACGACCTCTCTGGATTCCGCGTTGATCAGGGTGGCGATTTCGGTGCGCGCTTCCTCAACCCGGGCTTCGATGGCGCGGCCTGGGGCGTGCTCTGCCGAGTGCGGGTTGGCGTAAAGCTCGCCGAAATAGGGCCACATCACCTCCAACACGCGCGGGTCGGTGGGGGTGGTGGCCTGATAGTCGAGGTAGATCGGCATGTTCATGGGGCAACACATAGGATGAGACCGGGCATCTGTCACGCCCTTCAGGCAGCCCGCTTGCGTTGGCACAACAGCTTCCACTGGGCCGCAAAGGCGTCAATCTCGTCTGCTGTGGTTTCCTGGCCGAAACTGACACGGATCGCGGTGGCCGCGAGGTCCGGTGCTACGCCCATCGCCAGCAGCACCGGGCTGGCCTGCACCTTGCCGCTGGAGCAGGCCGCGCCAGCGCTGACGCAGAAGCCGGCAAGGTCGAAAGCCATCACCTGGGTTTCCGCTGTGACGCCGGGCATCGCGACGCACACTGTGTTGGCGAGGCGCGGGGTGTCTTGGGCAAAGATGATGGCGTCCGGGGCCAGCGCATGCTCCAGCCGTTCGCGCAAAGCGGCCTGCCGGTCCAGGTCAGCCAAACCGGCGGCAAGATGGTCGAGCGCTGCGCCGAAGCCAGCGATGCCCGCCAGGTTCTCGGTGCCGGGCCTGCGGCCTTGCTCCTGCCCGCCGGCAGCGCGGGTGCCGGTGAGTGTGATACCCTGAGCCAGGATCAACGCGCCCACACCAGCGGGGCCGCCGATTTTGTGGGCGGAGACGCTCAGCATATCTGCGCCGAGGCGCGATAAGTCGATGGGCAGCTTGCCAAGGCCCTGGACCGCGTCGCAGTGCAGCAGCGCGCCAGCAGCGTGGGCAATAGCAGCGGCTTCGGCGACCGGCTGGATTGCGCCGGTCTCGTTGTTCGCCAGCATGAGCGAGACCACAGTATCGGCCCCGTCGTCTGCCAGCGCGGCTTCCAAAGCGGCGAGGTCTAGCCGGCCTTGGGTGTCGACCGGCAGAAGGTTCTCCGGCAGGCAATGGGCGGTGACGGCGGGATGCTCAACGGCACAGGCCAGGATACGGCTGCGGCCCGATGCGGTCAGGGCCAGGCGGTTGGCCTCTGTGCCGCCGCTGGTGAAGACGATCCCAGAGGTCTTTGCGCCGGTCGCCATGGCCAGTTTTGCGCGGCAATCCTCCACCAACCGGCGGGCGGCGCGACCACTGCCATGCACAGATGAGGGGTTACCCCCCTGTGCGACGGCCATGGCTATAGCGTCCGCCACACCCGCTTTTGCCGGCGCAGTCGCATTGTAATCCAGGTAGGTCAGCGGCTTTGCCATTCAGTCGCAGCTCCGACAGAGTCGGCGTTAACGTCGATTTCAGATGATTTCCGAACGCAACATGCTATATATTGAGATACACTGCGAATTGAATTGTGCCGCACTGGTAAAAATTGCCGGCGGTAACAATGCTGTTTGGATTATCATAAAAGCTGGGAATCGAGCAAAGCCCTATGCCTGAGGTCATCTTTAACGGACCTGACGGTCGCCTTGAAGGCCGCTATCACCACTACACCGATTCCGATGGCCCAATGGCCATGATCTTGCACCCGCACCCACAGCATGGCGGGACCATGAACAATCGGGTCGTTTATGAGCTGTTTCAGATCTTCAAGCGTCGCGGCTTTTCCGTTCTGCGCTTCAACTTCCGCGGCGTTGGCCGCAGCCAGGGCACCTATGGCCGTGGCGAGGGCGAATTGTCCGATGCCGCAGCTGCGCTGGACTGGATGCAGTCGCTGAAGCCGGATGCCAAGGATGTCTGGGTCGCTGGCTACTCGTTCGGCGCGTGGATTGGCATGCAATTGCTGATGCGCCGGCCTGAGATCGGTGGGTTCCTCTCCATCGGTGCGCCAGCGAACCTGTATGATTTCTCGTTCCTGGCACCCTGCCCGTCATCCGGCCTGTTCCTGCATGCGGGACAAGATGAAATCGTGCAGGAAGATGCCACCAAGAAGCTAGTGGAAAAACTGCGGGCGCAGCGTGGCATCGCCATTGATTTCGACCGAATTCCGGGCGCAACGCACACCTTCGGCAATCATATTGATCCCATGGTGAAGAATATTGAACGCTATCTGGATAAGCGGATGGCGGAGCGGGCAGCAGAAGAAGCCGCCGCTTAAAGCGCAGATATCGTTGCGCTGATGCTCTGGCTGAGATCAAAGACGGCCCGGTTTTTGCCGGGTCGTTTTTTGTTGGTGCTGCTGTCTCTTTGCGGGTTGGCTGGTACTAGCTGGGCTGCGCCGGCGCGCGTGGTGTCTGTAAATCTTTGCACCGATCAAATGGCGATGATGATAGCCGCTCCAGGTCAATTGCGCGCGATTTCGATCCTGGCGCGAGACAAACGCTCGTCGGCGATGGCGGCGGCGGCGGAGCTGTATCCCGTCACCAGCGGTCAGGCGGAGGATGTGTTTCGCCTGGACCCGGACCTGGTGTTGGCCGGCACCTATACCACGGCGGTAACAGTGCAGATGCTGACCCGGTTAGGCGTCAGGGTAGAATTGTTTGAGCCAGCGACCTCCTTTGCAGCCATTGCCGCCAATCTGCGGCGAATGGGCCAGGTGCTGGGCCGTGAGGCGGTGGCCGAGCAGTTGGCGGTGGAGATGGAGACGGCGGTTGCTGCGCTTTCCTCAGGCCCTAGCGCTGGCCCGGCAGTGCGGGCGGTGTTCCTGGATGCCAACAGCTATACCGCCGGGCCGGGCAATTTGGTGCATGCCATGTTGCAAACGGCGGGGCTGGAGAATATTGCCGCCAGCCGTGGGCTGCTTGGTACCGCCCGATTGCCACTAGAGGTCCTGCTGTTGGCCAAACCCGATATTCTGATCACCGCCAGCCGCTTTGATGCGCCATCAGTCGGCGAAGCCGTGCTGGATCATCCGGCACTGGCAGAGTTGCGCCACCGTACCGGCGCGGCCGTCATTGCCGGGCAGAGCTATACCTGTGGCCTGCCGCAGACCCTGGCGGCGGTGCAAGCTCTAGTCGCGGCGCGAGAGGCTGTGCAGGCCAGGAGACTTTCCGCCCGTGACTGAGGATCGCCGTTTTGCGCTGCTGCTGACCGGGTTGAGCCTCGTGACGCTGGGCCTGTTCGCAGCCTCCTTGTTGATCGGGCCGGCGGGACTGCGGATCGGCGAAAGCCTCAACGCCCTGCTGTTCGGCGGTGCGGGGCATGAGGCGACGGTGTTGGTGATGCGCGAAATCCGGCTGCCGCGAGCGATCCTGGGGCTGATGGTCGGGGCGAGCCTGGGGCTTTCTGGTGCTGTGCTGCAAGGCTATCTGCGCAACCCACTGGCGGAGCCGGGCCTGATCGGCATTTCCGGTAGCGCCTCACTGGGGGCAGTGCTGGCGATCTATACGGGGATGGCGGCGGCGCTGCCGTTGGCTCTGCCGTTGATGGCGCTGGCTGGCGCGCTGCTGGCGGTGCTGGTGGTGTTTGCCATTGCCGGCAGGCGCGGTGGCTCGCTGACGGTGATCCTGGCCGGGATCGCGGTTTCCAGCCTGGCCGGCGCACTGGTGTCGCTGGCACTGAACCTGTCGCCCAATCCGTTCGCAGCGCTGGAGATTGTATTCTGGATGCTGGGCTCGCTCGCCGATCGCTCCATGCAGCACGTTGGTCTGGCCGCGCCGTTCATGCTGGTCGGCTGGCTGTTGTTGGCCGGTGCGGGCCGAGGATTGGATGCGCTGACCCTGGGCGAAGACGCGGCGGCGGCGCTGGGTGTGCGGCTCGGGCGGGTGCGGCTGCTGGCGGTGGTGGGAACGGCGCTGGCGGTCGGTGCGGCGACGGCGGTGGCGGGCGCGATTGGCTTTGTCGGACTGGTGGTGCCGCATTTGCTGCGACCGCTGGTGGGCGCGCAGCCGTCGCGGCTGCTGCCGGCATCGGCCTTGGGCGGAGCGGCGCTATTGTTGGCCTCCGACCTGGCAGTGCGGTTGATTGCGCCTGACCGCGATCTGAAATTGGGGGTGGTAACCGCGTTGGTCGGCGCGCCGTTCTTTGTCTGGCTGGTGCTGAAGACGCGGCGGGAGACGTTATGAGCCTGCTGGATGTCCAGAACCTGAGCGTGCGGTTGGGGCGGACCGATGTGCTGCACAGCGTCTCCATCACGATTGCGCCTGGCGAGGTTGTCGGGCTGATCGGGCCGAACGGGGCGGGCAAAACCACGTTGATGCGAGCGGCGCTGGGGCTTGCGCCACGTACCGGCGGTGACGTTGCGATCTCGGGAGAAGCGCTGGACAGCCTGACGCCGGGTGAGCGGGCGCGCAGGGTTGCGTGGTTGCCTCAAGAACGGGAGATCGCCTGGCCCATCGCGGTGCGGCGACTGGTGGCCTTGGGCCGTGCGCCCTATCGCACCGGGTTTGAGGCTCTATCGGCGGAAGATCAGCGCGCGATCATGCAAGCGATGGAGCAGACCGGCGTGACGCATTTGGCGGACCGTCCGGCAACGGCACTCTCCGGCGGAGAGCGGGCGCGGGTGTTGATCGCGCGGGCGTTGGCACAGGCCGCGCCATTGCTGCTGGCGGATGAGCCTACGGCGGGGCTGGACCCGGGGCATCAGATCGATTTGATGCAGACCTTCCGTGGCATGGCAGGTAATGGGCAGGGGGTGCTGGCGTCTCTGCACGATCTGGGGCTGGCGGCACGCTGGTGCGACCGGGTCGTGCTGTTGTACGCGGGCCGGATTGTGGTGGAGGGTGCTCCGTCAGAGGTGCTGACGCCGGATCGCCTGCGGGCGGTCTATGGGATTGAGGCATTGGTGCGGACAGATGACGGGCAGGGTCTGACTGTGCTGCCGGTCGGGCGGAGTGGGGTGTGAGAAGTGGAGGTGAGTGGCGGCAAACCATGGAAACCCCTCCCCCCTTTCCCTGAACGTGATTCAGGGTCGATGCCAGAGAGCCAACTACACTATCCGCACTCTGGAAGCGATTCTCAGGCATGGGTCCCGAAACAAGTTCGGGACAAGGCGGGGAGGGGGAGATTGCTCGCGGTGAGAAAGTAGCCTCACAAGCCGGCAGCCAACTCCCGGTTCGCTCGCTCCAGCAGCGCCCAAACGTGTGGCAGGAAGGAACGGCCAACCTCGATGCGGAAGTCGGACTCGCTGTCGCGGAGCAGGACGATCTGGACGGTGTCAAACACGGTGCGGGTGCCCGTGCCAGGGGCGATGGCGGTGAGGTCTCTGGGGCAGCTGGTGCTGAGCAACTCTGCGGCTTGTGGGCCAGAGAGGGTGATGGTGCGCTCGCGGTCGCTGATGGCGATCAGGCTGTGCGGTGTTACTGGATAGAGTGCGGCGAACGCGGCTTCGACGGCTTGGGCGTCGGCCTCGTCTGTATATAAGACCCATTCGTCTGGCCCCAGGCAAAGCGCCAAGCGTGAGCCAGTGGCGGCGCGCTGGCCGGGGCGGGTTGGCAGCTCCAGGCCCAGCACTTCGGATGCCGCCGAGACATCCGCAGGGTCGATCCGCAGGCTGTAGCGCGGGAATTCCGGCAGCAAACTGAGGCTTACGGCGCTTGCCGTGGTCATAGGCGTTGTCATGCTTGCGCTCTCCCCCTTACATCGACAGCCGCTGGCCGTCGGGATCGTAGAATACGGTCCTGGAGACTTTGGCGGTGTGGGTGATGCTGGCCATGGGCAGGTAGAGCGTTTCGCCCATGCGCATCCGTCCGCCTTCAACCAGGGCTAGGGCAATGGAACGGCCCAGCGCCTCGCTCCAATAGGATGATGTGACATGGCCGATCATTTGCATCGGGATAGGCCGGTTCGGATCGTCGACGAGCTGCGCGCCTTCCTCCAGCACCACCTTGGGGTCGTCAGTCAACAGGCCGACCAGCTGTTTGCGGTTCGGGTCGACCAGATCGGGCCGCGCCAGGGAGCGTTTGCCGACAAAATCCGGCTTGCGCTTGCCGATGGCCCAGCCGAGGTTGGCGTCGCCCGGCGTAACCGTGCCGTCCGTATCCTGACCGACGACGATGAAGCCTTTCTCGGCACGCAGCACGTGCATGGTCTCAGTGCCATAGGGGCAGATGTCGTGTGCCTCCCCCTCACCTAACAGCCGCTGCCAGAGGGCCAGGCCATGGCGGGCGGGAACGTTGACCTCAAAGCCCATCTCGCCGGTGAAGCTGACCCGGAACAGCCGGGCGGGGAAGCCCGCGACGGTGCAATCGGCAAGCGACATGTGCGGGAAAGCCTCGTCCGAGAGGTCCTGGCCTTCAACCAGCGGCTCCAGCAGTTTCCGCGCGTTGGGGCCGTTGAGGGCGATTGTGGCCCATTGCTCGGTGACGGAGGTGAGCCAGACGCGCAGATCTGGCCATTCGGTCTGGAGGTAATCCTCCATCATGTTCAGGACGCGGGCGGCTCCGCCAGTGGTGGTGGTGACGTGGAAGCGGTCCTCACTCAGGCGGCCAATGACGCCGTCATCCAGGATATAGCCATCCTCCCCCAGCAGCAGGCCATAGCGGCAACGGCCGGGCGCGAGCTTAGTCCAGGGGTTGGTGTATAGGCGGTTCAGGAACTCGACCGCATCCGGGCCGACCACCTCAATCTTGCCAAGGGTGGAGGCATCGAAGATCCCAACGGCGTTGCGCGTTGCGCGGCATTCGCGGGCGACGGCGGCATGCATGTCCTCGCCGGGCTTGGGGAAGTACCAGGCGCGCCGCCAGAGCGAGACCGGCTCGAATACTGCGCCGTTGTCCGCAGCCCAGGGGTCGATGGGGGTCTTGCGGGTGATGTCGAACGTGTCGTCCTGGTGATAGCCAGCGAAGGTGCCAAAGGTCGTCGGTGTGTAGGGCGGGCGGAAGGTGGTGAGGCCGACCTGTGGCGGTGGCTTGCCGATGGCGGCAGCCGCGATCGCCAGGCCATTCATGTTGGCCAGCTTGCCCTGGTCTGTCGCCATGCCGCTGGTGGTGTAGCGCTTCACATGCTCAATGGAATGCATGCCCTCGTGCACGGCGAGGCGGATATCCTTGGACGTCACGTCGTTCTGAAGATCGACGAACGAGCGGGTGCTCTGTGGGCCGCGGTCAGTTGGCAATTCAGCGATGATGATGCCAGCGCCGCTGCGGTCATTTTGTGTGGTGAGGGCTGGCGCTGTGGCATTGAAGCCTGCCGCCATAGCGGCCTCTGCGCCAACTTTGGCGCCATCCTGGAGCGCATTTTCGATCCCCCAAAGCCCGCGACCACCACCGGCGATATGACAGGCCTCGGTTTTGAGGTCGGGCAGGAAGCTTTGTGAGGCCTCGTCCCAGGCCAGCTTGCCTTGAGTGTGGGAAAACAAATGCAGGGAGGGCGTCCAGCCGCCGCTCATCAGCAGCGTGTCGCACAGGATCAAGCGCGCACCGCCGACTTTGCCGTCGGTGACTGCATTCACATGGATCGAACGGAGGCGCAGGCGACCCGAAGTGGCGGTTACAGTATGGCTGAGCAGAGCCTCGATGCCGCGGGGCGCCGCAGCTTCGGTCAGGGCGGGGTCTATGGCCGGGCGAGTGTCGATGATGGCGGCAATGGGCGTGCCGGCGTCGGCGAGGTCGAAGGCGGTGTGCCAGGCGCTGTCATGGCTGGTGACGACGACAACGGTCTTGCCCGGCTTTACGCCATAGCGGTTGAGATAAATCTGCGCGGCTCCGGCCAGCATCACGCCGGGCCGGTCATTGCCGTGAAACACGAGGGGGCGCTCGATAGCGCCCTGGGCCAGCACCACCTGAGCGGCACGCACCCGCCACATCCGCTCTCGCGGCGCGTCGGCTGGGGGGCTAGCGAGATGGTCGGTGATGCGCTGGGCGAGGCCCACCATGTTCTGATGGTAATAGCCAATGGCCGTGGTGCGGGCCAGCAAGCGAACGTTGGGCAGGGCGGCGAGTTCGGCCTGTGCGGCAGACAGCCAGTCGGCGGCGGTCTGGTCTTCGATCTGGACCTTATCATCCGCCAGCAGCGCGCCGCCGATCTCCGCCTGTTCATCTGCGAGGATGACCTGGGCACCGCTACGCCCCGCGGTGAGAGCAGCGGCGGTGCCAGCGGGACCCGCGCCGACCACCAGCACGTCGCAATGGGCATAGCGCGAGGCGTAGTGATCTGCATCTGGCTCACTGGGCGGAACGCCAAGGCCTGCGGCTCTGCGGATCAGAGGCTCGTAGAGTCTGTCCCAGAAGCGCTTCGGCCACATGAAGGTCTTGTAGTAGAAGCCCGCGGGCAGGAACCGGTGCAGCACGTCTGCTGTCGCGCCGGCGTCGAAATGCAGGCAGGGCCAGCGGTTCTGGCTAATGGCGGTGAGGCCCTCATAGACCTCCTGCAAGGTCGCCCGCGTATTCGGCTCCTCACGTCCGCCGCCGCGAGAGACGCCGACCAGAGCGTTTGGTTCCTCTGAGCCAGCGGAGACAATGCCGCGGGGGCGGTGGTATTTGAATGAGCGCCCAACCAGATGCACACCGTTCGCCAGCAGGGCGGAGGCAAGCGTGTCGGCCTCCAGGCCTTGATATTGCTTGCCGTCGAAGGTGAAGCGCACGGGCTTATCGTGGCAAACGCGGCCTTTCCCGGGAATGCGAAAAGCGCTCATTCCGGCAGGCTTTCAGGCTTTGGCTCGCCGGCCTTGTAGGTCAGCAGAAATTTGTCGCTGACTGTGTCGCGCACGGCGTTGAAGAAGCGCCCGCAGCCATGGGCATGCCGCCAGCGCTCAAAATGCGGTCCGCGGGCATTGGTACGGATGAACAGGAAATCGCGCCATTGCTCGTCGCTCATGGTGGATGGATCGGCGGGTCGGGCGATGTGGGCCTCACCGGCATAGGTAAATTCCAGCTCCGGCAAAGTTGCCTCGCAATAGGGGCAGTGGATCAGCAGCATGGTTTCTCTCTCCCCCTTAGTGCGCGACTGCGGCGGCGGCGGCTTCGTCGATCAGGCGACCGGTGGTGAAGCGCTCCAGCGTGAACGGCGCGTTGATCGGATGCGGGTCATCACGGGCGATGGTGTGGGCAAGGGTGTGGCCTGCGCCCGGCGTCACCTTGAAACCGCCGGTACCCCAGCCGCAATTGACGTAGAGCCCTTGGACCGGCGTCTTGCCCAGGATGGCAGAGCGGTCCGGCGTGACGTCAACGATGCCGCCCCATTTTCGCAGCATCCGCATGCGCCGGAACACCGGAAACATCTCGCAGATGGCAGCGACAGTGTGCTCAATCAGCGGCAGGCCGCCTCGTTGAGAATACGAGGTGTACTGGTCAGTGCCGGAGCCGATGACCAGCTCGCCCTTATCGGACTGGCTGATATAGGCGTGCACGGTGTTCGACATGACCACGCAGGGGAAGATCGGCTTGACTGGCTCACTCACCAGGGCCTGCAACGGGAAGCTCTCTAGCGGCAGGCGGACGCCGGCGGTCTCCATGATGACGGAGGTATGGCCGGCGGCGGAGACTGCCACCTTCTTGGCTTTGATGAAGCCCTTCGCCGTCTCGACACCCTCAACCGCGCCGTCCGGCCCGCGGCGGATGGCGGTGACCGGGCAGTTCTGGACGATATCGACGCCCCGCGCCGCCGCGGCCCTGGCATAGCCCCAGGCGACGGCGTCATGCCTGGCCGTGCCGGCGCGTTGTTGCCAGGCTGCGCCCAGCACCGGATAGCGGGCGTCCGTGGAGATATTCAGCGGCGGGCAGATCTCCTTCGCCTGCTGCGGCGTGACCCAGGTGTTATCGACGCCATTCAGCCGGTTGGAATGAATGTGGCGCTGGAAGCTTTGGACGTCGTGCACCGTGTGCGCCAACATCATCACGCCGCGCTGAGAGAACATGACGTTGTAGTTCAGGTCCTGGGACAGCCCATCCCATAGGTCGATGGCATGATCATAGAGCCGGGCGCTCTCGTCATAGAGGTAGTTGGAGCGGACAATGGTCGTGTTCCGCCCGGTATTGCCGCCGCCAAGCCAGCCCTTCTCAATCACCGCCACATTGGTGATGCCATGCTCTTTCGCCAGGTAGTACGCAGCGGCGAGACCATGGCCGCCGGCACCAACGATGATGACGTCGTATTCGGCCTTTGGCAGCGCATCAGGCCATTGGGCGGGCCAGTGCTTGTGGCCGGTTAGCGCGTTGCGCAGCAGCGAGAATGCCGAAAAATGGGCCATAGCCTGTACTTTCATCTGGCGGGCCGAGACTGTACTTGCCGGCTACATTGCATAGTGTGTCTGGCGACGCAACGGTGGCTGGCTGTAGATCGGACGAGGACAACGGAATGACCCTACGCGAGATGTGGCGTATCGGTGGCTTGGCGCTGGTGGTCGGCTTTATGACGCTGTTCATCGGCGGCGGCGCGCGGCACGGCATTGGGCTGGTGCTGAAGCCAATGGCCGAGTCGCTGGATTGGGACCGGACGCTGTTGGGGGCGGTGATTGCCGTCTTTATGGTGACGACGGCTCTGACCATGGTTGTGGTTGGCCGCCTGTCGGACCGATATTCGCCGGCCTGGATCTTGTCCGGCGGCTGTCTGGTCAGCGCGCTGGGGATAGGTGCGATGACCTTCACCGAGGCGGCGTGGCAGGCATTCCTGCTGTATGGTGTGGTTTTTGCAGTTGGCAATGGCGCAGTGTCGATCACACCGGTCGGCGTCATGCTGACCAAGCGCTTTGGTGCACGCGCCGGGGTGGCGAACAGCATAGCGATTTCCGGTATGGGGCTGGGGCAGCTGGTGATCCTGT
>CALKDI010000175.1 GCA_938084065.1 uncultured Alphaproteobacteria bacterium
GCTCAACGAGACAACCGGACGTAGTTTTTGACTGAGGGCGGCACATGCTTTTCTGAGCACAGGATCATCCCTTTCCCGAGGAAGAATCCGTCAGAAAACCATGATTTGCCGTCCTCAGCTACCGCTGTCGTGTAGTGTGCAAAACCTTAACATTTGTTCGCATTTGTTAACTTTCGCCGGCAGACACCGGGCGGGCCAAAGTAGGCTCCAATGATATATAAGGTGGGGTTGTGTTCTGTCCAAGGTGACAGCCCGGGTGTTGGGGTAAAAGATACAAGGAACAAAGCCCGGCACTGCTTTTCCACGGCACCTGGCTCTTGGTGTACCGCCTGACGGAAGGGCTGTTACGTCTCCGCCTATAAGCCCATCAATGGCCGATACGCCTTCCAGAACCCACGGACAGAGGTTTCGGTTGCCCGTGTCGTCTGCGTCTCCGCCCCTTCGCCGCCCATCTGGACTACGGAGCGCTCGTCCGCAGCGCCGGCGATGCCGCGTTGGACGAAGCCACCGACGCAGCCGTCCTCCATGGAGATATAGCCCGCTGGGCCGGCAAGATTTGACTGACGCTGGCGCATTTGTTGTAGAGCCGCGTCGTCATCGGCGAAACCGTAATAGGTCCAGACCAGTTCGGTCTTGCCCGGCCCTTTCGGCACCACCTGGCGCACGGCGAGGGCGTTGCGGATTTGCTGCATGATGAAATTCGGGAAGACCGAGAGGATTTGCAGCGTAATGCCGTCGCCGAACTCATCGCGTCCGGCAATCAGGTTCGGGTCCTGGAGGGTCAGGTCTTCCACATTCGAGCGGATGTCGCCGGCCTCGTACTCGGTCTTGGTCTCGACGTCCTGGGCGCCCTTGGACCAGCTGACATGGTGGCCGCCGCTCTCATCTACGACGATACCGCCCTCCATGGTCAGGCGGTTCAGCTTGAAGGTGGCGAAGAAGGCGTGCAGCAGGCTGGCGTGATAGCTGTCCTTCACGTTCTCCACATACAGCTTCCAGTTGTTGTGCATCACCTGCCGCGAATGGCCGAGCACGACCAGTGGCTTTTGCGTGACGCGCTGGACGCGTTGCAGAATGTCGGGGCCCAGATATTCCGCGAGGGGCGGGGTTTCAGGGCTGAAGGTGGCGAACATCAGGCCGTTCAAGGTCTCGACCCGCAGCTTGCGCAGGCCGTGCTTGGACTTGTCGAAGTCCTTGGGCATGCCGCCCTCACCCTTGACCCCGCGCTCGAAGGCGACGCCGATCAGGTCGCCTTTCAGCGAGTAGTTCCAGGCGTGATAGACACAGGCGAGGGAGCGGGCATTGCCGTGTTCCTTCAGGCAGACAAGCGCGCCGCGGTGGGCGCAGCGGTTCTCCAGCACGTTGACGCCGCCATCCCGGTCGCGCACGGCGATGACGGGGGTATCGCCGACAAAGCTGGTTTTGAAGTCGCCAGGATCGGGAATTTCTGCCTCCAGGCCGACGAAATTCCAGGTGGGGCCTTGGAAGATGTTTGCCTGCTCCTGCGCGTAGGTGTCAGCGTCGGAATAGAGCCGGTTTGGCACGCGGGTCAGGCCTTCGGTAGGCCAGGTGATGCCCAAAATGGGTGAGGTCGCGGGAGCAGGATTGTTCATGGCGCGGGCGCTCTGGAGCCTGAGTTGCTGTTGTTGACCGGGAGTATGACATGGCTGAGGTTGGTCTCCAACGTGTTCGACGGAGGATGCGGGGCGCGCGTCCAAAGCCTGTGTCGGGGTGGGAGCACGATTGCGACCTGTGATGGCGAATTGGGGCAGTTAGGCTGCGGGTTCGACCGCAACCTGTGCGATGCAAAAATCAAAGAAAATTTCAGAGTCGTTTCCAAATCCGGTACGGTTGATTCAACGATAATTTTTGGCTCAACTGTTCGTAGGTAAATAATTCACCGCAACACAATTGGAGGACTTTAATATGTGGCATCGCACCAGGCTAACGGAGCGCCTCAATCTCGATTGGCCGATTTTTTCCGCGCCAATGACGCCTTTCGCAACGCCGTCTCTGGCTGCGGGTGTCAGCAATGCCGGTGGTATTGGCGGCCTTGGCATGACCTCCTTCACACCCGAAGAATGTGAGCGTCGGATAGCGGGATTTCGCCAGCTGAGCGGCAGGAGTCTGAACGCCAATCTGCTGCTCTGGGGGCCGACGGGTAATTTGGACGGTCAGTATTCAGAAATGCGCAGCCGCATCGCCGATTACTATCGCGAAGAAGGGCTTGGTGATGCACCGGAACCGGCAACCAATGGAAGCAGCGTGAACCCGGAACTGCTAGAGGTGCTGATGGCGACCAAACCGGAAGTCGTCAGCTTTCACTGGGGCCTGCCGGACCAGGATATTGTTCAGGCGTTGAAGGGCAACGGGTCCATGATCGTTGCCTGCGCCACGACGGTTGCCGAGGCAAGACAACTGGAAGCACTGGGTGCCGATGCCATAATCGCGCAAGGCCTGGAGGCTGGAGGCCACCGGGGCACCTTTACAGACGTGGATGCAACCATGCAGGCGGGGTTGTTTGCGCTGTTGCCACAGATAGTGAATGCCTGCTCGGTGCCGATCATCGCGGCGGGAGGCGTTTCAAACGGGCGGTCGATCGCTGCGGCGATGGTGCTGGGTGCTGAAGCCGTCTGGATGGGCACCGCATTTTTGCGCAGTCCGGAGGCATTGGTGCCCGACGCGCATCGCCTAGCGCTCCGGACTGCGGGTGATGCCAGCACAATTGTGACCCGGCTGGTCAGTGGCAAGCCGGCGCGCGTGCTCCCGAACAAGCTCACGCGGGAATTGGCGGACGTTGACGGTGGACCTATGCCATTTCCCGCCCAACTCTCGCTCGTCAAGCCACTGGAAGCGAGCGAACATGGTGATTTGGGACAGCTCTATGCCGGTCAGGGGGCTGCTCTCACCCGTGAACTGCCAGCCGAAGATCTGATGGCTCAACTGACAGAAGACGCCGACGCACACTTGCGGGCCATGCTGGCTTAGGTGAGTGCTGCGGCCTGCCGCCAAATACGTCGCTTCCCGGATGGCGGTTCCGCTACCTCCGGGAAATGCACCCGCTGTGAGTCAACAGCTATTGCTGCAGCAGAGCTAAGGCGCTCAGAACCTGCGGCGACAATTCCTCCGCCCGTCCCTCGGCGCTGGCGGCGATGAGGTCTTGCCGCATCCTCGGTTCCCAGAATTGACGGAGGTGTGAGGCGATCGCGGTTGCCGCCTCTGCCTCCTCATGCGCGGCGAAGTTGGCGGCGATTTGGTTAGCCATGCGGATGAGATCTGCGGTTGTCATCGCGAGGTCTCCGGCGCGAATGCCATGATGCCATGCGGAGTTTTTGCAAAAATGGTCATTCCAGCACCTCCCGCGGTCCGCAGTGCCAGGGCGCTTGGTGCGGAGACCGCGGCGAGGGACGGGGAGGCAATTGCAGCTGCTTTCTGCACCATCTCTACGCTGACACGGCTCGACAGCATTATGAAACCCGCATTGGCGTCCCTGCCTTCTTTCGCCAAAGCGCCAATCAGCTTATCGAGAGCATTGTGGCGGCCGATATCCTCCCGCAGTTGTTCGATATCACCTGCCAACGAGCAATAGGCAGCGGCATGTGTAGTACGATTTGCGCGGTTCATCGCTTGAGCTGAAGGCAACTCTGAATAGGCGTTGGAGAGGCCGGTGAAATCTGGTGTTGCGCCCGATACTTGCCGCGGTTTCGGCACAGCGGCGGCTATGGTCTGGGCGCCGCATACGCCACATCCGGCTCTGCCGGCCAGCGTGCGTCGGCGCGCCTCCAGACTGGAAAGCAGGGCAGGGGCGATTTTGAGATTGGCAATCATGCCCTGAGCCGCCTCGCCGAGACGCACAGCTTCTATGTCGGAGACGCTCCGCACCAGCCCTTCGGTAAGGGCGAACCCGAGGGCAAAATCTTCCAGGTCGGCCGGCGTCACCATCATCACGGCAAAGTTCTCGCCGTTGATCAACACGGCAAGCGGCACTTCCTCCGCCACTTGCCATTCTGCCGGAGCAGCGCCATCCACGGTCAGCAAACGCCCGGAAACTTTTGGCGAGACGTCCGCCACTGCGGCTTACTCCGCCGCGGTTTCAGCAACGCGATAGTGCGTGGCGAGCACGGCCTCATGCTCTGTCTGCCAGGCTGACGCTTGGTTGGTCGGGAAAATTTGCACTGCCGTGACCTTGTATTCCGGGCAGTTCGTGGCCCAGTCGGAGTATTCCGTGGTGATTACGTTCGCGCCGGAAATCGGGTGGTGGAATGTGGTGTAGACGACGCCTTGCGGCACGCGCTCGCTGATTTCGGCTATCAGGGTGGTTTCGCCGACGCGGCTGGCGATACGGATCATATCGCCATCCGCAATACCGCGCTCTTCCGCATCGTGCGGATGGATTTCCAAGGTATCGTGCGTGTGCCAGCGGGTGTTTGCGGTCCGTCGAGTTTGTTGGCCGACATTGTACTGGCTAAGGATGCGCCCGGTGGTCAACAGCAAGGGGAATTTGCGTCCGACTTTCTCGTCTGTTGGCACATATTTCGTCAGCATGAACTGGCCTTTGCCGCGCACAAAACCGTCCACATGCATGATCGGCGCGCCGTCCGGGTGTTGCTCATTCACCGGCCATTGTAGTGAGCCATCCTGGTCCAACCGAGCATGACTGACGCCAGAAAATGTCGGGGTGAGGCGCGCAATCTCCGCCATGATCTCCGCCGCGTTGGCGTAGTCCATCGGGTAACCCATAGCAGCAGCCAGGCGGCAGGCCACCTGCCATTCGGCGAGGCCGCAGGCCTCCGGCATGGCCGGGCGGACGCGGTTGATGCGGCGCTCCGCATTGGTGAAGGTGCCGTCTTTCTCCAGGAAGCTTGTGCCCGGCAGGAAGACATGGGCGTATCCGGCGGTTTCGTTTAGGAAAAGGTCTTGCACAACGACACAGTCCATGGCCTCCAGCGCCGCCTGCACGTGTGCGGTGTTCGGATCGGACTGGGCGATATCCTCACCTTGGACGAACAGGCCGCGGAAGCTGCCGTCGATGGCGGAGGCGAACATGTTCGGGATGCGCAATCCCGGCTCGTTCAGCAGTGAGACGCCCCAATCCAGCTCAAACTCGGTCCGAACCAGGTCGTCGCTGACATGGCGGTAGCCCGGCAATTCGTGCGGAAAACTGCCCATATCGCACGAGCCCTGCACGTTGTTTTGGCCGCGTAACGGATTGATGCCGACGCCTTCGCGGCCGATATTGCCGGTCGCCATCGCCAGATTGGCCATGGCCATGACCATGGTCGAGCCTTGGGAATGCTCGGTCACGCCCAGGCCGTAATAGATCGCCCCATTGCCGCCGGTGGCGTAGAGGCGTGCGGCCTGGCGCAGCAGGTCGGCCTCCACCCCAATCGCCGGGGCCAGGGCTTCCGGGCTGTTGCGCTCCTCTGCAATGAAGGCGCGCCAGCGGGCGAAGGAATCGTCCTCGCAGCGCTCGGCGACAAACGCCTCGTCCACCAGCCCCTCGGTCACGATCACATGGCCGATGGCGTTCATCAGCGCGACATTGGTGCCGGGGCGTAATTGCAGGTGGTGAGCGGCCTTCACGTGCGGGCTTTCGACCAGATCGATGCGGCGGGGGTCGCAGACAATGATTTGAGCCCCGGCGCGCAGGCGTTTCTTCATGCGGCTGGCAAAGACCGGGTGCGCGTCGGTTGGGTTCGCGCCGATCAGCAAGATGACGTCGGCGCTCTCCACCGACTTGAAATCCTGGGTGCCGGCGGAGGTGCCAAACGTCTGCTTCAGGCCATAGCCAGTGGGCGAGTGGCAGACCCGGGCGCAGGTATCGACATTGTTGTTGCCGAAGGCGGCCCGGATCATCTTTTGGACGACATAGACCTCCTCATTCGTGCAGCGCGAGGAGGTGATGCCGCCGATAGCACCCTGGCCGTGCGCCGCCTGGATTGCTTTGAACTTGTCAGCGGCGAAGCCAATAGCCTCGTCCCATGAAACCTTGCGCCAGGGGTCGGTAATGGCGTCGCGCACCATCGGCGTGGTGACACGGTCGCTGTGTGTGGCATAGCCCCAGGCGAAGCGGCCCTTGACGCAGGAATGCCCCTCGTTTGCGCCGCCATCCTTGTATGGCACCATGCGTACGATCTTCTCGCCCTGCAACTCCGCCTTGAACGAACAGCCGACGCCGCAATAGGCGCAGGTGGTCAGCACCGTGCGGTTGGGTGTGCCTTGGTCCACCACGGATTTCTCGACCAGGGTCGCAGTCGGGCAGGCCTGCACGCAGGCGCCGCAGGAGACGCAGTCGGAGGAAAAGAAATCGTCGGAGGCTATGCCAGCCGAGACCCGGCTCTCAAAGCCGCGGCCCTCAATGGTAAGCGCGAAGGTGCCCTGCACCTCCTCGCACGCTCGCACACAGCGGGAGCAGACGATGCATTTGGCCGGGTCGTATTGGAAATAGGGGTTGGAGGTGTCCGGCTCGACCTTGCTGGCGGCATCGAAATGGTTCTCGCCATCCATGCCATAGCGCACGTCGCGCAGGCCGACTTCGCCGGCCATATCTTGGAGTTCGCAATCGCCGTTGGCTGCGCAGGTCAGACAATCGAGCGGATGGTCGGAGATATACAACTCCATCACGCCCTTGCGTAGGCGGGCGAGACGGTCGGACCGAGTGGTGACGCGCATGCCGTTGCGCACAGGCGTGGTGCAGGAGGCGGGGGTGCCTTTGACGCCCTCTATTTCCACGAGGCAAAGGCGGCAGGAGCCCCAGGCCTCGAGATTATCGGTAGAGCAGAGTTTTGGCATCTGGCGCTCGGCCAGAGAGGCGGCGCGCATAACGCTGGTGCCTTCTGGGACGGTGATTTCTGCGCCATCAATCCAGAGGGTAATCGGCGCGCCGTCTTTTACTGGTGTGCCGTGGTCGGGTTCGCGGAGCAGGGTCATCGCCGAAAATCCT
>CALKDI010000176.1 GCA_938084065.1 uncultured Alphaproteobacteria bacterium
GACGATCCTTTTGATGTCCCATCGCCATGGCAAAATCCTTCCTCTAGGCCACAAGACCAGAGAATCAGACCTCACCCAATTCGTCCAGGACAGACTTTATCAACGGGCTGTTAACAAACCTTAACATTTGTGAACATTGGCGGTGGTGGGGGTGGTTTTGGCGAGGGGTGAAGGTTGGATGTGTTTAGCATAATTAGAACATAAAGGCAACTATTTCTCAGGCGGCGAGAACCGCGCTTGACCTATTGCATCGCTTCGGCACAATTGGGGCAAAATTGATGCCGACCGTTGAGGGCCGTATGGACATACAGAATGACAGTGTTTGGCTTAACATCCGTTTTGTTTGCGACGACGGCGAGCCCGAAGCGGCGCGAATTTGTGAGGCGATCAAACCCGAATTGACCAGGGCTGAGTTTGCGCAAGACTGGCGTTCACTGACCAAAGAGTCCGATGGAACACTGGTTCGTGGCGATCTTCTTGATCCAACCAGCATTGGCATCTTGATTGCCGGGGGTCAGTTGGCTGTGGGCGAGTTGATTGGTTGGCTGCGTCGCCGCTCGGAGCGGTCGGGCACGCCGCAGCACAAAATTGAGATCGCCATAGACGGGAAACGGGTGGGCATTAGCTATGACCCAAAAGCAACGGACGACGCCGCGGCGGCCAAGCTGGTGGCGGATTTGATGCGGGAGGTCTCGAGCGGCGACTATGGCGCGTAAACTGGCCCTTCTGATCGGCGTCACCGAGTACGAGGTTGACTTCGCGCCGTTGCCAGCGCCCGAGGCAGACGTTCTGGCTCTAGCTAAGGTCCTGGCGGACCCACAGATTGGCGGGTTTGAAGTCTGGGAGCCGATGCTGAATCCTAGGCTGCTGGACGTGCGCGAGGCGATCCACGATTTGTATGCCAACGCGGCGCGCGATGACACCGTGCTGCTGTTTTATGCCGGGCATGGGGAAGTTGATTTTCAGGGGCGGCTGCACTTCATCCTGCCGGAGACAACCAGGGAGAAGCTGGCAGCTCGTTCCCTGGATGCCGGTTATGTTCGCGACCGCATGGGCGATTCCCGCTCGACGCGGCAAGTGGCGGTTTTGGACTGCTGCTATGCTGGTCGGTTCGGCGATCCAACACGGGGCGGGGAAGCGGCGTTGGAGCAAGAGACTTTTGGCTCCGGCACGTACGTCCTGGCGGCGGCGGCGCGTGCGCAGGCGGCTGCAGAGCCGGCGCAGGATATCGCTGGCGTGCTGCGGTCCTCCGTCTTTACCAGCGCGTTGGTCGAGGGGCTGCGGACCGGGGTTGGCCGGGAGGATATTGAGCACGTTACCGTTTCAGCGCTGTTCGATTTCACGAACCGGCAGGTTCGGGCGCTGGGGCAACAGACGCCGACTTTGATCCTTGACCGTCAAAACGACCTGACGCTGGCCCGCAACCCGTTGTTTTTGACGAGCCTCCCGCAGGAATTGCAAGAATCATTGGACCTGCTGGGGCGAGCCAACTCGCGCCCGATGCGAATGGGTGGTCTGGCCGAGTTGCGCACCGACTTGATCGATCAGCCGCTGCCTGATCTGTCTGCCTGGATGGTGCGCCGAGTGGTCGAGTTATTGGAAGCGTATCGAAGCGACGATTCGATACGTTTTCAGCAGGGGGTCGTCCGGCTGCTGGAAGATTTGGCGAGTTGGTCTGGTAAGCCGGTTAGGTGGGACGATCCGCCGGCATCGCCCGCCCCCTGGCCCGACCTGAAGGTGTTCCGCGACGTGGACGAGCCGTGGTGTCCGGAGATGGTGGTGATCCCGGCGGGGGAGTTTTTGATGGGCTCTCCGGAGGATGAGCCGGAGCGCTACAGCTGGGAGGGGCCGCAGGTGCGGGTGCAGTTGGCGAAGTTTGCGCTGGGCGTTTATGCGGTGACGTTTGAGGAGTATGACGCCTTCTGCCGGGAAACGGATCGGAAATTGCCGAACGACAGAAGTTGGGGCCGCGGTCGTCAGCCGGCGATCAATGTGTCTTGGCTGGATGCTGAGGCCTATTGTAAGTGGCTGAGCGGCAAGACCGAGGGGGAATATAGGCTGCCGAGCGAGGCGGAGTGGGAATATGCGTGCCGCGCGGGGACGGTTACACCGTTCTGGTGGGGCGAGACAATCTCTCCAGAGCAAGCGAATTATGACGGGACCAATGCTTACAACGGCGGCGAGAAGGGCGAATATCGTCAGCAGACATTGCCAGTGGATGCGTTTGCGGCCAACCCTTGGAAGCTCCATCAGACGCACGGCAATGTCTTGGAATGGTGTGCGGATGACTGGGCGGGTTCGCATAAAGGTGCGGCGGTGGACGGCACCCCGCGGGTTTTGGCTTCGAACCGAGGTGGTAAGGGGAAAGTCGTGCGCGGCGGGTCCTGGATCAACGGTCCCAGGTTCTGTCGCTCCGCCTGCCGCGGCTACTTCGAACCCGTCAGCCTGAACGTCAGCATCGGCTTCCGCGTTGCCAGGACACTTACCTCTTGAATCCTTACGTGTTTATCTTGTTTGGTTTGTTTGTTTAGGGGGGGTAAAGGGGGCTTGCCCCCTTTGGCGCGAATTTTTTTTCAGCCCGTAAGCAGTGGAATTCGGGCGGCGGGGCGGGCTCAGAGCGGTGATGATCTAGCGGCATTGATAGGGTTGGCTGCTGGGTTGCCGCGGCTTCGCCTCGCAATGATGCCGGAGGGCGGGGGCGGTGTTGGGGTTGGAGGGCACCATGGCTCTTGCCTCTGGGGGAATTCGCTGGCTCACTGGCTGGCAATCAATTGCAGTGAGGAAGCGCCGCCCATGTCCACCACCTATGATTATATCGTTGTCGGCTCTGGGTCTGCCGGTGCCGTGCTGGCCAATCGGCTGTCGGCCAGTGGCCAATACACCGTGCTGTGCCTGGAGGCCGGGACCGAGGGCTCCAACTATTTCTGGTCGCGGGTGCCGATTGGCATGGCCAAGCTGATCGACAATCCGGCGGTGAACTGGGTCTATGAATCGGAGCCGGATGCGGGCTCTGGCGGGCGCAAGATCCCGGTGCCGCGGGGCAAGATGCTGGGCGGCTCTTCCTCGATCAACGGCATGGTGTTCGTGCGCGGCCAACCACAGGATTACGACCATTGGGGCCAGCTGGGCAATCGCGGCTGGAGCTATCAGGACGTGCTGCCGATCTTTCGCAAGATGGAGAGCTATGACGGCGGCGACAGTGAATTCCGCGGCCGCGGCGGCCCGCTGCGGGTGACGGATACGCCGACGGACATCTCGCCGCTGCACCGGCGCATGATTGAGTCGGCGGAGAAGATCGGCATTCCCTTCACCAAGGATTATAACGGCGGCGACCAGGAAGGCATCGGCATCACCCAGGTGACGATCAACAAGGGGCGGCGTCAGTCCACCGCCTACTGCTATCTGGACCCGGCACGCGAGCGCACCAACCTGACCATTGAGTCCGGTGCCATGGCGGAATCGCTGGTGCTGGAGGGCAAGACCTGCGTCGGCGTGCGCTATGTGGTCAACGGCGAAAAGCGGGAGGCGCGGGCCAGCCGGGAGGTGATTGTCTCCACCGGCTCCATCAACTCGCCCAAGCTGCTGGAGCTATCCGGCATCGGCCAGAGCGACTTCCTGCGCGAGAAGGGCATCACGCCGGTGCACGAACTGCCCGGCGTCGGCGAGAACCTGCGCGACCATTACAGCCCACGGGTGCGCTTTGAGATTACCGAGAAAGGCGCGACCTTCAACGACAATGGCCGCGGCTGGCGGCTGGGTCGTGAGGCCATCAAATACGCGCTAACCGGCCAGGGTCTGTTCGCCATGACTGCAGCCCCGATCCGCATGTATTTCAAAACCCGCGAGGGGCTGGAAAGTCCGGACGCCGCCATCGCGATCACGCCTTTCCTCTATGAGCTGGACAAAGACGGCCACCTGAAAATCGCCAAGCAGCGCGGCGTGACGCTGAATATCAACGTGCTGCGCTCGGAGAGCATTGGCTCGATCCACGTCAAATCCACCGACCCGTTCCAGCCGCCGGCAATCAACTTCAACTTCATGTCATCGGAGTACGACCGCCAGGGCACAGTCGCCGCCATCCGCAAAGCGCGGGAGCTGTTCGCAGCGTCTCCGTTGGCTGATGTGGTCGGTCAAGAGCTGGCCCCCGGCGCGCATGTGCAGAGTGACGAGGATCTGGTGCAGTGGATTTGCAACTACGCGGAAACCACCTACCACCCAGTCGGCACCTGCAAGATGGGCGCGGACCCGATGGCGGTGGTCGATGATCAGTTGCGGGTGCATGGCATAGAGCGGTTGCGGATCGCCGACGCCTCCATCATGCCAACGCTAACCAGCGGCAATACCAACGCGCCCAGCATCATGATCGGCGAGAAGTGCGCGGAGATGGTGCTGGCGGCAGCGAGTGAGGGTGCGCAGGCGGCGGCTTGAGTCAGCGTTGGGTGGGGGCGAAAGCGCAGATCGCGGCGCCCTCCCCTCTCAATTTCCGATATACAGCCAGCTGATATACGCCACGTAAGCTCCCAAAAACAGCCCGCCCTCTACGCGGGTGAGCTTGGCGCCGGATAGCATCAGGGGCAGCAGCAGCACGCTCGCGCCCAGCATGACCCAGATATCGACGGATATGAACTCCGCCCCAATCGACACTGGAACGACGGTGGATGTGGCGCCCAGGATGGCGAAGACGTTGAAGATGTTGCTGCCGATGACATTGCCCAGCGCCACTTCCGTATGGCCGCGCCAGGCCGCAATGCCAACGCTGGCCAACTCCGGCAGAGACGTGCCGATAGCCACCAGGCTGAGGCCGATCACGCCTTCGGACACGCCCAGGCCGCGTGCGGTTTCGGTCGCGCCGTAAATCAGCATCTCCGCGCCGATCAGGAGCATCGCCAGGCCACCGCCCAGCAGCACCAGCGCGCCTATCGTCCCTCCTGGTGGAGAAGGCACTTCATCCGCCTCACTGGCATGGACCTCGGCGGCGCCATTGTGCTCCCGCTGCTCAGCGCGGAAGGTGTAGACGACGAAGCTGACCAGCGCCAACAGCATGGCAATGCCGTGCCATCGCTCAATAATGCCATACAGCCCCAGCCCGGTCAGAATCACCATGCCTAGCACCATCATCGTACCGTCACGATAGACTAAGGCTTTTTGGCAGGGCAGAGGCGCGATGATGGCGGCAATGCCCAGAATCAACAGGATGTTGGCGATATTGCTGCCGACCACGTTGCCGATGGCGATCGACGGCTTGCCCTCCAGCGCCGCGCCCAGCGACACCACGAGCTCTGGCGCAGAGGTTGCCATGGCAACGACTGTCAGGCCGATCAGCAACGGCGATATATCCAACGCCCGCGCAGCGCCAACAGCCCCCCGAACGAGGGCTTCGCCGCCAACAAACAGCAGGGTCAGGCCGGCGATGAGACAGAATGTGACCATAGAGCGTGGGACTCATTTTCAAGGCGGGCGATACCATCAATATGGTGTGTTAAATGGCATGGAAAACCCGCACTTACTAGGATTGACAGACACGAACCATGATCGTAAACACACCTTCCGTTAGAAACGGCTCATGGGCAGGTGGGTGAGTGGCTTAAACCAGTGGATTGCTAATCCGCCGTACCTTTAATTGGGTACCGAGGGTTCGAATCCCTCCCTGTCCGCCACTGGTTGCGCGTAAACTATTGATCTACAACACAAATCAGCCAATGTGGCGCTTGTGCGGTAGACAAAATGGTAGACAAAAAGACTGACTCGTACCTCTTCCAGAAACGCGGTATTTGGTACTTTAGT
>CALKDI010000177.1 GCA_938084065.1 uncultured Alphaproteobacteria bacterium
ATGATGTTGTTCGACGCGCCGAGCTTGACAAAGTAGGTGCCTGCGATCGAGCCCAGGATGCTGACGCCGCCAATGGCGAGCGGATACATCATGGCTGCCGAAAGCTGTGATGCTTCGGTGGCGAAGAAGATCGAGCCCAGAACCATCGTGGCGACCATGGTCACCGCATAGGTCTCAAACAGATCCGCTGCCATACCAGCGCAATCACCGACGTTGTCGCCAACGTTATCCGCGATCACGGCTGGGTTGCGGGGGTCATCCTCGGGGATATCCATCTCGACCTTGCCGACGAGGTCAGCACCGACGTCTGCACCTTTGGTGAAGATGCCGCCGCCGAGACGGGCAAAGATGGAGATCAACGAGGCGCCGAAGCCCAGAGCGACCAGCGGGAACACCAGCTCACGACCAGTTATGCCAAAGGCCTGTAGCAGGATGTAGTAGACAGCCACGCCCAGCAGAGCCAGACCGGCGACCAACATGCCTGTTACCGCGCCGGAGCGGAACGAGACGTCCAGGCCAGCGGCCAGGCTGGTGCGAGCGGCCTCTGCCGTACGCACGTTGGCGCGGACCGAGACGAGCATGCCAATATAGCCGGCTGCGCCCGAAAGCACGGCACCGATCAGGAAGCCGACTGCCGCGGCAAAGCCGAGGAAAATGACGATGACAACGAACATCACCGCGCCGACGATGGCGATGGTGGTGTATTGGCGCTTCAGATAGGCGCTGGCGCCCTCTTGAATAGCGGCGGCGATTTCTTGCATGCGAGCGTTACCGGGGCTGGCCGACAACACTTTCTTGGAGGCGACGATGCCGTAGAGCACCGCGGCCAGACCGCATGCGAGAACAAAGAGATACGCGAACCACATCGGCTGTGCTCCCTGGTATTAACGCAAGTGAAATGGAATGGGCAGGTCTGCCCACAGGAAATTGGAACGCGTCTCTTAAAGCCCTTGAGAGGCCCGCTGATCAGCATTCACTGTGGCGCGGACCATAGTCACGCGAACGGTCCGCGCCAAGTTATGCGTTGTGCTTACGCGCCCTTAGGCCGCAGCAGCCTCTCGGCTTTGCTGGCGCACCAACCAAAGGATGAGCACGAGGACGACACAGAGGAAAGGCAGTACGCCGTAGTTGACAATATTCCACCCAAAGAAGTGCAGCAGGTTACCGGAGCTGAGGGCAGCCATGGTGATGGTGCCAAAGATCAGGAAGTCATTGAAGCCTTGTACTTTGGCGCGCTCGCTAGGGGTATGAACCTCGGTCAACAGCGTCGTCGCGCCAATGAACATGAAATTCCAGCCGACACCCAATAGGAACAGGCCAGCGCCAAAGTTCCAGAAATCGATCCCGGCGAGGCCGATGCCGACGCAGATCAGGTTGATCAGAATCCCGACCAGCATGATCCGTAGGCTTCCAAATCGGCTTATCAGGTTTCCGGCAAAAAAGCTGGGCGCGAACATGCCGATGACATGCATCGAGATCACAACCGCCGATTCAGAAAATTCAAAGCCACAGGCCAACATTGCTAGCGGTGTAGAGGTCATCAGCAAGCCCATGACGCCATAGGCAATAACGGCGGTGATGACGGCGACGAAGCATTTTGGCTGCGCCAGGATCTGCAGCAATGGTCGACCGGTGGTGGCGCGTTCTGCGGCTGAAAGCGGCGGAATTCGGACGAAGCTCACGATGATCAAATTGAGGACGTAGAGCCCTATGAGGGCGAAATAGCTGCCGGAAAATTGTACGGGCGCCAGCAGGTCTTTGGTGAGGTTGGCCAATTGCGGCCCCAATAACGCCGCGAATAGTCCGCCAGTTAGCACCCAACTGATCGCCTTGGGCCGGAATTCCGGGGTGGAAGCATCTGCTGCCGCGAAGCGGTAGAACACTGCAAAGCCGTTGAACCAGCCGACGACAAACACGCCTAAGCAGAAAATCCAAAACCACGCTTCCAGGATCGCATAGCCAGCGATGGATGCACCTGCCATGCCGAAGAGTGTCGCCATCATAAAGCCGTTGCGTCGGCCGATCCGGCGCATGATCTGCGAGGCTGGCATTGTCGCCGCCATGACGCCGCAATGGTGTGCCGCTAATGGCAAGGTGGCCCATTGCGGATCCGGTGCCAGCATTTGCCCGATTAGGGGGCTGGTCGTGATCATCATCGTGGTGCCGCTCATGTAAAGCGTTTGGCACGCGGCCAGTATCAGCACATTACGCTTGGCGGCATCCATAGGTGGCATTTCCTTGTACGTTTAGTGCGGGGGTTCTCCGTACCGCCGCACTAAGCGTAGAGCAGTCATTTTACTGGCATTGGCGATAAGATCAGGTGCCGAAGAAGTCGTTGCCCTTGTCATCGGTAACGATGAATGCGGGGAAGTTTTCCACCTCAATGCGCCAAACAGCCTCCATGCCGAACTCTTCGAAGTCCAGGCATTCCACCTTGCGAATATGGTCTTGTGCCAGTCGAGCCGCGCTGCCGCCGATGGAGCCTAGATAAAAGCCCTTGTGCGTGTTGCAGGCATCGACGACCTGACGGGAGCGGTTGCCCTTGGCCAGCATGACCATGCTGCCGCCTTTAGCCTGGAACTCGTCAACGAAGCTATCCATGCGGCCAGCGGTGGTCGGGCCGAAGGAGCCGGAGGCATAGCCGGCGGGGGTTTTGGCCGGGCCGGCGTAGTAGATCGGGTGGTTCTTGAAATAGTCCGGCATAGGCTTGCCCTCGGCCATTTCCTGCTGAATGCGGGCGTGGGCCAGGTCGCGGGCAACGATCATCGGGCCGGTAAGCGCGAGGCGGGTTTTGATCGGATGCGCGCTGAGTTGAGACAGGATCTGCGCCATGGGCTGATTCAGATCGATGTGGACCACATCGCCACCCAGCTCTTGCTCAGCAGGGTCTGGTAGGTACTGGGCCGGGTTGTGCTCCAACTGTTCGATGAACACGCCGTCGCGGGTAATTTTGCCCAGCGCCTGACGGTCGGCCGAGCACGAGACGCCGAGGCCGATGGGGAGTGATGCGCCATGACGTGGCAGGCGGATGACGCGGATATCGTGGCAGAAATGCTTGCCGCCGAATTGCGCGCCGATGCCCATCTGCTGGGTCATGTGCAGGATTTGCTGTTCCATCTCCACATCGCGGATCGCCTGACCATGCAAACCACCGACGGTTGGTAGGTTGTCGTAATAGCGGGCGGAGGCGAGTTTCACCGTTTTCAGGTTCATCTCGGCGCTGGTGCCGCCGATGACGATGGCCAAGTGGTAGGGTGGGCAAGCGGCTGTGCCGAGAGTGCGAATCTTCTCGTCCAGGAACTTGATCAGCCGTTCTGGGTTGAGTTGCGACGGGGTCGCCTGGAACAGGAAAGCCTTGTTAGCCGAGCCGCCGCCCTTGGCCATGAACAGAAATTCGTACTCTGAACCCTTGGTGGCGTAGATGTCCATTTGCACCGGCAGGTTGGTGCCTGTGTTCTTTTCCTCGAACATGGACAGGGGCGAGAGTTGGCTGAAACGCAGGTTTTCCTGGTCGTAGGTGCGGAACACGCCTTGGGACAGCGCGTCCTCGTCATTGCCGCCGGTCCAGATCTGCGCGCCCTTCTTGCCCATGATGATGGCCGTGCCGGTGTCCTGGCACATGGGCAGCACACCGCCTGAGGCAATGTTCAGGTTCTTCAGCATGTCGAGGGCGACGAAGCGGTCGTTGCCGCTGGCTTCCGGGTCATCCAGGATGGCGCGGAGTTGGGCGACGTGGCCGGGGCGCAGGTAGAAGCTGATCTCTTTGAAGGCCTCTTTCGTCAGGTCGGTCAGCGCTTCTGGCTTGACCGTAACGATTTCCTGTCCGCGGAAGGTATCAACCGACACATAGTCGCCATCCAGCTTGCGCCAGGGCGTATCGTCGTGGTGGGCATCGAACATGGGGTGATAGGCGAAGTCGGCCATGGCAAGCGCTCCGGTAGTAGAATCAGGAATAAACCGCGCTGGCGGTCAGGTTTTTTTGCGAAAGGCGTCCAGACTGATGACCTGCCCGGCGGGCTCACCGCCGTCAGGTGTATCGTCTGGGCTATCAGGATCATCGTCCGGTTCGTTGTCCGCCTTGGCATGCTGCTCGGTGCCTGGCGCTTGAAACTGCAGGCCAAACCCAACGGCAGGGTCGGCGAAGCTGACGATGGCATCGAACGGAATCGACAGCCGTTCCAACTTTTTGTTGAAGCTAAGCGTTACCTCGAAATGATCGTCTGACACCTCCAGATTGTAGAACTGGTGCTGCAGAACGATGGTCATCTGATCGGCGTATTGCGCGTGCAAAACGTCGGCGATCATGACCCCCGGATAATTGGTTAAAAATGAGATGTAGAAGTGCTGCTCGCCCAGGAAGCCTTTCTCGGCGACCTCCTGAATTGCATCGTGCACGACATGCTTGAGAGCGCGCTCAACCAAGCGGTCATAATGTTCGCGGGAGTGTGGTTCTGGCGGGCCGGACATCAGGCGCGATCTCATCATCTGCAGGTCAGGAAATGTAGACCTACACCATAGCGGACCAGATGCGAAAGCGATAGTGGGAGGGCTTCTGTTGCCCGGTGCCCTCCCGAACCGCGCTTGCTTAGAGTCTAAGCAGCGAGTGCGTAATCATTATCATTCGCACATAGAGATTGGCCCGATATCGGTGGTACCATGCCGAGCAAAAGATACGTCTTTACCACGCACGTCGATCCTAGTTCGCCCCCTGACACCGTGTACTCTAGCCTCCGCAAAGAAGCTGGGGTAGTTGGTGGAGGCGCCGGGTACTGCCCCCGGGTCCGCAACGATTATTCCACGTACCGTTTATCACCATAGTCGGGTGCTACCCGACCCGACTTATATAGGCGCAATGCCTTCAGAATGAAAGAGGATGTTGAGGCATGCCGCTGACACCTGAACAAGCCCAAGAACTCGCCGACGCACGCTCGGCCAGTACGAACACCCGCCGCGCCACCGTTCCGGCGTTGGAGGAGATCCTGTTCGAGGCGGCACCGGTGCTGGACCATGGCTTTGTGCGGGTCGTGGACTATATGGGCGATGACGCCGCGATCGTGCAGGCCGCCCGCGTTTCCTATGGCCGTGGCACCAAACAGGTGAGCGAGGATGCGGGGCTGATTCGCTATCTGATGCGGCATCGTCACTCCACCCCGTTCGAAATGTGTGAGATCAAATTCCACGTCAAGCTGCCGGTGTTTGTGGCGCGGCAATGGATCAGACACCGGACCGCCAACGTCAATGAGTATTCCGCCCGCTATAGCGTGTTGGACCGGGAGTTCTACGTGCCTGCGCCTGAGCAGCTAGCGGCTCAGGCCGCGACCAACCGCCAGGGCCGTGGCGATGTATTGGAGGGGGCAGAAGCGGAGCGCGCGCTGCGCTGGCTGCGTGATGACGCGATGCAGGCCTTTGATCACTACGAATCTATGCTGAACGAGGATGAGACCGCCGCTGACCACGACGCTGACGGTCAGGGCCTGGCGCGTGAGTTGGCGCGGATGAACCTGCCGCTTTCCACCTATACACAATGGTACTGGAAGTGCGATCTGCACAATCTGTTCCATTTCCTATCACTGCGAGCCGATCCGCACGCGCAGTATGAGATTCGGGTCTATGCCGACGCGATGCTGGAGATGGTTAAACGCTGGGTGCCGCTAGCTTATCAGGCATTCATGGACTACCGGTTGGGCGCGGTGGAGATGTCTGCGCCGGGTGTTGCCGTGGTGAAGCGCATGCTGGCAGGCGAAGCGGTGGAGCAGAAAGACAGTGGGCTCTCTCCGCGGGAGTGGCGGGAGTTGATGGCGGTGTTGGGACGGTAGGAGGTTCTACAGCGATGACCCTTACGAAAATTGCCACTGCCGTTGGTGTCGTTGTGACCGTGGCGACACTGCTATTCTCTTTGCTGCAATTTTTGTCGACTCAAGCCCTTGAAGCGGAGAAGCCGTTTCTCACGAAAAAGCTGGAATGGTGCGAAGAGGCCAAGAAAACCGCGGCAAAAATTGCAGTCCGCACCAAAGGCTCGGTGGATGAGGATATCGCCAGATTCAAGGAATTGTACTGGGGTGTTATGGGCATGGTCGAGGGGGGAGACGTCACCGCCGCCATGATTGCATTCAAGAAGGCAATCGACTTGAACGGTCAGGGGAACGGTAGTCTAGCGCTCGACATAGCCCATGCTTGCCGCAGAGAGTTGGCGTCCGAGTGGTCGCCGATCTGGCGGATCACCCGTCGCGATTGAGTAAACCCTGGTGAGTAGACCCTGGCAGTTCGTTCTGCGATAACACGCTGATGAATTTGAGACACGGTCTGTTGCAGTCCTCAGACTCGACATCCAATTTTGCAGGAGCCCACCTATGCCTTTCGTAACCACCGACGACGGCGTCAAACTCGCCTATGAAGAGACCGGCAGCGGCACGCCCGTTGTGTTCGTGCACGAGTTCGCTGGCGACATGACCAGTTGGGAGCCACAGCTTCGGACGTTCGGCATGCGCTATCGTGCGATTGCCTATAACGCCCGCGGTTATCCCCCGTCTGCCGTGCCGCCGACGCCGGCGAGCTACAGCCAGGACCGGGCGCGGCTGGATATTCTGGCGGTGCTGGATGGCCTTGGCATCGACAAGGCCCATATTGTTGGCCTCTCCATGGGCGGCTTCGCGACGCTGCACTTTGGCATTCACCACGCCGACCGGGCGCTATCGATCACGGTTGCCGGCTGTGGCTACGGCGCGGAGCCAGACAAGCGCGCTCAGTTCAAGGCGGAGGCGAATGCCACTGCGGATATGATCGAGGGTGATGGGATTGAGGCCTTCGCCAATACCTACTCACTCGGCCCGACGCGGGTGCAGTTCCAGAACAAAAACCAGCGCGGCTGGCAGGAATTCCGTGACCAGCTTGCCACGCACTCTGCCCTGGGATCGGCTAACACCATGCGCGGTGTGCAGGCGGAGCGGCCGTCTTTGTTTGATCTGAAGGACCAGATGGCGGGCATCTCTGTGCCAACGCTGGTGCTGACCGGCGATGAGGATTGGCCCTGCCTGATGCCGGGCATCATGATGAAAGAGACGATCCCCAGCGCTGCCCTCGTGGTCATGGCCAATTGCGGCCACACCATCAACATAGAGGAGCCGGACGCGTTCAACACCATCGTCGCCGATTTCATCACGCATGTGGACGCCGGCCGTTGGCCCATGCGCGATCCGCGGGCGGTGACGGGTTCGATTTTGGGTGTTCAGGATAAGTGACGGCCCAGGAGACCTAGCCTCAGTCCCAGCGGTCGCCCCATGCGTTGGCGATGGCTGGGCGGGCTGCAACTGCTGCGAATAACGCCTCCAGCTTTGGGGTGTGAGTGGCGCGCCAGTCCTGTTGGTGGCCCCAACGGCTAACGACTGCCCAGTAGACATCGGTCAGGCAAAAGCGCTCTCCCAACAGATACGGGCCGGCCGCCAATTGCGCCTCCATGCGGAGCAGGCGGTTGCGCCAGATCTTGACGGCAACGGCTCTGGTCGTATCGGCATTCTCCGGCGTCGGCGTGAACCGTTCCGGGTAATCGAGAATTTCGACAATTGGTATAGAGCTCTGTCGCCGCGAACGCTAACCAACGCAGAGCGTGCTCGCGTTCTGGAGTGGCGCGCGGTGGTAGCAGGCTGCTCTCTGGATGCCGGTCGTCGAGCGATAGCAGGATTGCCAACGTTTCGGTCAGCGTCTCGCCTTCCTGCGTGACCAGAGTTGGCACTTTGCCGTGCGGGTTCACCGCTAGGTAGGCTGGCTCCTGCTGAGCCCCTTGCCGCAAATCTACGAATTGAGTCTCATACGCGGCACCGATTTCCGCCAGCGCAGCCTCCACCATCGCCCCGCCGGAGCGGGGATGCAAATAGAGTTTGTAGGGCATGTTTAAGCCTCTTTATAAGAACATATAGAGACTATAGTGCGGTAATTGCTGGAAACTCTACTGAAATTGTCGTGTGCCCACAATCCGTTAGGAACTTGGCGAAATCGTCAGGGCTGACCGCGGTTGTGGCGCGGTTGGTGAGGGGATGAAAATGCAACGGCTCCATGGCGGCCAAGCGCTGATCCAGCACAAACGTCACACGATGATCCGGGTCATTGATCAGCGCGAAGGGCGTGACCGACCCAGGCTCAATCCCCAAAATTTCCATCAGCAGATCTGGCTTGCCAAAGGACAGGCGCCCTGCCTCTAAGGTCTTGGTCAAGGCCTTTAGGTCGACAGCGGCATCTTCTGCAGCCGTAACCAGCCAGAGGTCGCCCTTTTTGTTCTTCAGGAACAGATTTTTGGAATGTCCGCCGGGGAGCGAGCCCCGCAGCGCCTGGCTTTCTGCCACGGTGAACACTGGTTCATGCCAAGTCGTGTGGTGGGCAATGCCTAGCGTATCGAGATGGCGGAGCAGGTCGTCGGATGAGGCTGGGTTCACTACCTGCCCCAGTCGCGCACTGGCCCGCTATCGATATGAATAAAGCTGGAGCGGGAGTATAAGCCAACGCCGCCGGCTTTTAGTGACAGCGCAGCGCGATGTGTCTTACGCAAGCTTTGGTTCGGCAGGCGGAAATCTATGGCTTGGCCGACAAGGTGGAAGGATTTTTTTGCGACGCCCGATGCT
>CALKDI010000178.1 GCA_938084065.1 uncultured Alphaproteobacteria bacterium
TGTCGGCACCAACAGAGTATCGGTAATCTGCCATTGTTGGATCGCCTCCAGTGTCACCTGCGGGTTGAAGGCCGGGATGAAGTAATGCTCCAGACCCAACTGGGTGATGCCAAAAACGGCGACACAATCGGCGATGTGGAACATGGGCGGGGCATGCAGATAGCGTGCGTCGGCCTCATACTGCAGCAAAGCGATGGTGTTGAATGCATTAAACACAAGATTACGATGGCTCAGCATCACACCCTTGGAACGTCCGGTGGTGCCGCCGGTGTAGAACAGCCCGGCCAAGTCTTCATAGCCACGTTCGGCATCGGCCACGGGCTCAGCCGCCTCCAGGATGGCCTCAAACCCGTGCATGCCGGCTGGCACGTCGTCATCGCCCAGATAGACGATGTGCTCAACGTGGGGCAGCTTGCCCTCAAGGGCTTTGAGCATCGGTGCGAACATGGCGTCGATGAACAGGATTTTGGCCTCTGAATCATTCATCCAATGCTCGACCTCTGGCGGAGCTAAGCGGATGTTGACCGGCACGAACACGCCACCAGCCCAAGATGTGCCGTAGAAAAACTCGAAATAGCGGTCGCTGTTCAGCGCCAGGATTGCCGCGCGGTCGCCGGTTTCCAGACCCAGGCTCTGCATCGCGCCGGCCAGTTTGGCGACCCGCGCCTTCGTTTCGCTCCAGGTGCGGCGGCGCTCCTGCCCGTCCGGACCCAAAATGCAGGTGGACGTGGCGTCGCGCTTGATCTGCGCTGAACGCTTCAGGCCTTGGGTCAGATACATGGGGGAAACCTCCGGATGGTCATTATTGGCTATTTGATATTTTTGGCGCTTGCCATGAACTAAGGCAAGATAGTGGTTTGCAACAGTCCGGCAACGAACTTTCCGAATTGTGAACCTAGGACAAAATCACAGCCGCTGGAACGCCCCATATCGCACAAACGTGCCCTCAAACTCCGGATTACCGGGCAGGTAGGGGCGGTCGCCGGTGACTTCGATTGGTTGCCAGAGACCGGCTGCTGTGACTGCATCAAAGGCGGCCTGAGTCTGGCGCGCTTCGAACAGGTCGCTGCGCTGGCTCAGGACTATGGTTGCCCCGGCGCGGGCTAGGCGACAGAACTCCCGGCAGGTGGCCTCAACATCGGGCAGGTAGCTCATCACGCCGATGCAGATGACGGCGGCAAAATGGTTGGATGGTAGCGGCGTCGGCAATGCGGTTAGGTCAACGCTTTGCACCGCCTGATAAACGCCGGATGCCTGGGCAAGTTGCAGAGAATCATCGGAGAAATCGATGCCGGTGACGCTGCTGAAGCCCGCCGCCCTCAGGTGCTGGCCGACAAGCCCCGTGCCACAACCAGCGTCCAGAACCGGCGCGCCCGGATCAACATGCCCGGTCAAATACGATACGCCAACTTGCGGCGCATCATAGCCCCAGGCGGTCAGATTGGCGTTATACCCCTCCGCCCAGTCGTCGTAGAGTTGCTTTACGCTAGCGGGATCATCATCGACCTTTTGCACCAGATTATCGAACACTTGCATGGACCTGTCCTTTTTCTAAGCCGCCTTTGCTCTTTGCGATGTTGTGGCGCGACGTTGGAATCATGGCAAGGTTGTGATTGGAATAGTCCCTGAAAGCGCCATATTGCTGTGATACGCGCATGGTTGAGTAGGCAATCGGCAAGCGTACTCTATGCTGGCACCAATGAGCCCCAAAAGGGCAAGGATCGAACGATGATTGACCGCAGAACACTGTTGCTGGCCATGGCCAGTGCCACCATTGCCGGTTCGGCTCACGCACAGTCGGGCTGGCTGAGCAAGGGCAAGGACCTGCTCGGCACCGTGGGCGGCGCCACTGGCGGTAGCGCGGGTGGCCTTGATGACATTGAGATCGGCAAAGGCCTACGTGAGGCTTTGCGCGTAGGCTCCAGCAATGTCGTCGACAGTCTGGGCCGGGCCAACGGATTTTATGGTGTGAAGGACGCGCACATTCCGCTGCCTGGCACGCTCGGCCAGGTGCAAAAAGCGCTTAAGCTGGTCGGCAAAAGCGGCCTGACCGATGACCTGGAATTGCGCATGAACCGCGCGGCGGAGGCCTCCGTACCCCAGGCCAAGACGGCGTTCTTTGACGCCATCGAGGCGATGACCATTGGTGACGCCCGCAAAATCCTGAATGGCCCCAAGGATTCGGCAACGCGCTATTTCGAGTCGAAGATGACGCCCCAGCTGACCGACGACTTCTCGCCGATCGTGAACACGGAACTGGCGGAATCTGGCGCGGCTAAGGCCTACGACAACACCATGGGCGAGTACGCCAAGCTGCCGTTCGTGCCCGATGCCAAAGCCAACCTCTCCAGCTATGTGGTGGAAAAGGCGCTGGACGCGGTGTTTCTCTTCCTGGCGCGCGAAGAAGCCTCCATCCGCGATAACCCGGCAGCGCGCACCACGGCACTGCTGCAAAAGGTGTTTGGGTGATCCAAAGGCTGGGCTAAGATTGGCGCCATCGCTGTGCCAATCGAGGACCCACCCGCCATGCCCGCGCTTTCCCAATCTCAGATCGATGCCTTCTGGCGCGATGGCTATGTCTGCGTGCCGAACGCGGTGACGCCAGCGCAATTGCAGGCCATGCGCGGCCTGATCGCCGATTGGGTGGAGGAAAGCCGAGATCACGCAACGCCATTCGGGCCAGAGACCATCGATGGCCGCCCGCGCTTCGACATGGGCGCGGAGCATTCCGCGACCAACCCAGCCTTGCGCCGCATCAACAACCCATCCGACCTCTATGGCCCCTATGAGGACGTGATGCGCAATGCTGCGGTGGCGGACATGGTCTCCGACCTGATCGGGCCGGATGTCAAATTCCACCACGACAAAATTAACCTGAAACTGCCCGGCTCCAACACCGAAGTGCACTACCACCAGGACTTCCTGTTCACGCCACACACCAATGACGACATCGTCACCGCCCTGATCATGCTGGACGACGTGACAGAGGAAAATGGCTGCCTAAAGGTCGTGCCTGGCTCTCACAAAGGCGGCCTGCACTCTCTGTTCGAGGGCGAGACCTTTGTCGGACGCATGGCGGCCGATGTGACGGCGGAGATGAAGGCGGTTGACATGCCCGCCGTTGGCAAAGCCGGCAGTGTCTGCCTGATGCACACGCGCCTGGCCCATGGCAGCGACCCGAACCACGGCACCATCCCGCGCGGGCTGTATATTTGTGTCTACACTGCCGCTGATGCTGTGCCACTGGCAAAAAATCCAATGCCAAACCCGAACGAGGGCAGCATAGTCCGCGGCAAACCTGCCCGCGTCGCGCGCATGACGGTGGCGGAGGTGGAGCTACCGGCTCAGCCGAAGAGCGCCAGCTTCTT
>CALKDI010000179.1 GCA_938084065.1 uncultured Alphaproteobacteria bacterium
CGGTTTCGCTGGCGGCAAAAATGGCGCAATCAATGCCCATTCCTGATCCAGCATGTCGCTTGGATAACGGCCTGTCTTGCGGCTATGCTCAACGCGAGCGGTATCTGTCCAGGGCATCTGAGCCTCCATCTCTTCACAAAGCCGGTGAATCACAATCCACTGATATCGTTCAACTACTTTTCGGGCAGGCTCTTAGGAATTGCATAAGGACTATATGACCATGACAATCACATCCCGTTTTATTCTGGCCGCTGCCACCCTTGGCCTGGCGACCACTTTGCAGAGCGCACCGGCTGCTGCTGGCAGTGACACATTCGTTGGCGAGATGATGCTCACGGGCTCTAACTTCTGCCCTCGCGGCTATGCAGCCGCACACGGTCAGTTGCTTGCGATCAGCTCCAACTCCGCTCTATTCTCGCTGTTGGGCACCACCTATGGCGGCGACGGTCGCACGTCGTTTGGCCTACCTGACCTGCGCGGTCGCACGCCAGTCGGTACCGGCGCCGGCCCGGGCCTGCAAAATATTGCAGGGGGCCAACGGGGTGGCAGCCAGACCCAGACTCTGTCGCCGACCCAACTACCGTCCCATACGCACGGTGCAACGACGGCAGTCACGGCCGACGTGAAATTGCGCGGCGCGGCCTCCGCGGCCGACAAGCGCACGCCAGCGGGCAACGTTCCGGCGCTGACGGCTGCTGGTACTTTTGCCTACAACGCTGGCCCAGCCGCTGCCGATATGGGCGCCAGCGCGATCCAGGCGAACGTGACCGCAACGACAACCGTCTCGGCCACAGGCGGCAACCAGGGCTTTGACAATCGCGACCCCTACTTGGGAATGCTCTGGTGCATTGCCACCGTGGGCATCTACCCGTCCCGCAACTAAACCGCAACATACCACGCGGCCGTCAGCCGTGTTGACGTTAGCGCCGCCCCGTCGCATACCGGGCGGCGCTTTCGTTTTTCACAATAACTACCAAAGAGGTGTGCCCATGGCCGGCCACTCCCAATTTAGCAACATCATGCACCGCAAGGGTGCGCAGGACGCCAAGCGCGCCAAGGTTTTCACCCGCATCGGGCGAGAGATCATGGTCGCCGTCAAAATGGGCGCCCCCGATCCAGAATCGAACCCGCGCTTGCGGGCCGCGATCAGCGCTGCCAAAGCCGCCAACATGCCGAACGAGCGCATCGACCGCGCCGTCGCCCGTGGCAGCGGCGCGGATAACGCTGAAGACTATGTCGAGATGCGCTATGAGGGCTATGGCCCCGGCGGCGTCGCCGTCATTGTCGAGGCGATGACCGACAACAAAAACCGTACCGCGTCCGACGTTCGCAGCTATTTCAACAAGAGCGGCGGGTCACTGGGTGAAACCAACTCCGTCTCGTTCCTGTTCCAGCGGGTGGGTGAGATCCAGGTGGCCAAAGACGGCACGGATTTCGAAGCTCTGTTCGACACAGCCGCCAGCGCCGGAGCTGATGATGTGGAAGACGACGAGACCTGCTACACAGTCGTTACAGAGGTCGAAGCCTTCAATCAGGTCTATCAGGAGGTGGACGCAGCTGCGAATGTGCAGGAGGCCAAGCTGGTCTGGCGACCAATGGCGGCGGTGGACATCCCCGAAGACAACCGCGGCGGCGTGATGAAGCTGCTGACGGCATTGGACGACAATGACGACGTCCAGAACGTCTACACCAACGCCGACCTCGCCTCCCTGGCGGATGCGGAGGCGGATGCATAGCTTCGACATCAAAGGAGGGGCAGCATGGGCCGCAAAATCCTGCTGATCACCACGGACCAGCAACGCTATGACGGCCTCGGTTTTGCAGGCGGCAAGTTCGCGAAAACCCCGGTGATCGATAGCCTGGCTGCCACCGGCATCACCTACAGCCAGGCGCGCAATCAATGCGCCGTCTGCATGCCGGCACGCTCGACCATTCTGACCGGTCAATCCATCAGAATGCACGGGGTCACATCCAACGGCATCGCCCTGCCTGCCGACCACCCCAGTATCGCGCACAGCCTTAAGGCTGCAGGCTATCAGACCGCGCTGATCGGCAAGGCCCATTTTGAGCCGCACGCGGCCAAGGACTTTTTCGAAAACACGGCAGCCGGCGCCGACTCTTTCGGCCCACACCGCGGCTTTGACCATATGGAACTGGCGGGCCACACCGGCCGGGCCGGTCGCTCGCTGTTCCATTACCCGAAATGGCTGACCGCGGAGCATCCGGACGCGGTCGCCGGCTTCCACGAATACACCAGCAATGGCGCCCCCAGCGCCCTTGGCGGCGGCGATACCGGTGCGCCGCAGGTTGCCAACAATCCCATCGATATTGAGCACTACCACACCCATTGGACCTCGCGCCGCACGGTGGATTGGCTGAAAAGCCTGTCGGACGACTCCGACTGGTTCTGCTGGATGAGCTTCCCGGACCCGCATCACCCCTGGGACGTGCCCTCCGCGGCCAAGGCCCGGTTCGACTGGCGCGACCTGCCATTGCCGCCCGGCTATCCCGGCAGCCGCCAAGCCTGTGAGGAAATCCTTGCGACCAAGCCCTGGCACTGGCTGGCATGGTACCGCGGCGAGGCCCAACTCAACTTCGAGGTTCCGCCTGCCTACGTCCCCGCGGAGACCACCGCCGATCATATCCGCGAGGTCAACGCCGTCGTCCACGCCAAGAACGAGTTGATCGACGATGCCATTGGCCAGGTGCTGGACTATGTCGCCACCCGGGGCTGGGATGCCGACACCGACATCCTCTACACCACCGATCATGGCGAGTTGCAGGGCGATTACGGCATGCTGTTCAAGGGCCCCTACCATGTAAACGCCCTCACTCAGGTGCCATTGATCTGGCGACCGGCTCCGTCCGCCAAAATCGCGGCGGCAGAGGTGCCGGAGCCAGTGGGCCATGTCGACATCGCGCCAACCATCATGCGCGCCGCAGGCCTGGATGTGCCCGACTGGATGCAGGGTCGCCCCCTGCCCTCCGCACCGGGCGATTCCAGCCGTGAGCGGGTCGTGACCGAATGGATCGACTCCTATGACGGCAACGAAATCGTGCTGCAAACCCTGGTGCGCGACGGCTATCTGGTCACAGCGTACGGCAAGACCAACCGCTACACCGGCGACGAAGGCGAGTTGTACAATCTGACCGACGATCCGCATCAATGGCGCAATCTCTGGGATGATCCGGCCGCGGCGGCTATCAAGTACGACCTGCTGGACGACCTGCGCCAGCACCTGCCCGAAGGCCGCGCCAAGCCTCTGCCCAAGGTGGCGCCGGTCTAGCGGCTACGGACCATCCTTCAGAAATCCATCGTCAAACCGAACCGCATCCACACCGGAGAACGCCCTAACCGCGTCCAGCGCCTGCTCCAGCTTGCGCGACCGCGCAGACGTAAGCTTCAGGCGAGGCTCCAGCCACAGCGCTCGCACGCCAAGCACGCCCGCGTCCCTATCGCTTTTCATGTCAATCCGCCCGATGAAGCGGTCGCCCTCCAGCAGCGGGAAGACATAGTAACCATACTGGCGCTTGGCGGCGGGCACGAAGATCTCGATGCGGTAGTCGAAGCGGAACAGGTGCAGCGCCCGCCTGCGGTCTCGGATGGCCGGGTCGAACGGGCTCAATACGCGGATGGCTCCAGGCGGAGTCGGTTGGTCCAACAGGGATTCCAACGTCTCCGGCCGCATCAAAACCTGCCGGGGTTTGACGGCAGTGTCGGCGCCCTCTACCAAAGCCGAAACCAGTCGATCAGCCGGTTGCGCCTCGCACCAGGCTCTGGCTTCCGCCAGCGAAATCACCTCCCAAAAGGCCGCCAACTCCCCCGGCGTGGCAAAGCCCAGGCGGTCCAATGCGGCAGAGCAGGCCCAATCCACCAGTTCCGCATCCGATGGCGTCGCCAACGCTGCGTGGTTCGGGATGACCCGCTCTGGCAGATCATAGACCTTTTGAAAGCCCTCGCGCTTGGCCACGACCAAGCCGCCCGTGCGCCAGAGATACTCCAGTGCGGCCTTGGACGGGTGCCAGTTCCAGCCCCATTTCTCCGAGTTCGGGTCTGGCTTGTCGTTAAAGTGACGGGCCATACGCGGACCGTTGGCGGTGATCTCGCCCAGAACATGTTGCAAGCGATCCTGGAATTCCGCGCCGTGCCAGCGGTGGAACCGTCCATGCAACCGCTCCTGCCGCCGCTCAAACACCCGCTGCCAATAGGGGTAGAAAGCCGTCGGGATCAGCGACGCGTCATGGGTCCAGTTCTCGAACAGCGCCGCATCACGCTCATGCAGGCGGGCGAGTTGGTGCTGCCGATAGGTATGGTTGCGCGCGTGCAGGATCATGTGGTGGGCGCGCTCGACCGTGCTGATGCTATCAACTTGGACGAAGCCTAGCGCCTCAATCTGCTGTGCCAAAGCCGCCTGGCTGAGCCGCGCCCGCACCGGCTGGGCCAAGCCATGTCGGGCCAGAAACAGGCGGCGGGCCAACCCGTTCGATAAGATCCGCTGCATAGCCGCCTCAATCCTGGAATGAGGGGTACAAAATGCAAAAGAGCAGTTGATGCTCAATGAGAATGTCCATTTTTTTGTATCCGATTGGACAACACCGATTTAGCGCCAGCTACTAACATTTTGTCAGGAGACGTCGTTAACGGCTCTCCAGCCTATTCTATCATACCTAACCAGGAGCAAGAGCTATGCGATCAACCATCGGCAGCATTTTTCTGGCCGCGGCTATACTAGGGCCCGTTAGCGCCACGGCAGCGGTAACCGTCAACCATATTCTCGACCGCTCGTCCGTATTCAGCACGTCAAATATGTGTCGGGTTGTTTCGTCGGGCCAGACCCTTGCGAATGGAGCCGCCGGCGGCAGTGGAAATTGTGGGTATGACCCCATCGGTGGCGATATCGTGGTTGATTTTCTATGGGCTGACGGCCAAACCGCATCAGCTATTTGGTCCGACCCGTCAGGCAAGAACCTCGCCGCCGGTGGCCCGGTGTTGTTTCCTGGCGTCGCCGCTCCTGGCGTCCACTTCGATTTCACCAATGCAAACGGCACCTATCGCGGCTTTGTCGAGCAATCGGGCGACACAATCTCCGAACCATGGGAAATTCGCAACGGCAACTCAACGCAAAACTTGGTTCAAGTGATACTGAGATCGGTCATCGCCAACGGGCCTGTCATGGGGTTTGATACGGATGATGGCACCGATCCGAACCACGGGGCGGCTGGATTCCTACTCAGCGCAGATGACGCTCTTTCCACCTATGCTGGAACGATCGATGTTACCTATGATCTGTTCAACAACTGGGCAGGTACGACCGACATGTTCCACCGCATGACAATTGATTTTGTCACGCCAATGGCAAACACCAATTCGTTAGTATTTCGCCAGGACACGGATGAGATTCCAGAGCCGATGACCATAGGAATGGTCGGCATGGGTATCGCGGCAATTGCATGGGTCCGGCGGCGCTCTGCCTAAACGCTGAACGCCCCATCTTTGCGTCTTGAAAGCGACGGTCTGGAAAAGACCGTCGCTTCTTTGCGTTTCGCGCACTAGCGTGGGTCCGAAACTCGCTGCAAAGGCTAAGCAGTGCGCCACCATATAAAATGGACCACAATCCAGAGGAGTCGCCCCCAATGGCCAGAGCCTTTGCCGAAATCGCTTTCACCCCCGCCGTACAAGCCGTGCAGGATCGCTACGGCGTCGGCAAGGCGCGAGAGCGGTTTCTGTCCGACGACATCGACCCCCGCGATGCTTTGACGGACCATGAGGCAGACTTCATCCAGGCCCGAGACGGCTTCTACCTCGGCTCTGTCGGTGAGGACGGTTGGCCCTATGTGCAGTTCCGCGGTGGCCCGGCAGGTTTCCTGCAGGTTCTGGACGAAAAGACCATCGCCTGGGCTGATTTCCGCGGCAACCGCCAGTACCTGAGCGCCGGCAACGTCACCGCCAACGACAAGGTCTCACTGTTCCTAATGGACTACCCCAACCGCCGCCGCTTGAAGCTGTGGGGTCGGGTGCGGATTGTCGAAGCGGAGGACGACCCGGCCCTGGTGCGCAGCCTGTTTCCCGCCGGCTACAAAGCCATCCCGGAACGAGCGATGGTGGTGACCATCGCAGCCTTCGACTGGAACTGCCCGCAGCACATCCCACAACGCCTGACCCAGACGGAGTGGGAGGCTGCGGCGGCAGACGGTTAGTCTAACAAGAGCCAACCGCTAGCCCTCGGCGCCGGCATATTCCAAAGCTCGCAGGACTTGCGCGTGATCCCGCGCAATCTTGCGGGCCAGGTCTGGTGGCATTTCACGCCTCCAGCCACCAGCCTGACCGCTGCGGAAGAACCGCTCCGCATGTTGAGATTTTTCAGCAAAGCCGTCGCGGACTTCCTGCTCCTGCAACATGCGAAAACTCGAAAAGGTAATCGCTCGGCCAAGCCGCTCCAGATCAAGCGGCAGCCCCATGAACCGCACGACCTGCGCAAACGTCTCTGTCGGCTTGCTGATCATATCCTCATATCGGATGGTAAGCCGCTTCAACCAGGCAACACTGTGCCAACTGGAGACATGGTCGCTCCAAGATCCCAGATACTGCCGGATGTTCGTATCATTCGCTCGAATTGTGAGGCTGGGCTGAGCTAGCGCGGTAACAGCGTCTGCAATACTTGTGCCATAATGGTCTGCATAGGACATTGCCACATCCCACGGGTTGCGGACCACACAAATCGCGCCGTGAGTGACTTTCCGCGTGATCGTGTCGACACCACCTGCGTTGGCCATAGCAAAATGGGTTTTGACCAGTACGTGCTCCGGTCGCGAATTGGCAAAATATTGATGCACCTGCGGGCGGAGCCTCAAAACTTCGGCCTCGTTGAGGTCTGCCTTCAGCTTGCCAGCGATCCTCTCGTACGGCCAGACGTGGGCATCGGAATAGCCAAAGCTGCGCAGGGTCTCCAGCGGGATAGGCTCCGATTGATTGGCCAGATAATTAGCCAAAAATGCCCGCAGCCAAGTGTTGCCGGATTTGGGAAACGATGCGAGCCAGAGGATAGCCAAGGCATTCCACCCCTAGGTTTTGGGTCACTCAAATCAATATAGCGCACATGGTGGCATCAGAAATGCAAAACGGGCGACCTACTAGGCCGCCCGTCGCGCCGGATCAAACGGAAACTTCTGATATCAGAAGTTCAATACGATCCCGCCAACTACCGCGAAACCCGAGGAATCGCCTGCACCGGTATCATGGGTGACGTAGTAGACTGACCCAGCAGCAGTTACGCCCGGGCCGAGGTTATAATGACCACCCAATTCGGCACTGATCTGATCTTCATCATAGCCGCCATTATCCTGGACGCCGTAAATGCCCGCCAACGACACACCCCAGGGCCCGCTGGCATAACCAAGGCTAGCACCTATGACCTGGCGGTCATTGACGCCATTTTCCGGGCTTTCCTCATGCGATCCAGAAACGGCAATCTTGAACCCGCTAAATCCAACATGGATGCCAGCCGCCACCATAAAGGCGTCTGTGTCACTGGTGCCATTCACATCGCCAAAGATCTGACCGCCCAGTGACGCGGCGAACGAGACATCATCAACCATGGTTTCGTAATTCACCGCGGCTTGGATGATCTGCTCGGGAACAGCGCCATCGTTCTGGGCTTCGTTCGGAACACGGCCGTCGGTATCTTCACGCCCCTCTGGCGCATAGCTGATGCCAAACTGAAAGCCTTCGAACCGCGGCGTAATATAGCGGATTTTCTGGGATTCGCCGTCACGCAGCGCGTGATTGGACGTCGTAAACAGCGCGCCGCTTGCGCCGCCGATCCAATCCCCCGCGTCACCGGAATCGAGGCCAATTCCTTCGGAGGCCACACCATAATGCATGGCATAAGCAGCACCGTTCTCACTGCCGAGCAAAACCTCACCGAACTCCCCACGAACAAACAGGAAGTTCTGATCAATCTGGTCCTCAGACGTCGCAGCCTCAAGCTGCACGTTCACACCAAAGGTGAGGCCATTGTCGAGCGTGATCTCAGGCTTAAAATGAATTTCGCCATCTTCCTGAACGTCGAGGTCTGAAACGTCTTCGCCTGTGGCGTCTTCGAACGAGGCAAAGCCCACCCACTGCTCGTAAAAGCCACCGATCTGGATATCCCACTCAGCCGCATTGGCCGCGGGAGAAAGGAGCGCGACAGCGCTCACCAAAGCCGTTGTCACCAACAAACGGGATTTCATCTCTAAACCTTTCAAAGGGGCAGAAGCTGCAACTGACAGGGGTGATGTCCCCGCTTCAGTGTCCGATTAGATGCAACGATTTCAATCAACAAGTATATTTCGTAGTATTTTCATATATACTGCCCTCACTCCAAAACCCGAAATTTCTCGTGTGTGATGACGCGGAAGTTGTCTGACACCGTGTCGCGGAAGTTTTTCCATTCACGCGGGATGGTTTCCCGCATGAAGGCGAGGATTGCGTCGGCAAACAGCT
>CALKDI010000180.1 GCA_938084065.1 uncultured Alphaproteobacteria bacterium
CGCTCAGAATGGGGCGACGGACTCTATGCCGACATCCTTTCGGTGATGGCCACCGCTGCCATTCACGATCAAAACGCCCTTGAAGCCATCCGCGCTTGCCTCAAAGGCAAACCCATACTGCAGACGATTTGACAGGGGGGTGAGCAGTTACAACCGCAACGCCGCCGGCAAGCACAGCGTACTCAATTGCGGTAATACCGCGACGGTCGGCCAGCAGGCATCGCAGCCATACATAAGCCCGGATCATCGGCCAATCTCCTTCAAATCATAGAGTGGACAGTGAGATTACTTGCCATTCGAATTTCAAATTCATGGCATAGGGCTATATATTGAATGGGCTTTAATATTGGATGAACTGGTGCGGTTGAGAATTTCTTAGATATTGTAAATATTTAGATAATTCAAATGCACGCTGGTTGCCAACGCGCAAACAGGCGGTCATTGCCCACAACGATGCTGGCAGCGCTCTGCCGGGATCATCAGCAATAGCAAGATCGGTGAAATTCAGGGGGCCTGCACCTCTAGCACCACGACGGGCGCGGGCTAGAGCAGAGTCAGGGCCAAAGCTGGTTAGTGGGTGTTTAACACCCGGCCAGGCGCATGCGATGAGTAGGGCTCATCGTAGCTGCGCTCTTTGCGGGTCGGGTCTTCAACCGACACCTTGTAATCCTGAAATTTTGAGCAGCCGAGCAGCGCCAGCATGCTGGCGGTCAAAACGATCCATTTTACCATAATGCTGGCCCTCCTCGGCAAATCTCAAGTGGTCAGAGCTTAGCGCTTGACCTTAAAGAACGGCGCGTTGTTCATCAGCGTGTTCTTCTGACCAATCAGATAACCCAATTCGCCTGTTTTGGCCAGGAATGCATGCCAGGCCGGATCGGCCTGCATCGCCGCACGGCGTTTCTCGCGATCGGCGGCATCCTCATAGCCCCAAATATGCAGGTAGGTGTTGACCTCACCAGACTCGGTAATGCCGTAAAACACCGGCTCGCCCAGGTGTTTGGTCTGCACAGCCAGGCCGTCTTTTTCATACACTTCCATCTGTTTTTTGATGGTGCCAGGACGGCAGGTATAGGTGCGAACGTCGAATAGCATTAGAGGGATTCTCCCGTTGAGTTGACGAAACGCGGGAGACTCTATCCTATCCGTGCGATCACCGCCTCCCCGATTTCCACTGTTCCGGTATTACCGCCAAATTCCGAGGGCCGAATCGCGCCATCGGTAAAGCCTTGGGTCACCGCGGCCTCTATCAAAGCGGCGGCCTCCGCGCATTGCGGCACGTCATGTTGACCGGCCAGCCAGTCCAGCATCATCGCTGCGGAGAGTATCATGGCGGTCGGGTTGGCAATGCCTTGCCCGGCGATATCCGGCGCTGAGCCGTGCGCGGGCTGGAACAGCCCATTGCGGTCACCCAATTCGGCGCAAGGCGCCAACCCCATGGAGCCGACGATACCGGCGCCCAGGTCAGAAATGATGTCGCCGAAAATATTCTCCATCACCAGCACGTCGAAATCCCAGGGTTTGCGCACCATGTCCAACGCCATCGCGTCGACATAGGCATAACGCCTCGTGATGTCTGGAAAAGCCTCTGCCCGCTCATCAAAGATGCGGCGGAAGAATGCAAAAGCGGGAAAGACGTTGGCTTTGTCGACACAGGTCACCTCGCCCTTGCCGCCTTTGGCTTTGCGGGCACGGGCCAGGCGGAAGGCTTGATCGCACAGGCGCTCACAGACACTGCGCGTCAGCGTCAGAACTTCACTGGCCTCTGTATCAGACACACGCGAGCCGCCATTCAGGCTGGCAAAAAGACCCTCGGTCGATTCGCGTATGACGACGAGATCGATCTCCGCTGCCTTCGGCGAGCCAAGCGGGCCCGGCATGTTCGGGAATGTCTTGACCGGACGTAGCCCGGCATAGAGTTCATTGGCTGTGCGCATGCGCAGATGCGGCGAGATCTCTGTCCCATCCGGATAGCGCACAGACGGCAGCCCCATAGCACCTAGCAGAATGGCATCAGCATCGCTGCCAGCCTGGAAATCGGCGGCCGCGATATCCTCCTTATGCTTGAGGTAATGCGCGGCGCCGGCTGAGTAGGTGTTCAGCGACAGGTCAAATCCGCCGACCTTGGCCCGCGCGGCGCTTAGCACCGCCTCTGCAACAGCCATGATCTCCGGCCCGATACCGTCGCCCGGATAGACTGCAATGGTGAAGCTGGTGTTTTGCATTGAATAAATTCCGCCTTCGAGGATGAGACCCGGATCATTGCCGACAAGGCCACCGAGTCAAATGAAATCCGTCAGTCGCGGTATTGCAGTAACAATATCTTACTTTGACCTATTTGAGCGTAACTGCTCACCCCCCTCGGCTCAGGCGTAGGCGAAGGCACCATGGTTGAAGTGCAGGTCGGGGAACAAACCTTTGAGGAAGAGGTCGTGCTGCAGGCTGTACCGGCTCCGGCGACCCTCGCCCTGCTGGCGCCGATCGCATTGCTGGTTCGGAGCCGTCGACGCAGCTCCCGGCCAGCCTGACATACCCGAGGGATTGTCGCCCTGGTCCTACCCTAGGCTGGGAATGCCCTGCGGGTAACGACCGGTCGGCAATCACCGAGTGAGGGTTGTGGACGCTCTCGGTGGGTTCGGGGTTGAACGTGGGGTGCGTTCCAGGGCATATGAGCGCCAACGTTTTGCAGAGCAGCCTGGCAACATCGTGCCAAAACGTTGCACAGGTTCCCGGCATGCTCAGATTCCGCCTTCTAGGAGACCAGCCCCGTGTCCAGTTCCAAGTCCGTCATTATTGACCGCCATCCCGGCCGCTCGTCGCAGACCATCGGCATTGCTCGCGAGCTCGGCACCGAGATCGATCTGATTCATGAGCCATCTGTCGGCGTGGTCGGCAACAAGGGCGATAGCCAGTGCTATATCGGTGTGCAGCGCAAAGTGGAGGCGATCCATGAGGCGTTGCGGGCCAAGATCGGCCATGGCGAGGGCCAGATGGCGCTGCGCCTGGTGCAGCCGGAATACACGGTCGCCACCTCCGACGGCATTCGCAATGGCACGCGCGAGATGCGCTATTCCCTGATCGGGCGCGAGGTTACCCAGGACAGCCTGAACGAGCATCTGAGTGCAACAGGTCTGGCCGGAACGGTCGCCGTCGTCGCCTGTGACAAGCCCCCGGTCGGCACGCTTTCCGCGCTGCTGGAGCACAACACCCCGGCCATCATCATGTCAGACGGCTCTATCCACCCGGGTATGGATCCGAACTCGAACGAGACGCTGGACATTGTCGCCGCCTATCAGGTGGCCGGCAGCGACGACGAGGATTTCAAATTCCACATCGCCTGCCATGCCTGCCCCGGCTATGGCTCATGCGGCGGCATGTTCACCTACAACACCATGCAGACATTTATCGGCGTGGTCGGCATGCAGCCGCTGGAGATGGTGGCCCCACCCTCCGACGATCCACGACGGACGGTTGAATTCCCGCAGCTGCTGGTCGGCTATCTGCAGCAGATGATTGCCAACGGCGTGACGCCGCGCGATATCGTCGGCCGTGATAGCCTGCGCAATGCGGTGATCGTCGCCATGGCCGTCGGTGGCTCCACCAATGTGGTTCTGCACGCGCCGGAGATCGCGCGCGCTGCTGGCTTCCGCAATTTCTGGAAAGATGTGATGACGCCGGAGGAGTTCAACCACCTCTCGCAGCATGTCGTGCCGGTGCTGACCGATGCCCGCCCCTATGGCCGCTATTCCATGGTCGATATCGACCGGGTCGGCGGCGTGCAGGTGATCGTCAAGGAATTGATGGATGCAGGATTGCTGAACGGCGACGTACCCACCTGCACCGGCGAAACGCTGGCGGAACAGGTGGCACGCCTGGACACGCCAAAGCCGGACGCTGACGTGGTGCACACATGCGCCAGCCCCTACAAGCCAACCGGCGGCCTGCGCTTGCTGGGCGGCAATCTCTCGCCCGATTACAGCGCCATCCTGAAGCTGGCCGGTGTCGAGGGCGGCCTGGAAGACAACACCTTCAAGGGCCGAGCCCGCGTGTTTGAGGGCGAAGCTGACCTGCTGACCGCGCTGGACGAGACGCCTGAGGTGTTCCAGAACCACGACATGGTCATCGTCCGCTACGAGGGGCCAAGTGGCGCGCCGGGCATGCCGGAAATGCTGGATTCAACCTCGCGCATCACGACGCTCTGCCGCGAACAGGGCATTGTCGTGGGATTGATGACAGACGCCCGCTTCTCCGGTGGTTCGGTTGGACTGGTGATTGGCCATGTCGGGCCAGAAGCCGCAGTCGGCGGCCCCATCGCGCTGATTGAGAATGGTGACGAAATCGTGGCCGACCTCAACACGAACGAGCTGAACTGCACACAGTTGCAGGACTCAGCGGTAAAAGCCGCTCGGCAGGCTGCATGGGATAAGGTGGTTGCTGCCAACGGCGGTCTGCACCCGAACTGCGGCGTGGCCGATACCCGCCTGCTGCACCGTATGCGCGCCAGCGGCGTGCCAGCAACCCAGGGCGGCGGTATGCACCCCGAACGCCAACTTTGGGTGCGTGATGAGCGGACGGCGGTGGCCTCAGGCTTCACGCCATCGAACAAGCACCACTGAAGCTGAGGGTAAGCGACTAGCGAAGCCAGGGCTTACGCATGAAATTTTCCGGAGATGATTTGGGTCATATATTGGTCGTCCCAGGCGGCCTTTTTGCGCCTGGCCTTGAGGGATATCTTGGCAGTTGAGTGCTGCTTGATGAGGTTGAGGGCGATTTTTCGAA
>CALKDI010000181.1 GCA_938084065.1 uncultured Alphaproteobacteria bacterium
CCGACCGCCATGGTTTGAGATGTAGACAACCTCAACCCCGTGCTCAACCGCAATGCGGGCATCCTCCGCTGTCATGATGCCCTTCAGGGCCAGAGGAATATCGAACTTGCTTTTGAAGTTCTCAACGTCTGACCAGTTCAACGCCGCCTGATACTGCTTGGCATCCGGGCCCGCAGCCCAGGCGCGTTGGCGGCCACGCGGCAGGTAGCGCTTAGCGATGTCGCGCTCGCGGCGGGAGTAGACAGCATTATCGACAGTGAAACAGAATGAGCGATAGCCAGCCTCTATCACTCGTGCGCCGACATCCTCAACAAACGCTCGGTCGCCGCGGACGTAGAGCTGGTACATGGAGGGTTTGGAGACGGACTTGGCCACCTCCTCCAGGCCCGGCTCGCAGGCGGATGACAGCATGTGATCGCAGCCGAACTGGTCGGCGGCCTGCGCCGGTGCGATGCCGCCTTCCGGTGTAAAGCTCTCAACCGAGCCGATGGGGGCGAGCACGACAGGCAGTCGCTTGCGCTCACCCAGCACGTCACCGGAGGGATCAATCTCCGAAACATCGCGCAGCACCCGCGGGCGAAACGCCAGAGATTCGAGCGCCAGGCGGTTGCGCACCTGCGTGGTCTCGGTCTCGGAGCCACCAGCCAGATAGTCCCAGGTGTTCTGGTGCAGGTTGATGCGGGCTTGCTGCACGAACTCGTGCAGGGTCATGTATTCGCGCTCGGCGTACACGGGCGTTTTCCTCTGGAGCAATCGCAAAATTGGCCGTCACCATACCTGCTAGCCGCCCGCTCGCCAACTGCGGGAGGTTTCGGCTGGGCGTGGGACGCGCTAATGTCGCGCCAAGGCGTTGCTGCGCCGCCCTTATCTACGAATGAGCCTTAGCCTATGTCCGATCCTATCGCGAAGACCGAAGCCTATCTCGACGCAATTGCTGCGGAGAATCCTCGGCTGAATGCGTTTGTGCGCGTCACTGACGACCTGGCGCGGCACCAGGCGGCAAGTGTGGCGGATGAGGCGGCGCTGCGCGGTTGGTGCGTCGCCGTGAAGGACAATATTGATGTGGCGGGGGTTATGACCTCGAACGGTCTGCCGGGCGGCGTGGTGCCGGAGGCCGACGCACCGGTCATCGCCCGTCTGAAGGCAGCTGGCGCGATCATCCTCGGCAAGACGAACCTGCACGAGGCGGCGCTCGGCTCCACCACCGACAACGCCCACTGGGGCTGGACGCACAACCCATTGCGCCATGGCTACACGGCCGGAGGATCGAGCGGCGGCTCCGCGGCAGCTATGGCGGCAGGGCTGTGCGACGCGGCGCTAGGGTCGGACACGATGGGTAGCGTACGTGTGCCGGCAGGTCATTGCGGGCTGGTGGGCTTCAAGCCAACCTTTGATGCGATCCCGTGTGAGGGCGTGGCGCCGCTCTGCTGGGCGCTGGACCATGTCGGGCCGATCACCAAGACCGTGGCCGATGCGCGGGCGATGTTTGTGGCGTTGGCCGATCCGGTGGAGCCTGTGAGCGCTTTGGAAAAGCCGCGGCTGGTCAAGCTATCCGCTTTCGAGGCCTTGCCGCTGGAGCCTGCGGTGGCCGCAGCCTATGCGGAGAGCCTGCGCCGGATCGAGGCGCTGTACGGCCCGATAGAGACCGTCGATCTGCCGGGGTTCGACCCGATCGCACTGCGCCGCGCCGCCCTGCTGGTGATCGAGGCGGATGCGGCAGCGATCCACGCGGACCGCTTCGCCGACTTCTCCCCCGGCCTGCGCAGGATGCTGGAGTATGGCGCCAAGCTCTCTGCGCCGCGGCTGGCTTTGGCGTTAGAGCAGGTGCGGCAGGCGAGGAAGGCGATTGTCGGGCTGTTGCGGCAGGTGGACGCCATCGTCTCGCCCACCACGGCGATGACGGCGTTCCCACTGGACGGGCAGCATCCGCCCGGCCATTCGGATTTCATGGGGCTGGCGGTGTTTGCGGGGGCGCCGGCTATCTCTGTGCCCATGCCGATGGCGGCGGGGGAGTTGCCGGCGGGCCTGCAACTGATCGCGGCGTCAGGGCGGGATTTGGCGCTGCTGGACTGGGCGGAAGCAATACATCTAATAGTTAGAGCATCTTATTCCGAAAAATTGACCGCGATAGCGATTCAATTTGATCGGAAAATGCTCTAGCCTGCTTTGTGGCCCGTTCCGATGTCAGAACTGCCAGGATCAATCCCAGCCGGGTGGGTGTAGCTGATGCCACTCGGTGGTGCCTTCGTAGGCCGTGCCGGCTTGCACCAGCAGAGCCTCGCTGCGTTTGTGGCCGACGAATTGAAATGATAGTGGCAGGCCGTCGTCTGACAGGCCGCAGGGTAGTGCCAGACACGGCAGGCCAGCGAAATCCATTGGCACGGTAAAGCGGCTGGTCCACGGGTCGCGATCCGGTGGGATGGGGCCGTATGCAATCTCGCGCGGGTGTGGGTAGGCTGCTCGTGGGCTGGAGGGGCATAGCAACAGGTCGATGCCGGCCATGGTCTCGGCTAGAGCGCCATTGTGCTCAGTTCGGGCAATGTGGGCGCGGGCGTAATCCATGGCGGAATAGCTGTTGCCCTGCTCCAGCCAGCCGCGGAACCACGGGCCGTAGTCTTGAGCGCGAGAGGGGTAGGTGGCGCGGTGGGCGTCAGCGGCCTCGGCGGTACAGATTACCTGCCATTCCGCAAGATACTCCCGCAGACGCGTTGGCATTGTTACCGGTACGATCTCAGCCCCCAGCTCTTTCGCGGCGTCCTTTGCCGCGGCCACGGCGGCGGCGTGGTCTCGTGCCAGGTCTTCGGAGGCATACTGCTCATCCCAGCCAACCCGAACACCCTTCAGGCTCTTGCCCACGCCAGCCAGCAGATCGGCTGCGGGATAGGGCAGGGAGGTCGGGTCCTGCGGGTCGTGGCCAGCTATGGCTTGCGTGATGATGCCAGCATCAACCGCAGACCGCGTCAGCGGCCCGACATGGTCGAGTGTCTGGCCGAGGTCGAGCACGCCGTGGCGGCTCACCAGCCCATATGTCGGCTTCAGTCCTGCCGTCCCACACATCGCTGCCGGATGACGGATTGAGCCGCCGGTATCGCTGCCCAGCGTCGCAAAAGCCAGCCCTGCGGCCGTCGCCGCGCCCGATCCGCTTGACGATGCGCCTGACCAATAGCCGGACCGCCAGGGATTGTCGGGCACGTCGAAATCCGGGTTGTAGCCGGCCATGGCGCCTTCGGTCAGGTTCAGCTTGCCCAGCATAACAGCGCCTGCCACCCGAAAACGCTCGACCACAGTCGCGTCGAAGTCTGGCACATGGTCGGCCAGCACCTTCAGACCACCCATGGTGCGGACGCCCTTGGTGTAACACAAGTCTTTTACCGCGATCGGCACGCCGTGCAGCTTGCCCTTGTAGTTACCGGTGGAAATCTCCGCCTCTGCCTGGCGGGCCTCGGCCATGGCGCTGTCTGCCATCACGGTGGCGTAGGATTTGAGCTTGCCGTCCAGCCGTTTGATCCGGGCCAGCGTGTGCTCCGTCACCTCGACGGGTGAGAGGCGGCCTGCCTCGATCTCTGCCGAGAGGGACTCGATGGTCATGTAATGGATCGGTTCGCTCATGGGAGATCTCATTCACGCTTTGCGGATGTGGAAGACCAGGGTTTCGCCATCTTGGCTTGTGGATTCGAGCGCGTCACCGGTCATTTCACAGAAGGCCGGGACGTCCTTGGCCGTCGCCGGATCATCCGCCAGCAATTCCAGCAGCGCGCCGCTGGGTAGGGCCTTCAGGGCACGGCGCGCACGCAGCACGGGCATCGGGCATTTGAGGCCTGTTGCGTCTAGAGTTTGATCGGGCATTCAGGTCTCAAAATTGGTTCAACGGCAATTTCATGTAGGAGACGCCATTGTCCTCCGGCTCCGGCAGATTGCCCGCGCGGATGTTGACCTGGATGGATGGCAACAACAGGCCGGGCATGGCCAGTTCGGCATCACGTTTTGTGCGCATGGCGACGAAGGTGTCTTCGTCAATGCCGTCGTTCACATGCTTGTTGCTGGCGCGCTGCTCCCCCACCGTGCTTTCCCAGGCAATCTCGCGACCACCGGGGCCGTAGTCATGGCCGACAAACACCCGTGTTTCCGCCGGCAGCGCCAGAATGCGCTTGATCGAGCGATAAAGTGTGTGCGCCGATCCGCCGGGGAAGTCGCAGCGGGCTGTGCCAAAGTCCGGCATGAACAGCGTGTCACCGCAGAACACGGCATCGCCAATCACATAGGTCACGCAGGCGGGCGTGTGGCCAGGTGTGTGCATGACCTTGGCCGGGACGCTGCCGATGGCAAACTGTTCGCCGTCGGCAAACAGGTGGCCGAACTGCTCACCATCCACTTGAAACTGCGGGCCAAGATTGTAGATCTTGGCAAAGCCGGCTTGGACCTCGCCGATATGGTCGCCAATACCGATCGTGCCGCCCAAAGCCTTGTGAACCACCGGCGCGCTGGAGAGGTGGTCCGCATGCACGTGGCTTTCCAGGATCCACTGCACGGTCAACCCCAGTTCGCGGACTTTGGCGATGATTTGTTCAGCAAAGCCGGTGCTGGTGCGGCCGCTGGCGATATCAAAATCCAGCACCGCATCGATCACCGCACACTGTTTGGTCGTCGGACAGGCAACGATGTAACAGATCGTTGAGGAGGCGGCATGCAGTAGCGCGTGAACTTCAGGTTTTGCTGCTTCAGACACGATATAACTCCTTAAAATCCGGACGTTGTCAGTTACCTTACATCTGTGTGCACACTACACGACAGCGGTAGCTGAGGACGGCAAATCATGGTTTTCTGACGGATTCTTCCTCGGGAAAGGGATGATCCTGTGCTCAGAAAAGCATGTGCCGCCCTCAGTCAAAAACTACGTCCGGTTGTCTCGTTGAGC